>CAZLBA010000163.1:0-6718 GCA_964557555.1 uncultured Beijerinckia sp.
AAGGGCCGCGCGGCCCGACCATTCAGGGTGGAGACTATGGCGCTTCAATATCTCTCCGGCTTCGGCAATAGTTTTGAGACCGAAAGCCTGCCGGGCGCGCTGCCCGTGGGCCGCAATTCGCCGCAAAAATGCCCCTACGGCCTCTATGCGGAGCAATTGAGCGGCTCGCCCTTTACCGCGCCGCGTGCGGATAATCAGCGGTCCTGGCTCTATCGCATCCGTCCCTCGGTTAAGCATAATGGGCGTTTCAGCAAGGTGGAGGGCGGTTTTTGGCGCAGTGCGCCATGCGCTGAGGCTGACACGCCGCCGGGACAAATGCGCTGGAGCCCGCAGCCGATCCCCGCAGAGCCCGTCACCTTGCTGCAAGGTTTGCGCAGCATGACGACGGCGGGTGATGCTGGCGCGCAAGGCGGTATGGGCGCGCATATCTATCTCGCGACCAAGAACATGCAGGATGAGTATCTCGTCAATGCCGATGGCGAAATGCTCTTTGTGCTGCAGCAAGGTGGGCTGCGCTTTGTTACCGAGCTTGGCATCATCGAAGCGACGCCGGGTGAAATTGTCGTCATTCCGCGCGGTGTGAAGATGCGCGTTGAATTGCTCGATACTGCTGCACGCGGTTACATCTGCGAGAATTATGGTGGCGCATTCCGACCGCCAGAACGTGGGCCGATTGGGGCCAATTGCCTCGCGAATTCGCGCGATTTCCTGACGCCGGTTGCAGCTTATGAAGATCGCGAAGGGCCTTGCACGCTTTACATGCGCGCCAATGGACAAACATGGAAAACGCAGCTGCAGGCCTCGCCCCTTGATGTGGTGGCTTGGCACGGGAATTACGCGCCTTACAAATATGATCTACGCCGTTTTTCGCCTGTGGGCGCGGTGCTGTTCGATCATCCGGATCCGTCGATCTATACTGTGCTCACAGCGCCGTCAGATACGCCCGGCATGGCGAATGTTGATTTGGTGATCTTTCCAGAACGCTGGTCAGTTGCCGAAAATACGTTCCGCCCGCCATGGTATCACGTCAATATCATGTCGGAATTTATGGGACTGATTTACGGCCAATATGATGCGAAGCCGCATGGTTTCGTGCCGGGTGGCGCGAGTTTGCACAACTCCATGATGCCACATGGTCCCGACATGGATGCGTTTGAACATGCGAGCACGGTCGAGCTGAAACCAGTCAGGATGGAAAACACTCTGGCCTTCATGTTCGAGACGCGCTATCCGCAGCGTGTCACCTCATTCGCTGCGCAATCTCCCACTCTTCAGGAGGATTATGTGGATTGCTGGAGCGGTCTCAAGAAGCATTTCGACCCCAATCGCCCGTGAGTGTACCATGACGCCGAATGATCCCGCTTTGCGCTCCTTCATCGAGGTTGGACCGCAGAGTGATTTTCCGATTCAAAACTTGCCATATGGCGTCTTCTCAATCGCTGGATCTGCGCCGCATATTGGCGTTGCGATAGGAGACTTCATTCTGGATCTTGCAGTGCTTGAAGCGGCTGGATTGCTGCCCGTTGAAGCGCGGGCATCTGTCTTCAATCAGCCTGCCTTGAATGCATTCATGGCGCTTGGTCCAGCGCAATGGTCTAAGATCCGCGCGCGCATTAGCGAGCTGTTGCGTCAGGATGTAGCGACACTGCGTGATGATGCGGCCTTGCGGAGCCGGGCGCTTGTGCCACGTGGTTCCGCGCAAATGCATCTGCCCTTTGAGGTGAAGAGTTTCAGTGACTTTTACTCCTCCCTTCAACATGCCACCAATGCAGGCATGATCTTGCGCGGAGCCAATGCGGCTTTGATGCCAAATTGGCGCCATATGCCGATTGGCTATAACAGCCGTGCCAGCACAGTTGTTGTGAGTGGTACACCCATTCGTCGCCCGCTTGGACAATTGAAATCAGGCGATACGCCGCCCGTGATGGGCGCTTGCGGCAAGCTCGATTTCGAATTGGAAATGGGTGTTGTGCTGGGTCAAGATTCTGCCATGGGCGAGATGATTGGCGAGGCCCAGGCGCAAGACATGATTTTCGGTTTTGTGCTACTGAATGACTGGAGTGCGCGCGATATTCAGGCATGGGAATATCAGCCGCTCGGTCCCTTTTTGGCGAAAGCCTTTGCCACAACGATCTCGCCATGGATTGTCACGAAAGAGGCGCTGGAGCCGTTCCGTGTTGCGACACCTGCGCAAGAGCCGCAGCCGCTGCCCTATCTGCGCCAGAGCGGGCTCAATAATTACAATGTCACGCTGGAAGTGTGGTTGCGCTCGCAAAAGATGACCACGCCTGTGCAGATCACGCAGAGCAATTTCCGCTATCTCTATTGGTCTAGCGTGCAGCAATTAATGCATCACGCTTCGACTGGTTGCGCGATGCGTGTGGGTGATTTGTTGGGCTCAGGCACGATCAGTGGAGATGAGGTGAGCGAGCGCGGCAGCTTGCTTGAGATCTCGTGGAATGGCACGCAGCCGCTCACTCTGCCGAGTGGTGAGACGCGCAGCTTTTTGGAAGATGGCGATGAGCTGATCTTCCGTGGCTTTGCGCAAGGCAATGGCTATCGCATCGGCTTTGGTGAGGCCGCGGGCATGATTACGCCCGCTCTTCCCGTGCCGCGCTGATCAGCGCTGCTTGCCAACCACGCCATCCCACCACGGGCATTCGCCCGGCATGAGATTGTAATTGCCTTCGAGCACCTGAACGGGACGACGCAAACCGCGCTCTGCATTTTGAATGCAGAGTTTGCGCGCCTCGATCTTGCTTTCAGGTGTCATCCATGAGCGTTCATGGCCCCACAGACTCGGCCCTTCTGTGCGATGGGTTGCTTCCCAAGTTGCAGGGTCGATCAGCTGCCCGCCCCAGCCATGTTCGGTGATGAAGCCTGACGGTGTGTGGGTGTAATAAGAGGTCATGTAATCACCGCAGTGACGGCCCAGAGTTACAGCAAGGCGACCCTCTTCCATCAGGGCAAGATCGAGTCCCTGACCCACATCATCAAGGCTGAAATGCTCGATCATCATGTGGTGGGTTGAGCGCTTGCCCGTTTCGATGAGCGCAAAGGAATGATGGCGCGGATTGACATGGAAGAAATAGGCTTCGAACGGCTTGTAGTAATAATCGCTCAAGCCAAAGCCCATCAGATCACGATAGAAGGGCACCGCATCTGCCACGCGGTCAGCGGTTGCCACCACGTGCCCAAGGCCGAGCGGGCCGGTGCGGAAACCTGAATGCACGCGCCCGCCCTTGAAGGGATCTGTGGTGACTTCCGCGCCGTGGAAAAATTCTAGCCGATTTCCGATCGGGTCTTCCACGATGACGAGATCAGCGACGCGGCGCTCATCGGCCAAAGCGCGCGTGCCCGGCGTAATGCGTGTGCCGGCTTTGTCCAGTCTGGCGCAGAACGTGGCAAGCGCGTCGGCATCCGCCATCTCCCAGCCGAAATAGGCGACGCCCAGCGCGCCATTTTCGACGGCCACAAGCCGCTGCTTGCGATCATCCATGCGAAGCGACAGTGTGGATCGGCTGCGCTCGGCAATCTGCATGCCGACGAATCTGGTGCCGTAATCTGCCCAATCGTCGAGACTGCTGGTGCTCACACCCAGATAACCCAGAGCCTGTGGCCGCATCTTCCTCACCTCTTGTTGGCTCCTTGTCGCTTGGAACGTCCGTCAAGGCAAGGGGTGGGCAATGCCCCATTCAGGAGAGCCTTGCCTCTAGCGTGTGATCGGTTATGGAGAAGCGACAAAGTGACATTGGGGAGTTGAAATGTCTGCTCGTACCATACCGCCTTTCCGCGCCGATCAGGTCGGAAGCCTCATCCGTCCTCAGGCGCTGCTGGATGCGCGCGAAGCAGCCAAGGCTGGCAAGATCTCTCAGGAGAAGCTGGTTGAGATCCAGCAGGCAGCGATCCGCGATGTCGTACGCAAGCAGGAAGAGATTGGCCTGAAGGTTGTCACCGATGGCGAGTTCAATCGCTTCTCATGGCAACGCGACTTTTTGCTCAAGATCAAAAATGTTGCGCCCGCTGAATCAAAGCTCAATGTGCGTTTCCACTCCAAGGCCGGCACGCGCGACCACAAGCCCCCGACATTGGAAGTGAAGGGCAAGATCTCGCGCCCAGGCCCAATGTTTGCTAATGACTTTGCCTATCTGGCTTCGATCGCCAAGGCGACGCCCAAAGTCACCATGCCTTCACCAACAGTGCTGCATTTCCGCGGCGGCCGCAGCTCGATTGATTCAGCCGCCTATCCGCAGATGGATAGCTTCTTTGCTGATCTCGCGCAGGTCTATCGCGAGGAGCTGAGTGATCTTTATTCCAAAGGCTGCCGTTATGCCCAGCTTGACGAGGTAAACCTCGCTTATCTATGCGATCCGACTTTGCGTCAGGAGGCAGCTAAATTCGGAGAAGATCCTAATGCATTGCCGCAGACCTATGCGCGCCTGATCAATGATTGCATCAGCGGCCTGCCGCAAGACATGACCATGGCCATGCATCTGTGTCGCGGCAATTTTGCGGGCGCCTGGATTGCAGAAGGCGGTTACGAGCCTGTGGCAGATCTTCTGTTCAATCAGGTCAATGTCACCGGCTATTTCCTCGAATATGACAGTGAGCGTGCGGGTGGTTTTGAGCCCCTGCGCTTCCTGCCCAAAGGCAAAGTCGCAGTGCTTGGCCTTGTCACGACGAAGAGTGCCGAGATGGAAAGCCGCGATGCCATTCTTCGTCGGATCGAAGAAGCGTCGAAATTCACCTCGCTCGATCAGATCGCTCTCAGCGCGCAATGCGGTTTCTCTAGTGGGATTGGCGGTGAGACCATGACGATTGAGCGCCAGTTTGAGAAGCTGCAGATGATCGTTGATGTTGCGCGGGACGTCTGGGGTAGCGCATGAGCCTTGATCTTGACCGCTTTCGCCTGCGCAATTTCATTGCAGCGCTTGATATGGCCGGAGAATTGCGCCGCTATGACGAGCCCTGTGATCTTGTCGATCTTCCGCAAAAGATTGATGGAGAGGCAAAAGCAGTCTTGATCAATGCTGTGGGTGATGAGGGTCAATCACTTGCCGCCAATATCTGCGCCAGTCGCAAGCGCCTTGCGCTGGCTTTTGGTGTTGAGCCCCACAAACTGCGTCAAGAAGTGCAGCGACGGTTGCGCAACGCACCAGTCATCACCGAGCTGGCGAGGTCCGAGGCGCCCGTGCAGCAGGTGGTGCTGCAGGGGGAAGCGGCAGATCTCACACGCTTGCCGGTGCATTTGCAGCATGGGCTTGATGGGGCGCCTTACATCTCGGCAGCAATTGATTTTGTCCTCGACCCGCGCACAGGTCTCACCAATTCAGGCATACGCCGATTGATGCTGCGCGGTCCGCAAGAAGCAGGCATTGATCTCGTCTCGCCAAGCGATTTTCGCGCCATTTATGAAGCCAATGCGAAGAGCGGCCCTTTTCCGGTTGCTTTTGTCATCGGCGCGCACCCCATCGACTATGTTGCTGCCATGATGCGTCTGCCCGTCGATGAGCTTGGCCTTGTTGCGTCCCTAAGGGATGCGCCTTTGCCTGTCGTGAAATGCATCACGAATGATATTCGCGTACCCGCTGATGCCGAATATGTCATTGAAGGCTATCTTGATGAGCGCGGCCATGTAGAGGCTGAAGGCCCCTTTGGTGAATTTCTCGGCTATTATGGCGCGGTGAAGCGCAACCCGGTTTTTCATGTCACAGCGATCACCCATCGCAAGGATGCCCTGTTCCAGACCATGAGTATTGGCGGGCGTGCCATGAGCCGAACTGATACGGCGCAGCTCAACGCCATTCGCACCGAAGTCGTCGTGTGGCGGGCACTCGAAACCGCCATACGCGAGCCGCTGGCGGTCTATGCCACGCCAGCGAGCGGGGGCATGTTCAATGTGCGGATCAGTCTGCGTCAGCGCGTGCCGGGCGAAGCGCGCAATGCGATCGCTGCAGCGCTGGGCTGTCTTGCCAATATCAAACACGCCTTTGTCGTCGATCCGGATATCGACATTTATGACGATGAGCAGATTGATTGGGCCATGGCGACGCGCTTTCAGGCAGATCGGGATCTCATCGTACTCAATTCCATGCGCACCCTGCCGCTCGACCCTTCGCTGGGAGCTGTCCGAGTCGGCGGCAAGGCAGGCTTTGACTTGACATGGCCTTTTGGTTCGCAGGACCGGCTGGATATTCAAGTGCCAGAAGCACCGCGTTTTGCGTCGTCACGGTTTGCAAGCGTCGAGGCCGCGCTGCAACATGGCCCATGCTATTTCGAAGATCTGATGGCGGCGCTTGGGAGCCGGGATGGCCGCGAGATCGTGCGAGAGCTGGACAGATTGCGCAAGACGCAACGCCTCTCACGCGACGAACAGGGTCGCTACGTCCTCATCTGATCCTTCGGGAACGTTCGACAAACTTGCTGCGTTGCCACCTCAGCGAAGCAGCAAGGGAACGAGAGCGTGGGCAAACGCATCCTCATCACGGGCGGCGGTGGGTTCATCGGTCAATATGTCACTCGTGACCTGCAAGCGCGCGGTCATGAGGTGCGCATTCTCGACAGCTTCATTCCGCAGGTGCATGGCTTATCGCATCGCCTGAGCTGCCGCGATGCTGAGGTTCAGATCGGCGATATTCGCGATAGCGAAGCTGTGCATAAAGCCTTGCGCAATGTCGATGGGGTTATCCACCTCGCAGCAGAGGTCGGTGTCGGCCAA
>CAZLBA010000164.1:0-6545 GCA_964557555.1 uncultured Beijerinckia sp.
TGAAGGCGCGCGCCAGAATGCGCGCAGTCGTCGTTTTGCCGACGCCGCGCACGCCCGTCAGGATGTAAGCCTGATGGATACGGTCGAGTTTGAAAGCATTGGAGAGCGTGCGCACCATGGCTTCCTGACCGATGAGGTCTTCGAAGCTGGAGGGGCGATATTTGCGGGCAAGGACGCGATAGGCGGCGGGTTTTTTGGCCGCGGGCTGGCCCAGATCGAGGCCCAGCGAGGGCTCATCTCCGGCGCCAGCGGCGTCCGGCTTTCGCTCATCCGTCATCAGGGCGCCGTCCTTGGGATGCGCCACAGGGCGCAGAAGGGTGGGAGGCTGGACAGAGACCCGCCCGGTCTCGTTAGGGCTGCTTCCTTCCGGACCTGACCCGGTTGGCGAGTGGTGCGTCCACCGCCAACCTCCCGCCCCCTATGTGGACCAAGGAGGCCCATTGCGCAAGGAGGAGACCGGGGTTTTCGACTCTTCGTCGTCCGGCCTCAGACGCCATAATAGTCGCGGTACCAGCGCACGAAGCGTTCGATCCCCTCGCTCAGCGGGGTTGAGGGTGAAAAGCCGACCGCCTGCTGCAGAGCCTCCACATCCGCATAGGTCGAAAGGACATCGCCCGGCTGCATTGGACGCATGGTCTTTTTGGCCTCGCGGCCCAATGCCTTTTCCAAAAGCCCGATCATATCGAGCAGGGCGACGGGCTGGTGATTGCCAATATTATAGACCCGCCACGGTGCGCGGCTGGAGCCGGGATTGGGGGCGTCACCAGTCCAGGCCGGATCGGGCGCCGCGGCATGAGCCAGCGTGCGGATTACGCCTTCGACAATGTCATCAATATAGGTGAAGTCGCGCTGCATCTCTCCGTTGTTGAAGACCTCGATGGGTTCGCCTGCGAGAATTGCGCGGGTGAAGATGAAGAGCGCCATGTCAGGTCGCCCCCAAGGCCCATAGACGGTGAAGAAACGCAGGCCCGTCGTTGGCAGATTGTGGATGTGGCTATAGCTATGCGCCACAAGCTCGTTGCTTTTCTTCGTCGCCGCATAAAGCGAAACTGGATGATCGACGGAATGTGAGACAGAGAAAGGCTGGCGCGTATTGGCGCCATAGACAGAGCTTGAAGAGGCGTAAACAAGATGGCGCACTTGCGCTATGCGTGCAGCTTCGATGATGTGAAAAAATCCAACCAGATTTGCGGAAATGTAATCCTGTGGCGCTTTCAGCGAATAGCGTACCCCGGCCTGTGCGGCCAGATGCGCAACATGCAGGGGCTTGTGCGCGGCGAAGAGATGCGCCACCGCGCTCTGGTCTGCAAGATCGCCTTTGTGGAAGATGAATTCAGGATGTTGCCGCAACTGTGCGAGGCGATCTTCTTTCAGCTTCACGTCATAATAGCTGTTGAGACTGTCAAAGCCGATGACCTGGCAGCCTGCTTCCAGCAGGCGGCGTGCAACATGAAAGCCGATAAAGCCTGCACTGCCCGTCACCAGAATGGGGCCTTTTTTCAGGCATTCAATCGCTTCATCACTCGTCATCTTGGCATCCGTCTGGGCAGTCCACAGGCAACGCAGGCGCGCGGCCTTTGTCTGTGCTAGATAGCATAAGATGGTGACGGAGCCTTAATCGAATGAGCCAGCCTTTTGTTGAAGAACTCTCCGCGCAGACCGGTTTCGCGGGCAATCCGCTGGATCGGCTTTCCGCGTTGCGAGACGACAAACAGGCGGTCGAGGCTTTGCTGCACGCGCCAGAAGCTCAAACATTGATCTTTGTCGGGGATATGCCGCTGTTGCGGACAGTTGAGGAGCTGAATCCCTGTTTCAGCCCGGCAGAGGCCAAGACCCTTGGACCCATGCGCGAACAGGTCCTGTTGGGCCTGTCACCCCAAGGCCCTCTCTTCGCGACCCTGTTTGATGCAGACCTCGCCATGGGGGATCCACCGGCCATACCCGGCAAGACAGGACTTTCTCTGGTCGATCTGCGTAGCCTGGCTGTGAAGCGTCTCCTGCCGCGCGCGATGCTCGGCGTGATGGCGCAGGCGAAAAGCCTTTTGCATTGGCATATGCGCCATCGCTTTTGTTCCAATTGTGGTGCTGACTCTCAGCTGGCAAGTGCGGGGTGGAAGCGCGAATGCAGTGCTTGTCAGGCTCAACATTTTCCGCGCACTGATCCTGTTGTCATCATGGTGGCCATTCGTGGTGATGCTTGTTTGCTTGGCAGGCAGTCGCGTTTTGCGCCTGGCATGTATTCAGCTCTCGCAGGGTTCATTGAACCGGGCGAGACGGTCGAGGATGCGGTGCGGCGCGAAGTGATGGAAGAAGCTGGCATCCGCATTGGTCGCGTGACCTACATGGCATCGCAACCTTGGCCATTTCCCGCCAGCCTGATGATTGGATGTTTTGCTGAAGCTTTGTCGGAAGAGATCACCATTGATCGAACAGAGTTGGAAGATGCGCGTTGGTTCACACGTCAAGAAGTTCGCCAGATGCTGAAAGGTGAACATGAGAAATATCTTGCTGCGCCACAGCTGATTGCGATTGCACGGACACTTTTGCAAACTTGGGCTCATGATGAAATGTTCGATTGATCATAAGAGATGCAAGTTGTCTGTAATCTGCTACAACAAGTGAGCAGTAGATCATTTGAAAACGTAAAAATTACCTAGCTAAAGCAACCGTTTTCTTGCGCGGTCTTATTCACAAATGTTAGTAGCGGCGTAGTGAATGCAGTGACCAACATTCCCGAGCGCAAATGCTCTGGAGCGCACCTCTGGAAAAAATATGACCTCTGATCAGCCGGAGTCATCGCAGATGAGCGGCTCTGCCGAGCTTCAGCAGACTCCACAGCGTATGCGCGCACGTCGTCTTCCCGCAGGTGAACGACGCGCGACTATTCTGCGTGAAGCGTCTCTCTTTTTTGCAAAAGAAGGCTTCTCTGCATCAACGCGCGATCTTGCCGACCGTCTGGGCGTTCGTCAGGCTCTTCTGTACAAATATTACGACTCCAAGGAGTCGCTTCTTCAAGCAATCTTCGATCACGCCTTTGCTGATCGTCTCACTATGGAATGGGCCGATGTCTTGAAGGATCGCGGGACGCCTCTGGCCGAACGTCTCAAATCTTTTTATGCACGCTATGTGCATGACGAGGATGGCATCTGTTTGCGTCTGTTCCTGCGCGCCTCGCTTGATGGCTGGCCCTTGCCGATTGAACTGTCGAAAGTGCTGAGTGAAAAACTCATCATGCCGCTGGTTGAAGAATTGCGGCATATGTCTGCCTTGCCGGGCCTTGCACAGGTCCCGCTGATGGAAGGCGAGCGTGAACTGGTTTTCGGACTTCATGCATCGGTTCTGTTCTATTGCATGCGTCGCGAAATCTTTGCGGCCTTCGCCCCGGCCTCCGGGCCGGAGGTGATCGACCTGCATGTGCGCGCCTTCCTCGATAGCGCAGATTCGATGTTGCAGGGCCTGCACCGCACGTCGGGCGGCTCGCCCATGGCGAGCACGATTGCGTGATAGGGACGGGCCTGTAAGCAGAATCGTCCAAAAGTGATGATTTTGATTGCAGGCCCCTCCGGCCACGCTTAAACTGATCCTCATCCAGCACAAAAGCGGCTTGAACGGGTGTCCCCCGGCTCAAGACCACTCTTCGTTATGAGGAAATGGTCTCTGCGTATGAATCCCATGGTCGATGCTTCGCTGAAGGCCCGGATCAAGGGCATGTTTGTCGGGTTGATTGCGGCCAATCTGGCTGCTTGGGGCTGGGCTTTGGTGGCCTTTCGGGATCACCCGGTTCTGCTGGGCACGGCCTTTCTGGCCTGGGTTCTGGGCCTGCGCCATGCGATCGACCCTGATCATATTGCAGCCATCGACAATGTGACGCGCAAGCTGATGCAGGATGGACAACGACCGATCTCAACCGGTTTCTGGTTCGCCCTTGGCCATTCCACAATCGTGGTCGTGGCGGCCCTGTTGCTGGCGGCAACCGCCTCAGCCCTGAAGGACGACTTCGAGAAATTTGCCGATATTGGCGGCATCATCGGGCCAGCTGTTTCGACGCTCTTCCTGCTCTTGATTGGCGCCTTGAATCTGGCGGTGCTGCTCAATGTCTGGAAAGCTTTTCGGCATTTGCGGCGCACCGGTCGCTATAGCGATGAAGACACCAATGCAGTGTTGGCGCGGCGCGGCTTTCTCGCACGCCTTCTGCGTCCGCTTTTCGCCATGGTCACGAAGCCATGGCATATGTATCCGCTCGGCTTCCTCTTTGCTCTTGGTTTTGACACGGCAACGACGATCAGCCTGTTTGGCCTGTCCGCCGCCAGCGCCTCAAATGATATTGCTTTGTGGCAGATCATGAGCTTCCCGCTGCTCTTCATGGCGGGAATGCTGATTGCAGATGCAGCGGATGGGGTCATGATGTTGGGCGCTTATGGCTGGGCATTCGTCAAGCCGGTGCGCAAGCTTTTTTACAACCTCGTCATCACATCAATGTCGGTGCTGATTGCATTCGTCATTGGTGTCTTGCAGGCGCTGGGCCTCATTGGCGAGCGGCTGGCCTTGCATGGGCCTTTTTGGGAAATGGTGGCGACTGCCAATGATGAAATGGCGATCCTGGGTTTTGTCATGATCGCCATCTTTGCGGCAGCCTGGGCCGTCTCAACCTTTGTCTATCGACGCGCCGGTTATGACGCGCTCGAAGTCGAGGCGTGATTATTCAGCTGCTTTCTGCGTTTCAATGCGGAAGGGATGGGCTGGATAAACGCCGAGAATCTTGACCTCACGCGAGAAGAAATCCAGCTCTTCCAGAGCGCGGTTCAGCGCTGGATCATCGGGATGTCCATCGACATCAGCGAGAAACTGCGTCGCGGCAAATTCCCCGTCAACCATATAGCTTTCAAGCTTCGACATGTTCACGCCATTCGTCGCAAAGCCACCCAGCGCCTTGTAAAGAGCCGCCGGCACGTTGCGCACACGGAACACAAAGGTCGTCACTGTATTGGGCGTGCCAACTGCAGCCCATCCGGGTTCGCGCGACAGAATGATGAAGCGTGTTGTATTGTGCTTTTCATCCTCGACATCACGCGCGAGTGTCTTCAGCCCATAGATTTCAGCAGCCAAAGCTGGCGCAAGGGAGGCGCGCGTGGGATCCTTCCATTCCGCGACTTCGCGCGCAGAACCCGCCGTGTCGCCCGTTACAACCGGCTTCAGTCCAAGCTCGCGAATGATTTTGCGGCACTGACCGAGCGCATGGACGTGACTATAGACGGACTTGATCGTCTTGATGTCCGCCTGTGGCAGGGCGAGCAACTGGAAATGAATCGGCAGAAAATATTCACCGATGATGTGAAGCCCTGCTTGCGGCAGGAAGTGGTGAATATCCGCGACACGACCTGCGATGGAATTTTCAATCGGGATCATACCCAGATCAGCCGTCCCATCGGTGATGGCGGTGAAAGCATCTTCAAAGCTCGCACAGGGCAAAGGCTCCCAGTCGGGATAGACATCGCGGCAGGCGATATGGGAATTCGCCCCCGGCTCACCCTGATAGGCAATGACCTTGTTCACGAGCATCTCTCCAAGTCAGCGCCCGGCCAGCATGGCGCGAGCGCGTTCCAAATCATGCGGCGTATCTACACCAAGCGGTACTTCGCGAACCTGCGCAACATCAATCCGCATCCCCGCCTCAAGCGCGCGGAGCTGTTCGAGCTTTTCGCGCTGTTCCAGAACGGAGGGCGGCAGGCTGACAAAACGCTCCAGCGCCGCCCGGCGATAGGCATAAAGGCCGATATGGTGCCACAGAGGGCCCTCACCATGGGGGGCGGTGGCGCGGGTGAAATAAAGCGCCCGCATCAGGCCGGGGCTAAGCGGGGAGCCCACCACCTTGACCACATTGGGGTCTGAGCGCTCTTCGGCGCGGGTGATTTCGGCGCAGACAGTGGCGATATCCACATGGGGGTCATTGAGGGGCCGCGCGGCAGCACGCACCGTCTCGGCCTCGACCGTGGGCAAATCGCCCTGCACATTGACGATGATGTCGTAATTTTTGCCGGGATCCACGAGAGTGAGGGCCTCAAAGATCCGGTCCGAGCCTGACTGGTGATGCTGTCCCGTCATCACAGCCTTGCCGCCCGCAGCCTCCACGGCCCTTGCAATCTCTGGAGAATCGGCGGCAACCACCACATCCCCAATCTGGGCCTCACAAGCCCGCCGCCAGACTTGGACAATCATCGGGGCACCGGCGATATCTGCCAGCGGCTTGTTTGGCAGGCGGGTGGAGGCCAGACGGGCGGGGATCAGAACAATGGCGCTCATGGGCGGGTCGGGGCTCTGGGGACGGGCGGCAAAAAGTAGCAAGTGGCCGCTGCTTATACGAGTTGCCAAGCAGGGCGCAAAGCGGGTAATCAGACCGCGTCGCGCGGACTGGTCGGAAGGGTCGGCTGCGTGGACTGGCGCGCCTCGCGCGGGATTGGCTGACAGCGGAGCCCTCAGGCATGGATTCCTTCGAGTTTAACAAGATGGCTGGCGCCGTGCTTGGCACGTTGCTGTTCCTCATGGGT
>CAZLBA010000165.1:0-4110 GCA_964557555.1 uncultured Beijerinckia sp.
AAGTTTGAAGAAGTGCTGGTGCCCACCGAGCAGGTCGTGGAAATTCGCCGCGGTCGCAAGGTGAATACCGAGCGCAAGTTCTTCCCCGGCTATGTTCTGGTGAAGTGCGACCTCACGGACGATGTCTATCACCTCATCAAGAATACAGCGAAAGTGACGGGCTTCCTCGGCGCGGATAACAAGCCCATGCCGATCTCGGAAGCCGAAGCCAATCGCATCAAGGGCCAGGTCGCCGAGGGCGTCGAGCATCCCAAGTCCTCGATCACTTACGAAGTCGGCGAAAAGGTGCGCGTGCAGGACGGTCCCTTCGCGTCCTTCGAAGGTCTCGTCGAGGAAGTGGACGAGCAGCGTTCGCGCGTCAAAGTCGCCGTGTCGATCTTCGGCCGTGCAACGCCGGTGGAACTCGAATTTGGTCAGGTTGAAAAGATCTGATCACTGCTTCAATCCGATACTCAAAAAGCCTCCGTCACTTGCGTGGCGGAGGCTTTGTGTTGAGCGGGGTGCCCTAGCGTCGTTTGAGCGCGAAGACGATCAGGATTGCGCCAATCATCTCCACGCAAGCAATGCCGATGAGGCCCCCTGCCACCGTACCCGTGAGATCCTTCATATAGCCAAGGAAGGTCGGCGCGAAGAAGCCCGCAAGATTGGCGATGGAGTTGATGGCAGCAACGGCAACCGCAGCCGCAGCTCCGTCAAACCAGCGGAACGGCATCTGCCAGAACACAGGGAAGGCGCTCGCCGTGCCGGAGATTGCCAGGAACAGGCAGAACAGCGTGCCTGCAGTGCTTTTCTGGCCCAAAAACAACCCCATCAAGCCAAGCGAGATTGCTCCCACACCAATCGCAAAGGCGGTGTGAAGATAGATCTCGTTTTTCTTGTCCGAATGGCGGCCATTGACGATCTGGAATATCGCGCCACCAGTGGCGCAAGCCCCCACGATCCAGCCAATCGACATGGGATCTGTGAAGCCCAATTCCCGGATGGCAGTTGAGCTGAAGAAGTTCACCGTCGCATAGCCTGCCACGAGGCAGAAATAGATGCCCGTCAACATCCAGAAGGCAGGCACTTTCAGCACCGACATGATGCTTTCGTTTCGATCCTCTTTTTTGTCGGCCGCAAGTTCTGCGTGAACAATATCCTTTTGCTCCTTGGTGAGCCAAGTTGCTTCAGCGGGACGTTCCGTCAGCACCCACCAGGCAGCAGCGCCTGCAACGATGGTGATCAGGCCTTCGATCAGGAACACCCATTGCCAGCCAGCAAAACCAGCGGTCCCTGCCATATTCTTCAGAATGAAGCCGGCCAGTGGTCCGCCAATGATGGTGGAGACGGCTGTTGCGGAAGTGAAAAGGCCGAAAGCCTGTGCGCGACGATGGGTCGGATACCACAAGGTCAGATAGACGAGCACGCCCGGCTGGAAGCCAGCTTCGAAGGCGCCGAGCAGGAACCGGCAAATGTAAAACTGCATCGGAGTTTGCACAAACATCATCGCAAAACACACAGCGCCCCAGCCAATAGTGATGCGCATGAGCGTTTTGCGGGCGCCTACTTTGCGCAAATAGAGGTTGCTGGGCACCTCAAAAAAGAAATAACCGATGAAGAAGACACCAGCACCCAATCCATAAATGGCATCGCTAAATTTCAGGTCATCCATCATGGTGAGCTTGGCGAAATTGATGTTGACACGGTCGATCCAAGCCAAACACCAAAGCAGTGCAAGATAAGGCAGGAGCCTCCAGGTAATTTGCGCAAATGTCTTGTCTGCGTTTGGATGTTTCGCCTCTACGGGCGCTAGAGCTGCAGCATCAGTCATTTCAATCCCCCTTTTCAAAATAACTTCTCAAAGTCGTAAGGAGAATTTGAAGGGCGGACAATCATTGCTGGTGAATAGATACTATTCGTGCTATTTAGAAATCATTATGTCACCATTCGGATTTTCAAATGCTTACAGACAATCGACTCGATATAATGCATTTGCGCGCGCTGGTTGTTCTTCTTGAGGAACGCAATGTTTCGCGTGCAGCTATCAGACTTTCACTCTCACAGCCTGCCGCAAGTCACCTGTTAAACAAACTGCGGTCCATTTTTAATGATCCACTTTTGGTGCGTGGCAATGGCGGTATGGCGCTGACACGACATGCCGAATGGTTACTCACATCTGCACCGCAAGCGCTTGCCGTCATTGATGCTTTGTTGGCGCCTCCTTCGGGTTTTGATCCGGCGACCTCGCGTCAGCGTTTCACCATCGCTTTTCCAGATCATCCTGTGCCGACGATCTTCCGCGACATTGTGGGTGAGTTTCGTCGGCGCGCACCCCATGCATTTCTGGAATTGCGTGCATTGACGCCAGATTATGATTTTGAACAAGCATTGGAGGCGGGCAAGGCGGATCTGGTCATTTCGAATTGGCCGAAGCCACCAGATTATCTTTACAGATCAACGCTGTTTGAAGATGGCTATGTGTGCCTCGTCGATGAGAAGCATCCCTTCGTGCAGAAGGCTCCTTCGGTGGACGATTATTTGAATGCCGTTCATCTGGCGCCTGCGGATTATTCCGTGGCGCGGCGGGGTGTGGTTGAAAACCACCTGACCTCCCTGCGGCTGAAGCGCGACCGGCGGATCGTGCTGGGCTATTTCTCAATGGCGCCCTATCTCGTGCCGGGCTCAGATCTCGTCTTCACGACGACGCATCATTTCGCGAGCTATTTCGAGACCTTGCTGCCGGTGAAAGTGGTCCCATCCCCGATCGACTTCCCCAAGGTCGAATTCTACCAGCTTTGGCATGAGCGGATGCATGCCTCGCCGCCCCATCAATGGCTGCGCCAGCTGGTCACGCGGGTGGCGAAGCCCGTCAGGCCCTTGCCGGCAGGGCAGGGGTGAGAAGAGGGGGACGTCCTGAAAGGGCTTCCCAAATGAGGCCGGACCCGGTATAGGGGCGGCCTTCACTGTGGAAGGCATGCCCGGTTAGCCGCCGGGAGCCCATGCTGCACCACAAACTGCAACCATCCGGCTCCGGGCCTTGCGGCTTGGCGGTCGGGTTTTATTGGAGCAGCCAAAATGGCTAAGAAGATCACGGGTTACGTGAAGCTTCAGGTTCCGGCGGGCGCTGCGAATCCTTCGCCCCCGATCGGCCCCGCGCTCGGTCAGCGCGGTCTGAACATCATGGAATTTTGTAAGGCGTTCAACGCCAAGACGGCGCAGATGGAGAAGGGCGCCCCGATCCCGGTCGTGATTACCGCCTATCAGGATCGTTCCTTCACCTTCGAGATGAAGCAGCCGCCGGTCACCTTCTTCCTCAAGAAGGCGGCGAACCTGAAGCTCGGCAAGAAGCCGGCCTCTGGTGCCAAGACCCCTGGTCGCGGCTTCGTTGGCAAGGTCACCCGCGCCCAGATCAAGGAAATCGCAGAAAAGAAGATCGTCGATCTTAACTGCGATACCATCGAATCTGCGATGCGCATGATTGAAGGCTCCGCCCGCTCCATGGGCCTCGAGGTTGTGGGGTAAGCGATGACTGGCAAGCGTATCAAGAAGGCCCGTGAGGGCATCGACCGCGTCAAGCTCTACAAGATTGACGAAGCGGTGAAGCTCGTGAAGGACCGCGCTACTGCGAAGTTCGACGAGACCGTGGAAATCGCCATGAATCTTGGCGTTGACCCCAAACATGCCGACCAGATGGTGCGCGGCGTGGTGAATTTGCCTAACGGCACGGGCCGCGTTCTGCGCGTGGCAGTGTTTGCGCGTGGCGCCAAGGCTGATGAGGCCAAGGCTGCGGGCGCTGACGTTGTGGGTGCGGACGATCTCGTCAACATCGTTCAGGGCGGCACGATCGACTTCGATCGCTGCATCGCGACCCCCGACATGATGCCGCTCGTTGGCCGTCTCGGTAAGGTGCTTGGCCCGCGCGGCCTGATGCCGAACCCGACGGTGGGTACGGTGACCATGGATGTTGCCTCTGCGGTGAAGGCCTCCAAGGGTGGCGCGGTTGAATTCCGCGTCGAGAAGGCCGGCATCGTGCAGGGCATGGTGGGCAAGGTCTCTTTCGAGCAGGACAAGCTGATCGAAAACATCAAGGCCTTCGTGGATGCGGTCGCCAAGGCCAAGCCGCAAGGCGCC
>CAZLBA010000165.1:4120-6501 GCA_964557555.1 uncultured Beijerinckia sp.
TGAAGGTTGATCCGTCATCGGTCATCGTGGCCCAGTCCTAAGACGGCAAGCCCTCAATAATGTGAAAGGCCTCTCCGAAAGGAGGGGCCTTTTTGTTGCGGTTAAGGTTTGCACTCCGCCGGGGAGTGCTTACATTCCTTCCGTCCGCGACCGGAGGGATAAGATGACCATTTCCAAACGTTCATTCATGTGCACGGCAGCTGCGGCTACGGCTGCGGCTTTTACGGCGCTTGCTGGCCCTGCGCTGGCCCAGACCTATCCTGAGCGGTCGATCAATGTGGTCGTGCCCTTCGCAGCGGGCGGTTCGACCGATCTCGTAGCGCGCATCGTGGCGCAGAAGTTGACCGAGCAGATGGGCCAGAGCGTGGTGGTGGAAAACCGCGTGGGAGCTGGCGGCAATGTGGGGGCAGCAGCGGTCGCCAAGGCCCCGCCAGATGGCTACACGGTTCTTTTTGCCACCATTTCGACCCACACGCTGAATCCGCTGATGGCCAAGAAATCGGCCTATGATCCAGTCAAGGATTTTGCTCCCGTCGGACTGATTGGTTCGATCCCGAATGTGCTTGTCGTTCATCCCTCTGTGCCTGCCAAAAATGTGCAGGAGCTGATCGCGCTGGCGAAGAAGGAGCCGCAGAAATACAGCTATGCCTCTTCCGGCGTCGCAACCCCGCTGCATCTGTCGGGTGAGATGTTCAACCGCATGGCGGGCACGACGATGGCGCATGTGCCCTATCGTGGCGCCGGCCCGGCGATGAATGATCTCGTGGGCGGCCAGATCCCTGTCATGTTCGACAATCTCCCGTCCTCGGTGGAATTCATCAAGGCTGGCAAGATCCGTGCGCTGGCGGTCACCACCAAGCAGCGGGCCAAGCAGATGCCCGATATCCCAACGATGGAAGAGCAGGGGCTCAAGGGCTATGAGACCTATAGCTGGCAGGCGCTGTTTTTCCCGGCCAATACGCCTCGTCCGATCATTGATCGCATGAGCGCCGAGCTGAAAAAGGCGCTGGCAGATCCCACGCTCCAGAAGCGTCTGGAAGACCTGACAATGACCGTGACCTTCTCCACCCCGGAAGAGCTTGCGGCGCATGTGAAGGAGCAACTGGCGACCTGGGAGCCCATTACCAAGGCCACAGGCGTCCAGATTGATTGACAGGTAGCGGCGTTTCGACCGTTACAAAAATCCTGCCAGACCCCCTTGGCAGGCGCGCGCGACCAGTCTAAATAGGGCGCTTGGGGTCGGCCACTCGTGGCGGCCCCCATATCAGATTCAGATTCCCATCGGCTCAGGTCAGCCTGGAACGATGGGTGGAAATGGCCGGCGGGCCCGGGAGCAATCTCGTGCCCGGCTCGGCCATGTCCTGTCCGAGACTGCCGGCGCCTTCGCCACTTTGAGCGGTGAAGGCTTAATTTCGACGGCTCCAACCGGGTTCCCCGGAAACGAGCGGAGGCCAGCATAGACGGGGAAAGAGCTTACGGAGGGCTTTGCCCTTCGGGTTGGTTCGGAACCCTTCTGTCCGGTGCGAGCAATCGCCCCGGGGACAGGCACTCGGCGCTGCAAGCAATTGCAGCTCGTGCAACTGATGGACCCAGCTCCATCAACCGGAGAGAGCACTGTGGACAGAGCGGAGAAGAAAGAGCTCGTCGCGGAGTTGAACGAAGTCTTCAAGAAGACCTCGGTCGTCGTCGTGGCGCACTACTCCGGCCTGACCGTGGCCCAGATGCAGGATCTGCGTAAGCGGATGCGTGCAGCAGGTGCTTCGGTGCAGGTCGCCAAGAACCGCCTCGCCAAAATCGCTCTCGAAGGCACGGATGTCGCCTCGATCGGTTCCCTGATGAAGGGTCCGACCCTGATCGCCCATTCGGACGATCCGGTGGCGGCTCCGAAGGTCGCCGTGGCTTTCGCAAAGGATCACGACAAGCTCGTCATCCTTGGTGGCGCCATGGGCACGACCGCCCTGAATGTGAACGGTGTGAAGTCGCTTGCGACTCTGCCGTCTCTGGACGAACTGCGCGCCAAGATCGTGGGCTTGCTCAATGCGCCCGCAACGAAGGTTGCTCAGCTCGCCAACGCGCCGGCTTCCAAGCTCGCGCGCGTTTTCGGGGCTTATGCCAAGCGAGACGCGGCCTGACGAGGCCTTTCAGTAACAACTCTACGAACCAACCCTGTAAAGGAATGAACTATCATGGCTAATCTCGAAAAGCTCGTTGAAGACCTGTCGGCCCTGACCGTCCTCGAAGCGGCTGAACTCGCCAAGATGCTCGAAGAGAAGTGGGGCGTGTCGGCTGCGGCTGCTGTCGCTGTTGCGGCTGCTCCTGCTGCTGGCGGTGGCGCTGCTGCTGCTGAAGAGCAGACCGAGTTCACGATCGTTCTCGCCGCC
>CAZLBA010000166.1:0-6363 GCA_964557555.1 uncultured Beijerinckia sp.
TAAAGCCAAACCATGTTGGGAAATTCCCCCGTCTCCAGCCCTGCGCCGCGCTGGGCCAGCCCACGCCCCTTGAAGAGCCCCATCAGGTCGAAGGGCGTCTCACACTCCATCTCCGCCAGAACCTCATCATCGGGGAAATCCTCGACATGGATGACAAGTCCCTCACAAAGCGCACGAAACTCCTCCGGCAGTGCCGCAAAGGCTGCATCTGCAAGAGCTTCGATATCACAGAGCGAAGGGGCCTGGAGGCGGGATAGCTCAGTCATGGCCATCACTTTAGGCGCAGCCGGGATCACGCGCAAAACACGAAGAACGGCCGCCACGCCCCATGGCTGGAACCTTGGCCGCGAGCGCAGCGTTGCCCTCTCCCAAGTCATGGAGTTTTGGCCGATGAATCTGATGCTACCTGCCGCAGCCGCTGTGCTGAGCCTGACCTTGCTCACCCCTGCTTTGGCGCTGCCTGTTGCGCCCGGCATGTCTGCCGAGACCGCCCTGACCGAGATCCGCCACAAACCGAAAGTGAAGAAATGGGATCGCGGTCGCCATTTGGGCTGGACCCGGGGGCGGCATCTGGGCTGGACCAAGGGCAAAGGCCACTGGAAGTAAAAAGCCGCCAACAAAAAGAGGCACCATTTCTGGTGCCTCTTTCAGAAATCCAGTCCCTTCCCAGCCTGCATTCACAGGCCGCGGGCAGCTCACTTCATCGAACGCACATCGACAAAGCGGCCAGCAATCGCAGCTGCCGCCGCCATGGCCGGCGACACAAGATGCGTGCGGCCACGGAAGCCCTGTCGGCCTTCGAAGTTGCGATTTGAGGTTGAAGCGCAACGCTCACCCGGCGCGAGCTTGTCCGGGTTCATCGCGAGGCACATCGAACAACCCGGCTCACGCCATTCAAAGCCGGCTTCAATAAAGATCTTGTCCAGACCTTCCTTCTCTGCCTGTTCCTTCACAAGACCAGAGCCCGGCACCACAAGCGCATTCACGCCCGCTGCCACCTTGCGACCCTTGGCAACAGCAGCTGCTGCGCGCAGATCTTCAATACGACCATTGGTGCAAGAGCCGATAAAGGCGCGCTGGATCGGCAGATCAGTGATCTTCTCGCCGCCCTTCAGGCCCATATAGTCCAGGGCCCGCTTGATTGATGCGCGCTTCTGTTCGGTCGCGCCATCTTCCACCTTTGGCACCGTGCCATCAATGGTGATGACATCTTCAGGGCTTGTGCCCCAGGTGATGAGCGGCGGCAGATTGGCAGCATCAAGCTTGATCTCGACGTCGAATTTCGCACCCGGATCAGACTTCAGCGTGCGCCAGTAAGCGACAGCCGATTCCCAATGTGCGCCCTTCGGCGCTTTCGGACGACCCTTCAGATATTCGAAGGTCTTCTCATCAGGCGCGATGAGGCCAGCACGCGCGCCAGCTTCAATCGACATGTTGCAGACCGTCATGCGGCCTTCCATGGACAATTCGCGGATCGCTTCGCCATCATATTCGATGACGCAGCCTGTGCCACCGGCCGTGCCAATCTTGCCAATGATGGCGAGCACGATGTCCTTTGCGGTGACACCTTCGGGGATCTTACCATCCACCGTCACGCGCATATTCTTCGACTTCTTCTGGATCAGCGTTTGCGTGGCGAGCACATGCTCGACTTCCGACGTGCCGATGCCATGCGCGAGCGCACCAAAAGCACCATGCGTTGCGGTATGGCTATCACCGCACACGATGGTTGCACCCGGCAGCGTGAAACCCTGCTCTGGCCCGATGATGTGGACGACGCCCTGGCGGATATCGTGCTCGTTGTAATATTCGAGGCCGAAATATTTCGCATTGTCAGCGAGATATTCGATCTGCGCCTTGGACTCGGGATCTTCGATAGGCTGCGAGCGATCTGTCGTGGGCACATTGTGGTCAACCACGAGCAGCGTGCGCTCAGGCGAGCGAACCTTGCGACCTGACAGGCGAAGACCTTCAAACGCCTGCGGGCTCGTCACCTCATGCACGAGATGGCGGTCGATATAGAGCAGGGTCGTGCCGTCCGGCTGAACGTCAACAACGTGGTCGTCCCAGATCTTGTCATAGAGTGTGCGTGGCGCCATGGCTCAGTCGTCCCACTTGCCGCTCAATGCGGCTCTTTCGTTAGATTTGACGACACGTCTTACAGGCAACGCGCCTTGGAATAAAGTGTCTCTTGCTTTCACGCCCGCACCCCTGACAAATCATCGCAGTCGCAGCCGAAAGGATCTTGCCATGGAGCGCCCGCGCGTTGCCCCCTATCTCACCGCCACGCCAGCCGCCGGAGCGATTGCCTTTTATGTTGCAGCCTTCGGGGCCAAGCAGAAAGCCCTGATGCCCTATCTCGACGGGATGCGGATCGCCCATTGCGAATTGGAGATCAATGGCGGAGCGGTCATGGTCTCCGACGCTTTCCCCGAACTTGGCATCGACAAAACACGCCCCCCCTTGCCCGGCGAAGCCGTGACCGCCTCTGTCAGCCTCGAATTCGACAAGGGCTCGGATGTCGAGCACATCTTCAAGCGCGCCACCCAATTGGGCGCGAAAGGCGAGGTTCAGCCCGGCCCCTCTTTATGGGGCACCCGCTTTGCCATTCTCCGCGACCCCTTCGGACACCGCTGGATCCTGAACGGACCTTTGGGCAGCTAACGGGTCTCTTCACGCAGCCAGCCAAGATAGGCGGGCAGACCAGCTGTCACCGGCACCTGCAAGATCTCCGGCACCTGATAGCCGTGATGCGCCCGGATGATGGCTTCAAGATCATGATAATCAACGGTTTTTGCCTTAAACACCAGCAGGCTTTCCTGCGCCTGTTCGACTTGGCCTTGCCAGCGATAATGGCTCTCGATCGCGATCACCTGCACACAGGCGGCAAGCCTTGCCTCAAGCGCCTTGTCGATCAGGCGCTTGACCACTGCGGGATCGGACGCCGTCGTCAGCACCATACAGAATTCGCTCAAGTGACCCATCTCCCACTGTCCCTGTAGGACAGGATCGGGCTAAGATAGCAGGGTTTCAACCCCTGTTCATTGATGCAAGCCTTGCGATCCTTTTTCTTTGTTGTCTGCCTGTTGCCGGCATTGCCCGCAGCAGCCCTATGTGGCCGACCGCAGCCGGCGCCACTTGCCCTCTCGCAGATCAGTCCACGCGGGGAGCTGATCTTGCAGGATGGGCGCAAGCTCCGCCTTGCTGGCATTGAGGATCAGGCCGACCCCATCTTCCGCGAGGCTCTGCCACAATGGCTTATGGGCAAACCGCTGCATATTGAGTGGCTTTCAAAGAGTGCTGATCGCTGGGGGCGGTTCAACATTCGTGCCTTCGCACCCGACCGCAACGGCGCCTTGATGTCGGTGGCCGACGCCCTCGTAGATGCAGGTCTGGCACGGGTCGAAATTGACCCGCTCGCCCGCCCCTGCCTTGCAGACCTGCTCAGGCTGGAGGAAGAGGCGCGTGCCGCCGGGCGCGGCCTGTGGCGTGAGGACCAGTTCAAGCCTTTGTCCGCCGCGGACCGTTCCGCCTTGCTTGAGCGGCGCGGGCAGATCGTGATCGTCGAAGGCACGATCCTCTCGGTCGGCCAATCACGCGGTTATGCCTATGCCAATTTCAGTCCCTATCGCAGCTATGACTTTGCAATTGTGCTGGACCGCCGCGTGCAAAACAGCTTTGACTCAACCGGCATAAAAATTTCAGCTCTGTCTGGTAAGACAGTGCGCGTGCGCGGGCTGTTGGATGTGCGCTTCGGGCCACAGATGCAAATTCATGAGCCAGAGGCTTTGGAAATGACTCGCGCTGCCGAGGCTGTTTCGCCTAAGTCTGGCGAGAGCTTTCCGGCCAGCAGGGGACTGAGGGAATAGTCGTGGGTGCGGTGATTGCAGCAGACAGCGCAGGGCATATGGCCCGAACAGCGCGGTTCGCTCTGGCGAGCCTCGTCGCGTTGCAGCTTGCCGCCTGTGCCTCGCTTGACCCATTCGGCAAATCCCCCAGCGATGCACCACCGCTGCCGCCCGGCGCACCTCGCATCACAGGTGTCGAGACGCCTGAAAATGCGCAGCATAAACGCCTCGTCGATATGTTCGGCGGCGAATATCGCAGCTTTGCGACGGAGCGTTTTCTCAATGCCATTCTCGCGCGTCTGGCAGCGGTGAGTGAAAAGCCGGGTGAAAGCTATCGCGTCACCATCTTGAATACGCCGACTGTGAATGCCTTCGCCCTGCCCAATGGCAATGTCTATGTGACGCGCGGCATGTTGGCGCTGGCCAATGATTCAGCCGAGCTTGCCGCTGTGATGGCGCATGAGATCGCGCATATCACCGCAGGCCATGCAAGTCTGCGCAGCGAGCATGAAAAGGACCAGCAACTCATCAATCGTGTTGCTGATGTTTTGCAGAAAGAGCGCTCCACAACCGTGCAGGCACGCGGTCAGGCCTCGCTCGCCAATTTCTCGCGCTTGCAGGAGTTTGAGGCTGATCGTCTTGGCATCGCGATGATCGCCAAAGCAGGTTATGACCCCAATGGTGCAGCGCGTTTTCTGACATCCCTGGGACGGTCATCCGCCTTGCGTGCGTCTCTCTTCAACCAGCGCGCACAGGCGCAGGAACTCTCTTCCCATCCCTCCACGCCCGAACGCATTGCACGTGCAGCCAATATTGCACGCACAATGCCCGTCACCGGCTCCGGCGACACTGCACAGGGCGACTATCTCAACGCGATTGATGGAATCGAATTTGGCGATGCCACTTCGGAAGGTGTTGTGCGCGGACGCGGCTATTCGCATCCGCGCCTCGGTTTCGGCTTTACCGCACCTGACGGGTTTCTCCTGGAGAACACGCCAGCCGCTGTGCTGGGTGTCGTTGCCGGCGGTGCGGAAGCCTTACGCCTTGATAGTGTGACCGTCTCTGCCGATACTCCGCTGGAGACCTATCTTGCCTCAGGCTGGATCGAGGGCTTGCAGAAGGACACGATCCAGACACTCACCATCAATGGTCTCAACGCCGCCACAGCAACCGCCCGCGCGGGTGAGTGGCAATTCCGGGTGGGTGTCATACGTTTGGGAAGCGATGTCTATCGCATGATCTTTGCGACCACGGGCCTCACCGAGCGCACAGATGCAAAGTTCAAGGAATCATTGCAGAGCTTCCGCCGCCTGTCGAATGAAGAGGCAGGCCGCCTTAGTCCCTTGCGGCTGAAAGTCATCACCGCCAGCGAAGCCGATACAGCACAGACCATGGCCGGTCGCATGGCACTGAGTGACCGCCCGCTTGAATGGTTCTTGTTGCTCAATGGTTTGGACCGTCCCGGCCCGCTCAAGGGCGGGGCCCGCTACAAGATCGTCACCGAATAGCTTCGCCTTTCGCCAGCGCTGGCGGAACCGATGCCCCCCATTGCTCGTTGCGCTGATGTGCCGGTCGAGGCTGTGGGACTACTCCGCCTGCCCAGCTCCGACGTATTAAAATGGCAGAGAGCGGGAGACGGAAATGGCGCAATTGGCTGGTGTCCGCCGACAGTTCGTCAAGGCTGCGATGGCCGCCCCTTTCCTTGAAAGGGAAGAGGAACGCGAACTTGCACAGCGCTGGCGTGACCATCATGACGAGCGCGCCTTGCATCGCCTCGCCCATGCCCATATGCGCCTTGTGATCGCATTGGCTGCACGTTTCCGCCATTACGGCTTGCCGGTAGCTGACCTCATTCAGGAAGGGCATGTGGGCCTGCTCGAAGCAGCCGCCCGCTTCGAGCCTGAACGCGAGGTCCGTTTTTCCACCTATGCGACATGGTGGATTCGTGCGTCGATGCAGGACTATATCCTGCGCAATTGGTCCATCGTGCGCGGTGGCACCAGTTCGGCGCAGAAGGCCCTGTTCTTCAATCTGCGGCGCCTGCGCGCAAAGCTGTCGCGCGACGGACAGGGCACAGGCGATGGCAAGCTCTTTGCCACCATTGCAACTGCAATTGGTGTTTCGGCCGCCGATGTCGAATTGATGGACGCGCGTTTGTCCGCCCCCGATATGTCGCTCAATGCACCGCTGGTAACGAGTGACACCTCTGGCCCCAGCGAGCGGGTGGAATTTTTGGTCGATGACAAGCCGCTCCCCGATGAACTCGTGGGCGATTCCATTGATTCCGTGCGCCGTATTGATTGGCTGCGCGATGCACTGACCGTGCTGTCAGAGCGCGAATTGCGGATCCTGCGCGAGCGCCGCTTGCGCGAGGAAAGCGCCACTCTTGAATCGCTGGGCGTGACGCTCGGCATTTCCAAGGAGCGCGTACGCCAAATCGAAAATCGCGCGCTTGAAAAGCTGCGTCGCGCCTTGAGCGAGCGCCACCCGCAAGAAGCGATGGCCGCTTTGGTGT
>CAZLBA010000167.1:0-5992 GCA_964557555.1 uncultured Beijerinckia sp.
GTCGTCAGCGGTCCAAGCGTGTAGAAGGGGGCCTCGTGGCATTCCTTCAGCTGCTTTTCCATATTGATCTTGATCTTGTGGATCGGAACATGGCCGGGGCCCTCGATCATCACCTGACAGCCCTTGTCCCAAGCGATTTTTGTGAGTTCGCCCAGCGTCTCAAGCTCGGCAAATTGTGCGCGGTCATTGGCATCCGCGATGGAGCCCGGACGCAAGCCGTCACCCAGCGAGAAGGAGACATCATATTTGCGCATGATGTCGCAGATCTCGTCGAAATGCGTGTAGAGGAAGCTCTCCTTGTGATGCGCCAGACACCAGCGCGCCATGATCGAACCACCACGCGAAACAATGCCGGTGACGCGCTTGGCGGTGAGCGGGACATAAGCCAGACGCACGCCAGCATGGATGGTGAAGTAATCAACACCCTGCTCGGCCTGTTCAATCAGCGTATCGCGGAAGATTTCCCAAGTGAGCTTGATGGGGTCGCCGCCGACCTTCTCAAGCGCCTGATACATCGGCACCGTGCCAATCGGCACAGGTGAGTTACGCAGGATCCAGTCGCGGATATTGTGGATGTTGCGACCGGTGGAGAGATCCATCACCGTGTCCGCCCCCCATCGTGTGGACCAGACCATCTTCTCAACTTCTTCCGCGACCGATGAGGTCACTGCGGAATTGCCGATATTGGCATTGACCTTCACCAGGAAGTTGCGGCCGATGATCATCGGCTCAAGCTCCGGGTGATTGATATTGGAGGGGATGATCGCGCGCCCGCGTGCGATTTCATCGCGCACAAATTCAGGTGTCACGAATGCCGGGATTGATGCGCCGAAGCTTTCGCCATCAGCGATCTTGGCTTCCGCATTCTCCAGCATCTTCTCGCGGCCGAGATTTTCGCGATGCGCGACATAAATCATCTCTTCGGTGATGATGCCCGCGCGCGCGAATTCATATTGCGTGACAAGCTTGCCGTTCTGGCCGCGCAGAGGTTGCCGATTGGCCGGGCAGGGCTGCACAAGCTTGTCGCCCGTGGCGTCGCCATTGTCTTCCGGCTTCACGGGGCGGCCTTCATAAGCCTCAAGCCCTTCGCGCCGGGCGAGCCATGAGCGCACGATGGGCAGGCCCTTTGACAGATCAATGCGGGCATCCACCTCTGTATAGGGGCCAGACGCATCATAGACGCGCACCGGCGGCTCGTTCGGGTCGGTCAGCGTAATCTCGCGGAACGGGACGCGCAGCTCAGGATGGCTCGCAGGGGAGTAATAGACCTTGCGGGAGCCGGTGAGCGGCCCGGTGGTAACGGTTTCCGGGATCAGTGCACTGCGCTTGGGCTGCACATTCATGGTCTTGTCCTCCTCAAGCCTCGGCGCGGCTGCGCTGGCTGGTTCTGTGGCGTGGAGGATTTTGAGATGCGCCAAGGCAAGCTTGGCCTGATCGCCTCCCTACGCTGGCGCTAACCAGATCAGGTTCGACGGGTATGATCTCAGCCACCCACTCGGATGGCACCCCACGGCTATGGCGAAAACCTAGACCTGTTTGCGCCGACGCGCAAGCGCTCTCAGGCGGGGTCAGCCGGTCCCGCCATCCTTGCCGCCACAGGTCGCATCAGGTTGTTGATGGCTTTGGCGCCGCGCTTCTCTCAGCTCTGCCACTGACGCTGCGCCTGACTTTCAACCACCCGCAGGTTGGTTTGTTGTTGCTCGCGCGTGAGGGCATGGCTGGCACGCACGGGCTTGGCACCCAACTCGTCAAGTGCGCAGGCAAGGCGGATGTGACGATCAGAGGGGCACAGGCCTGAGGCTGGATCAAAGCCGATCCAGCCCAGTCCCTCGACATAGGCCTCTGCCCACATATGCAGGGATTGCGGCCCCACCGGCTCGCTACGCAGCAGATAGCCCGAAATGCAGCGCGCTGGTGTGCCAAGACTGCGGCAGCCCGCTATGAACAGATGCGCAAGGCTTGCCGCATTGGCGCTGCGGGCGTCGAGGCTCTCCTGCGCGCTCAGCGTGTTGGCATTCGGGTCGAAGCTGATCTTCTCATGACAGGCTGCGAGCCATGCATGAAGTCTGCCGAGTTGGTCGGTGGCCTTGGCGGTCGTTTTGGCAAGATAGGCGGTGATGGCTTCATTGGGATGTGTGAGTTCGGTCGAGCGCAGAAACAGTTCAGGAGGAAAATTCTCGCGCGCGCCGCGCACGACGCCTGCCATGTCGGATGTTTCGACCTCACCCTCGACGATGATCTTGAACTGCGTCACTGGCCCTTCCGCGCTGAATTCATGGATGATGTTGCCAAAGGCATCTTCGGCGCTGGTCAGCCGGCAATCCATATCGACATCTATGCGCCAATTGGCGGCATGTTGACCTTCAAAATTGCGCGGTGTCATGCGCAGTACCTGCAGCAGGCCCCGCACAGCTGTTTCGAAGCGATAGGAGGTCTCGTGATATACCCGGATTCGCATGGCTTCCTCAATCAAGCAGATATTGTTCTGCGATGGCGCCGCCAATCTGATTGTTGTCTTCGATGAAGGCTGTCAGAAACTCGTGCAACCCGGTGCTGAAAACTTGCTTCATCGTGGCATTTTCCAGCTGTGTGAAAATCTGCCTTGCCTTGCGCTGGGCCGGTCCCTGCCGTCCATAGGATTGCGCAATCGCATCAAGAAAGCGCACGATCTCACCATAGCAGGCAATCAGTGAACGTGGCATTTCCGGGCGCAGGATCAGGAGATCCGCAATCAGCCAGGGCTTCACACCTTCGCGATAGATCCAGTGATAAGAGGTCACGGCTGAAACGGCGCGCAGGATGGCATTCCACTGGAAATAATCGAGCGAACCGCCGACCGCCTCTGTCTCTGGCAGCAGGATATTATATTTCACATCGAGAATACGCGCAGTGTTGTCGGCGCGTTCCACATAAAGCCCCAAACGCGAAAACCAATAGGCGTCATTGCGCAGCATGGTGCGATAGGCGGAGCCGTCAACGTCAAGCGCAAGCTTCATCGACATGTCGAGAAATGCGACGAGTTCTTCGGTGTTCAATCTGCTTTTGTCGTGCTGGCGCTGGACCTTCTTCATCTCTTGCCAGCCCGCATTGATGGTTTCCCATGTTTCAATAGTCAGTGCAGTGCGCACCGCACGCGCATTGATACGGCCGTATTCAATGCAATTGGCGATTGATGAGGGGTTGCGTGTATCAAACAGCAAGAAGTCGATTGCCTTGTCAGGCTCGACAGTCTTGTGAATATCTTCGTAAGGTTCGAGGGCACCTGCTGCGGACAAGGCAGCTTCCCACTCATTGGCAGCTCCGCCATCGCCTGATGGCAAGGCCGCAAGTCGGCGCGTTGTGTTGACGATGCGCGCGACAAAATCAGCGCGCTCCATATAGCGGGCAAACCAGAAGAGGTTATCTGCTGTGCGTGAAAGCATGATCGCCTCAAGCCGATTGCGGGTCGTCGATGACCCATGTGTCTTTGGTGCCGCCGCCTTGACTTGAATTGACGACGAGAGAGCCTTCTTTCAATGCAACGCGCGTCAAGCCGCCGGGCACGACACGCACGCCATCGGCGCCAGAGAGCACGAAGGGACGCAGATCGACATGGCGTGGCGCAATTCCGTTCGCCAGCGATGTCGGGCAAGTGGACAGAGACAGCGTCGGTTGTGCAATGAAATTGGCGGGGTCGGCTGCGAGTTTTCTGGCGAAGGCCTCGATCTCTGCCTTGCTTGCATGTGGTCCCACCAACATGCCATAGCCGCCAGAGCCATTGACTTCCTTCACCACAAGCTTCGACAGGTTGTCGAGTACATAGGCCAGCGCATCGGGCTCCCGGCAGCGCCATGTTGGTACATTTTTCAGGATTGGCTCTTCACCCGTATAAAAGCGGATGATCTCTGGCATATAGGTGTATACCGCCTTGTCATCGGCAACGCCCGTGCCGACCGCATTGGCGAGTGTCACATTGCCAGCCTGATAGGCGCTCATGAGCCCCGGCACCCCCAGCGCGCTGTCTGGGCGGAAGGCGAGTGGATCGAGAAAATCATCATCGAGCCGACGATAGATCACATCGACCCGCTTACGCCCCTGTGTCGTGCGCATGTAAACAAAACCATCGCGCACCAGAAGATCTCGACCTTCAACGAGTTCCACGCCGAGCTTGTCAGCGAGAAAGGAATGCTCGTAATAGGCGGAATTATATTGCCCCGGTGTCAGCACCACCAAGGTTGGATCACCACCCGCACTTTTAGGGGCAACCGAGCGCAGGCAAGCGCGCAAATGTTCTGGATAATTTTCGACAGGCGCGACACGGCAGGCCGCGAAGAGATCGGGCACAAGTCGCATCATCACTTCGCGGTTCTCAAGCATGTAGGAAACGCCAGAGGGCGTGCGTGCATTATCCTCCAGAACATAGAAGTCTTGTTCATCGACGCGCACGACATCAATGCCGGCGATATGGACATAGATATTGTGCGGCACGGGCCTGCCCGCCATTTCGGGGCGATAGGCGGGGTTGCGATAGATGATGTCAGAGGGCACGACACCAGCCTGCAAGATGTCGCCCTTGCCATAGATGTCAGCGAGAAAGGCATTGAGTGCCTTCACTCGTTGCACGAGCCCTTTCTCAAGCCGCGTCCATTCACTGCGCGACAAAGCACGCGGAATGATATCGAAGGGGATAAGGCGTTCAGTCGATTCCTTGTCGCCATAGACTGCGAAAGTAATGCCGATACGCCGAAACATAAGCTCTGCTTGGTGGCGGCGAGAGGCCAGCAATTCAGGCGGAGACTCATCGAGCCATTGCGCAATGCGGCGATAGACAGCGCGAATATCGCCATCGGCGCTCGTCATCTCATCGAAAAAGGCCTGCTGTACCACGCCCCTCACTCCTGCCGCCCAAGTCCGCAAGGACAGGCTAGAAGCAAAGCAAGGCGCGTACCACCGAGACTTAGGTGATAGAGGGCCCAAACGGCGCGCCCATAAGCGCGCTATGCCTGTGTTGTTGGCAATTGCCTAAATTCTAGCCGTCAGTCCTCGGCTTGAATGCGCAGAAAGCCGAGTTTTTCATGCACCGGGAGATCGGATACGCAAAAGAGCAGTGCATCTTCCCGCGCCTCGTGGCGCAGCATATTCCATGTCGGTACAACAAAAGTATCGCCCCTTTGCCACTCGAAATGCTCGCTGCCCGCTTGCGTCACGCCGCTGCCGCTGACGACGGAGAAGATCTGGTTTTCGGTCGAGCGCAAGTTGCGCGTCGATGAGCCAGCTTTCATCTCCTGCATGTAAAGGGCAGTCGTGGGCATGGAGGGCGCATCAAGGCGAATGCGCGTGCGGTTATATTCGTCTGCAGTGGCGCTCTTCAGTTGCTCTTTCATTGAAGCCAGCGTGAAGACAAAGGGTGAGTTGCGGGTCGTTTCTTCGACCGGCTGCAGGCCATCCCACATGTCGAAGAACATTGGCTCCAGCAAATGCACCAGCGGCACGTCGAGATAGTCGATCCAGTAGCCGGGGCGCGAGCCTTCATTGCCATGACCATGCCAGCACATGCCGGGAGTCAACAAGATGTCGCCCGGCTCCATGTCAATGCGCACGCCATCGACAATGGTGTAGCAGTGATCAGCGACATCCATCACGAGACGCAATGCATTGGGCGAGTGGCGATGCGTGCGGGCTGTCTCGCCGGGGAGAATCATCTGATAGGCGGTGACGAGAGTTCGAAGGCTCGCATAGTGATTGCCCTCAATAGGGTTCACCATGAACAAATTGCGCCGCTCGGCCTGTTCTGCATTGATCAGGCGACCTGCGGCATCAAGCCCGGCCTTGGCATCTGCGTAGCGCCACATGAAGGGGCGGAACTGGCTGCGTGGCTCTTTCCACAAAGAGGGCTCATGCTTGTTCCAGCCGGCCATGAATTCCAGCGGGTTTAACAGCGCGCGCAGCTCTTCGAGATTGCTGGCATTGGCGAGAGCGGTGCGGTCGGTCATGGCCGGGGCGATCCTCACTG
>CAZLBA010000168.1:0-2137 GCA_964557555.1 uncultured Beijerinckia sp.
GCCGATGCGCATATCCACGCCCTTTTGTTCGAACACGGGGCGGAAGTCAGCGTCGGTGAGAGCGATGCTGCTGGGCGGCATTTGTTTTGGCTACCAAGCTCGGAAGGCAAGCTTACCTCTGCGGACGGCAAAGCGCTCGAAACATGCAAGTTCATCTAGCCATTTGTCGCTTGACTCGAAGGCGATCTTATTTCGCTGATCGGTTGAGGACCAACGCCACGATATTGGGGCGAGTCGTAGGACATCACGCGCCGTAAATATTGGTCGGGTCTTCGACACTGCCGACTGAAGGCGACGATGAGTGAGTTGTCGAAAAATATCTTGGCCAAGCGTGTTGATGCACGCAAAAAGCCACCATCAATGAGAATGACGACCTTCATTGAAAAATGACCTCAGAAAAATGAACCCCCGCTGAAGCGGAAGCTTGGCGGGGGCAGGACGATCTCCACGGCAAACAGCCTGGAGGCAAGATAGGGCTTGGCAACCCAAGCGGCGTCACTTTGTCAAGGAAAACGGGCCTTAATCAATGTTTTTGCCATTCAAGGGATTAGCCGGATCCCATGCGTAATTCATCGTTTCAAACCGCATCGCGCGCGTGTCGATGAGCAGGATCCGCCCAACCAGAGTTTCACCAAAGCCGGTGATTTCGCGCAAGACTTCAAGCGCCATCATGGAGCCCACCACGCCCGTCAATGCACCCAGCACGCCCGCTTCTGCGCAAGCAGGCACGGTGCCCGCCGGTGGTGGTTCGGGAAACAGACAGCGATAGGTGGGATTGGGTTTGCCATCCTTGCCCGTTTCAAACGGGCGCAATGTGGTGAGCGAAGCGTCATAGGCACCCACGGCGGCTGTCACCAAGGGGCGCTTCTCGTGAAAGCAGGCATCGGATACGCCATAGCGTGTCTCGAAATTGTCAGACCCGTCAGCCACAAGATCATAATTGCGCACAAGCGTGCGCGCTGTTTCAGCCGTCAGGCGGCTTGCATGCAATTCCATCGTCACATGCGGGTTCAGTCTCGCAACCGCATCGCGCGCACTCTCCACTTTCAGCCGGCCGAGATCGGCAGTTGTGTGCAGCACCTGCCGTTGCAAATTCGATAGCGAGACCACGTCATCATCAATCACGCCGATCGTGCCCACCCCTGCGGCTGCGAGATATTGGATGAGGGGCGAGCCAAGCCCGCCCGCGCCGATCACCAGCACGCGGGCAGCTTTGAGCTTTTGTTGGCCGGGGCCGCCCACGCCATGCAAGACGATGTGGCGGGCATAGCGCTCGATTTCTTCCTGAGACAGAGACATGGGCTGGAACCTAGCAGCCGCAGCGGTTAAGGGAAGGGCCGGAGGCCCCCTTGCGTCGCTTGCTGATCCCCCTCGCTCTTCTGACCCTCGCCAATGGCGTCATCTTCGGCCTGTGGCCGGAGCTAGATCTGGCTCTGGTTGAGGCGCTGCGGGGCGGCGATGGCTTCCACGACAGGGTGGAGGGCCTGCGCCAGCTCCGAGCGGTGCTCTATTTCTTGCCTGCTTCCATGATGGCCATGCTTGTGTTGTTTTGGCTGGCGGGCCGATTTCAGGCGCCCATACCTGCACAGTGGCGGCCACGATCCCGGACGGTGCTTTATCTGGCACTCGCCCTCGCTCTGGGGCCGGGCCTTCTGGTCAATACAGGCCTCAAGGATCACTGGCACCGCCCGCGACCGGTTCAGGTGACAGACTTCGGAGGCCCGTTCGAGTTCCGCCCCTGGTATCGAACGGATGGGCAATGTCGCCGTAATTGCTCTTTCGTGTCAGGGGAGGTGGCTGCCTCTGCCTGGCTCATCGGGGCTGCCAGCCTCGCGCCCGCTCCCCTCAAAATGCCTGCCGTTGCACTCGCTGCCGCTGTGACCGGGGTAACGGCCCTGCTACGTGTTGCCTTTGGCGGCCATTTTCCCTCAGACGTCCTCTTTGCGATCCTCTTCACGCTGATCCTGATGGTGGTTTTGCGCTGGTTCTGGCCTCGCCCGCAAGACGGAGAGGGCGAAGGGTTGCGCCCGCGCGATCCGCATCTATAGTCCGCCCCGATTGCGGCCCCTCCCGCGGCCTCACCTGACGAGTTCTTCACTATGGCCAAGCAAGACATCAAGCGCGTCGTCCTCGCCTA
>CAZLBA010000168.1:2147-2484 GCA_964557555.1 uncultured Beijerinckia sp.
GCGGTCTCGATACATCCATCATCCTGAAGTGGTTGCAGACGACCTATGGCTGCGAAGTCGTGACCTTCACGGCAGATCTCGGTCAGGGCGAAGAGCTGGAGCCAGCGCGCAAAAAGGCAGAGCTGCTTGGCATCAAGCCTGAGCACATCTTCATTGAAGATCTGCGCGAAGAATTCGTGCGCGATTATGTCTTCCCGATGTTCCGCGCCAATGCCCAGTATGAAGGCCTTTATCTGCTCGGCACCTCCATTGCGCGCCCGCTGATTGCCAAGAAGCAGATCGAAATCGCCCGCAAGGTCGGTGCTGATGCCGTCTCGCATGGTGCAACTGGCAAGGG
>CAZLBA010000168.1:2494-4995 GCA_964557555.1 uncultured Beijerinckia sp.
AGGTGCGTTTCGAGCTTGGTTATTATGCCCTCGAACCTGGCATCCATGTCATCGCGCCATGGCGTGAGTGGGATTTCAAGAGCCGTGAATCGCTGATCGAATTTGCTGAAAAGCACCAGATCCCGATCGCCAAAGACAAGCGCGGCGAAGCGCCTTTCTCGGTCGATGCCAATCTTCTGCACTCATCGTCTGAAGGCAAGGTGCTGGAAGATCCGTGGGTCGAGCCGCCAGAATATGTGCATATGCGCACGATCTCGCCCGAAGAAGCGCCTGATGTCGTCACCGAAATCACAATTGATTTCGAAAAGGGCGATGCGGTTGCCATTGACGGCGTGAAGATGTCGCCCGCGACTTTGCTCACCAAGCTCAATGAACTTGGCAAGGCCAATGGCATTGGTCGTCTCGATCTCGTCGAGAACCGTTTCGTTGGCATGAAGTCGCGCGGGGTTTATGAAACGCCCGGCGGTACGATCCTGCTGGCAGCCCATCGGGGCATTGAATCGATCACGCTTGATCGTGGCGCAGCCCATCTCAAGGACGAGCTGATGCCCAAATATGCCGAGCTGATCTATAACGGCTTCTGGTTCTCGCCTGAGCGCGAAATGCTGCAAGCGCTGATCGACAAGAGTCAGGAGCGTGTCAGCGGTACGGTTCGCCTGAAGCTGTACAAGGGCACGGCACGAGTGGTCGGCCGTAAGTCGCCTTACTCACTCTATGATCAGGATCTCGTCACATTCGAAGAGGGTGCGGTTGCCTATGATCATCGCGATGCGGCAGGCTTCATCAAGCTCAATGCCTTGCGTCTGCGCACGCTCGGCAAGCGCGACAGCCGAGGCCGTTGAGGCCTCGCCTTGCCACATAAAAGCCGCTAGGATCGCTTCAACCACCTCATCGGGGCGATCCTCGGAGGCGCGATGAACCGCACATTTCTTGCCGTTGTGGCCGCTGGCCTTGCTCTTGTTGCCGTGGCTGCGCTTGGCGCCTGGTATTTTGATCGGCCGAATGTGCTGCGCGTTGCGGTTGCCCGCGATTCTGATGAGCATCATCTCATGAGTGCCGTTGCCACTGTGATGGCGCGAGAACATGAGCCCGTGCGTTTGCGCATCCTGCCGACGGATGGTGCAGCACGCGCCGCCTCCGCTTTTGACCAGAAGCAGGTTGATCTCGCTGTTGTGCGCACAGACATCAACATGCCCAAACAAGCTCAGACCATCGCAATCCTGCAGCGAAGCGCCATGGTCATTCTCGCGCCCGGCGGATCGAAGATCTCGCATATTGCTGATTTGCGCGGTCGGCGTATCGGCATTGTGACCAATCACCCCGGCGGCATGGCCAATGCGCGCCTGCTTGATCTGGTCCTGAGCTATTACGACGTCAGTGATGGCGTGGAAAAACAGACTTTGTTGGTGCCAGACATTGCCAGCGCCCTCACGCAAAAGCGCGTTGATGTTGTCGTGGCTGTCGGGTCACCTATTTCCAGCGGGCTGATTGATGTCGTCAACAGTGTCGCATCGGCTGGCGAGGGTCAGCCCATCGTCATTCCCGTGATGGAGGCGCGTGCCCTCTCGCAGGTCAATCCCATCTTCGAGCCGCTGGAAATTCCGCGCGGCGCTTTTGGGGGCACGCTGCCGCGCCCTTCCAATGATGTGCAGGCAGTTGGGGTCTCAACCCGTCTTGTGGCGCAAGCCAGCATAGCCGATGCTTTTATTGCTGATGCCATGCGCGTGATGTTTGCCAAGCGACCGCTGATCGCTGCCATCTCTCCTGCAGCCAATCGCATGGAAGCACCGCCCACCGAGCGCGGTTTGCCCTTGCCTGTGCATCCCGGCGCCATCGCCTATCTGGACGATGAGGAGGAGACCTTCCTCGAAAAATACTCCGATTTCATCTATATCGGTGCCATGGTTGTCTCGATCCTGGCCTCGGCCGCTGCGGCTTTGGCCAGCCGCTTCAGTGCCGCTGGTCACGCGCGGGTTGAAGAGCTGATGCGGGTCCTGATCCGCCATCTCTCTGAAGCGCGGGCAGCACGGAGCCTTGCCGAGCTTGATGAACTTGAGCGGGATTCTGATGACCTTTTGGCTCAGGCATTGGAAACGTCCTCCCTGCGCCATCTCGACACCCATAAGGTCACTGCTTTGGGCCTTGCGATGGATCAGGTCCGGCTCGCGATCCGCGACCGGCGCAGCTTTTTGGAGCGCAACACCCTCAAAGAGGACGAAAAGCCCCGCTTTTTGGCGGGCTGAACCGTAAACAAGCGCTCTGCCCCCATTTCCAAATCAGGCTTTTTGCTGTATTGCACCGCGGCAAAGCGGGGTCAGGCCCCGTGCGTTCCCTTTTCGTCGCGACTGTCGCGCATCCGTCATGAGGGCGGGGCTCAGCGTCGCATTGCTCCTTGCCAGTGGCAGGCGGCACAGCCAAGAGACCTCTATGCAACTCCGCAATATTGCGATCATCGCCCACGTCGATCACGGCAAGACAACCCTTGTCGATCAACTCTTGCG
>CAZLBA010000168.1:5005-5915 GCA_964557555.1 uncultured Beijerinckia sp.
GCCTTCCGCGAAAACCAGCGTGTTGCTGAGCGCGTGATGGATTCGAATGATCTGGAGAAGGAGCGCGGCATCACCATTCTCGCCAAGGCGACATCGGTTGTGTGGAAAGATATCCGCATTAACATTGTTGATACGCCCGGCCACGCCGACTTTGGTGGCGAAGTGGAACGCATCCTCTCGATGGTTGATAGCGCCATCGTTCTCGTTGATGCTGCTGAAGGTCCGATGCCGCAGACGAAATTCGTCGTCGGCAAGGCGCTCAAGATTGGTTTGAAGCCCATTGTCTGCATCAACAAGGTTGATAAGCCCGATGCGCGTGTCACCGAAGTCGTGAATGAGGTCTTCGATCTTTTCGCTGCACTTGATGCGACCGACGAACAGCTCGACTTCCCCATCATCTACGGTTCAGCCAAGCAAGGCTGGATGGCTGATGCGCCGGAAGGGCCGCAAGATCAGGGCATGGGTCCCTTGTTTGATCTCGTGCTCAAACATGTCGCACCGCCAGTGGTGGAAGAAGGATCTTTCCGCCTGCTCGGCACCTTGCTCGAAGCCAATCCCTATCTCGGCCGCATCATTACAGGCCGAGTCTTTGCAGGCTCGGTGAAGCCCAACCAGCCGGTGAAAGTGCTCGACCGTCAGGGCAATGTGGTCGAACAGGGCCGCGTCTCGAAGATCCTCGCCTTCCGTGGCATTGAGCGCCAGCCGATTGATGAAGCCGAAGCGGGTGACATCGTCGCGATTGCCGGCCTCGAAAAATTCAACGTGGCTGACACAGTTTGTGCGCTTGATGTGATTGAGCCCCTGCAGGCGCAGCCGATTGATCCGCCCACCCTGTCCATGACCTTCATGGTCAATGACTCGCCGCTCGCTGGCACCGAAGGCGACAAGGTGACGAGCCGCATGATCCGCG
>CAZLBA010000169.1:0-5870 GCA_964557555.1 uncultured Beijerinckia sp.
CATGACATGAGGCCAGACGGCAAGCGATAGAGCAGCGTGGTGCCCACAGCGAGCGCCATGCCGATCATGCCATAGAGATTACCCTGACGGGAGGTCGAGGGATGCGACAGGCCGCGCAGCGACAGGATGAAAAGTACGCCTGAGACCAGATAGAGAAGGGCTGCAAAATTCGCGCTCATGGCTCAGCCCTTCTTCTTGTACATGGCCAGCATCCGCTCGGTGACGAGGAAGCCGCCAAAGATATTCACGCAAGCCAGCACCAGCGCGATGAAGCCAAAGATGCGCGCGTAAAGCGCACCATCATCAGCCGGATTTGAGGCATCAACGCCAACGGACAGCAAGGCGCCGACCACAATGACCGAGGAGATCGCATTGGTGACCGACATCAGCGGTGTATGCAGGGCAGGCGTCACCGACCACACAACATAATAGCCAACGAAAATCGCCAGCGCGAAAATGGCCAGACGAAAAACGAAGGGATCAATCGCACCACCAGATGCGGCAGCAGCTGCATCGCCAGCGGCAGCTGCAACCTGATCAGCATATTGCTGCGCGGCTTGCTGCACACTGTCGAGAAACTTCTGGGTAGCCTCATTTGCCATGACTGCCCTCTTTCACAAGAAACGGGAACCGGCGCGATTACGCCTTGGGCTGAAAGTTCGGATGCACAACGGCGCCACCACGGGTGAGCAGCGTTGCCTTGACAAGCTCGTCATCCCAATTGGGTGCAAAGCTCTTGGTCTCCTTGGAAACCAGCGTTTCGATGAAAGCGAGAAGATTGCGCGCATAAAGGCTTGAAGCTGTAGCCGCCAGTCGCCCCGCAACATTCAGATGGCCGACAATCTTCACACCATTGTCCGTCGTCACGACCTGACCCGGTTGCGCCATCTCGCAATTGCCACCACGCTCAACAGCCAAATCCACGATCACGGAACCCGGACGCATCGAGCGCACCATGTCAGCCGTGATGAGACGCGGCGCAGGACGACCGGGAATGAGAGCGGTTGTGATGACAATATCCTGCTTGGCGATGTGAGACGCCGTGAGCGCGGCCTGCTTGGCCTGATACTCTTTCGACATTTCCTTAGCGTAACCACCGGCAGTCTGCGCTTGCAGAAACTCCTCGTCCTCGACTGCGAGGAATTTGGCGCCGAGCGATTCCACTTGCTCCTTGGTGGCAGGCCGCACATCAGTTGCCGTCACAATCGCGCCCATGCGGCGCGCAGTGGCAATCGCCTGTAGACCCGCAACGCCAACGCCCATGATGAAGATCTTGGCGGCAGGCACAGTGCCAGCTGCCGTCATCATCATCGGCAAGGCGCGCCCATACTCAGCCGCGCCATCAATCACGGCGCGATAACCGGCGAGGTTGGCTTGCGAGGACAACACGTCCATCACCTGCGCGCGGGTGATGCGCGGCATGAATTCCATGGCGAAAGAATTGAGGCCCGCTTGCGCATAGGCATCAAGCGCAGCCTCCTGCCCATAAGGATCCATGATGGCGATGACGGAAGCGCCACCGGCTGCACCCACGAGGCCCTGCGCATCGGGACGGCGCACGGCGAGCACGACATCAGCACCGGCGAGGGTTGCAGACCTGCCCTGCGCAATGGAAGCGCCAGCGCCTTCATAATCTTGATCGGGAATGCCGGAAGCCAGGCCAGCCCCGGCCTCAACGGCGATGCTCGCACCCAGCGCGATCAGCTTCTTCACCGTTTCGGGAGTAGCAGCGACGCGGGTCTCGTTGGCATCTGTTTCTTTAACAACAGCGATACGCATCAAAGAGCCTCCCTTGGGACATTCTGTCCGTGCCCATAGCGGGCGTGGAGGCCGCAGGGCCGCCAGGCGGCGGAGGCCCGGCGGCGGGCAGTTCCTAGAGCAGCGTGACGGCCATCAATACCAGAATGGCCACGCAGAAGATGGTGCCCCACTTCGTCAGGCCAATGAAGAGCTGATAGGTCTTCTCGTGCTCGGCATAGTCCATGGCGGGATGGCCCGCCGAGTTGTGTTGGTCAGCCATGGTTTCCTCTTCAATTGGCCGGAACAATCCGGCCAATGCTTAGCTGAATCCCAGCTCACCCGCAATCAGACCGAAGCCTGACCAGACGTCGCAACCCCCCGTTTTTGGGCGTTGCGGGCCTCATAAATCACATAGGCCGACAGGATGAGCGCCCCCGCCCCGTGCAGCCATTGCAAACTCTCAGCCCCGTCCACCACAGCCGGGGCAGGCCCCAACCCATGAACAAGGGCAAAGCCCAGAACGGGCAGCCCCAAGCTCAAGCCCTGCGCCAGTCCCTCTCCCCGGCGAAAGAGCAACAGGCCCACCAGCAACACCGGCAGGTGATAGGCCTCGACCCATGAGGCAACCCCCAGACGCAAAGCCACCATGGTGGTGACGAAAGTGCCTGCCAGCGCGACCAGAAACCGCGCCAGAGCCGGACGCACCCGCCCCACAAAGGGGACAGCCAGAAAGACCGGCGTGGTGACCCAGGCGATGGCCGAGGCCCAGGCCGCATCTCCCATGACCCAGACAAGGCCGAGCGGATAGAAGGGCTGGCTGGTGCCGACAAAGAGCGCGATGCGATTGGCCGCTCCCTGCAAGGGATCGTCCGTGCGCGCCGCCGCCACAAGGTCAGCCCATAACTTCATGGGGGTTGGTACGGCGGGGGCGCTGCGGTGGATCAGGCGACCGGGGCGGCGAGCCCGACATGAGCCAGTGCATCCGCCTGCCGGCGGGCAATGGTCTCCACCGAGAAATCCGCGCCAATCGCCTCTTCAAACAGACGATGGAAATTCAGCCTTGCATCAAGATGGAGAAAAACGCCGCCCAGCCCGATCGCGGCGCGATCCATGAAAACGAATTCGCGTGGCACTTTCACAGGGCCTTTTTCTTTAAGCGCCTTGTGAACCGTGAAAGCTTCCTTCCGGCCATATTGCGAGGGCTCAACACCATCAGCAATCGTGCGCACGCGATCATCAAGCAAAGGCCCGTAAATGAAACGCGCCCAAATGTTCAACACCTCGATAATGTCGCGGCGGAGATTTTTGAAACCCCAGGTCTCATAGGCATGCACCACTTGCGCCTCATCATTGCGCAACAGGCCACGATAGAGATCGACAACACCGCCAACGAATTTCGCTGGGAAGATGCGGATGCAGCCATAATCGAGAAGATTGATCCCCTCGCCTTCGCCAAAGACAGTGTAATTGCCGAGATGCGGATCACCATGAATGATCGCAAGCTGGCTGAAGGGATGCCACCAGGCGCGGAACATCGCGGTTGCAATGCGATTGCGCGTCTCCTGATCTTCGCCCTTGAAGCTGAGCAGCTTCTTGCCATCGAGCCAATCAAGCACAAGCAGACGACCCGTCGAGAGATCATCCCACACACCGGGCACGCGCACTTGCTCCACATCGCGCAAGATGTGGGCGTAAAGCTTGGCATGGCCAGCCTCGCGGCGATAGTCGAGTTCTTCGCGTACACGTGCGCCAATCTCGACCGCGATCTCGCGTGTGTCGATGGCAGGATCAAGTCTGCGATGCAGCGCAAAGAGCATGTCGAGCTGATTCAGATCGGCTTCCACCGCTGAAGCCATGTCGGGATATTGAAGCTTCACCGCAAGCGGCTTGCCATCATGGCTTGTGGCACGATGCACCTGACCCAGAGAAGCAGCTGCAGCGGGATGGAGATCAAACTCCGCAAAGCGTTCACGCCATTGGGGGCCGAGTTCTGCCTGCATACGACGCTTGACGAAGGCCGCACCCATGGGCGGCGCATCCGACTGCAATTTTTGCAGCTCGGCAGCATATTCAGGCGGCAAGACATCGGGGATGGTTGCCATCAATTGCGCGACCTTCATCAGCGGACCTTTAAGGCCGCCCAGCGCCCGCGCCAGCGCAACCGCATTACTGCCGGTAAAATTGCCTGCCGTGAGACGCTCCATGGCGATGCGAGCCGCAACTCCACCCATATTCGCTCCAACACGAGCATAACGGGCGGCACGGGCAGAAAAGCGATTGGCTTCGTCGTCTCTCATGAGGGTTTGCTCAGCGCATCATCACAGCAGATACGTTGAACTTAAGCGCAAGGATCAGTTTATCCAGAGGCTGCGACGTTTAAACCTCAACCGTGTCCACATTATAGGTGAACAGCCATTCATAACGCGCATTGATCGCCTCAGCGCTCCATTCGCGGTTGATATAGGCATCCGCCTTAGCGGAATCGCGATAATCAGGATTGTGGAAATGGCGCACCATATCGGTCGCACCCGCCACCATGCGATTGTCACGCACAAGACGCGCATCCTCATATCTTTGAAGGGCCGTCTTCACATCGGCATATTTCTCAAGACACCGCGCCAGCACCACACCATCTTCCAGCGCCATCACCGCGCCTTGTGCGAGGAAGGGCAAGGTCGGATGGCAGGCATCTCCCAGCAAGGCCACGCGGCTATAGGCATAATGCGCGAGAGGATCACGCACCAGATAAGCCCATTTCAGAAGCTTCGGCGCAACATCAATCATTTCATGAATGTCGTCATGCCAGCCGGCATAATCCTCATGGCATTGCTGCTTGGTGCCTTCAGCCGTCCAGCCCTTCTCGTCCCATTCCGCACGCTCAATGGTAGCGGCAAAATTGAAGATCTTTCCTTCGCGCAAGGGGTAATGCACGACATGGCCATTGGGGCCGATCCAGTTGACGGCCATGCTGACACGCATCCGTTCAGGCAAATCTTCAATCGGAATCACACCGCGCCAGATCATCATGCCGGGATAGCGGGACGGCGCGTCATTGGCCGTCAAACGACGGATGACGGAATTAACGCCGTCGCAGCCAATCAGCGCATCGCCTTCAAAGCTGCGGCCATCTTCCAAAGTGAGCACGACCTTGTCGCCGCGTTCTTCAAAGCCTGCCACGCGCGCATTGAGATGCAAAACATCCTGGCGCTGACGCAATACCGCCTCACTCACGGCAGTGAGAAGGTCGGGACGATAGACGGTGAGATAAGGATAGCCGTAACGTTCAATCGCGACCGGGCCAAGGTCGAACAGCTTCCAGACCTTGCCGGTGTTCCACAAGCGCACTTCCTTGCGTTCAGCCTTGCAGGATAGCTGACGCAGCGTTTCAAACGCGCCGATCGAGTCAAGGGCGCGATTGCCATTGGGGCTGATCTGAATGCCTGCGCCCACTTCGCGCAGCTCACCGGCCTGCTCAAAGATTACGACATCAAAGCCACGCTGCAACAAAGCCGCTGCTGCGCACATGCCGCCGATGCCACCGCCTGCAATGAGAATCCGACCCTTCGAAGCCACCGAGCGTCTCCCTCTAGAGTTGGTGACTTCCTAGCTCAGATGAGAGCCAACTGCCAACTGCCGATTGCCGACTGTCCTCACCCCTCCATTGCTTCCAATTCCGCAATCATGCCTTCGATCATATTGAGGCCGATCTGCCAGAAGCCGGGGTCGCGGGCGTCCAAACCAAACGGGGCAAGGAGTTCGGAATGATGTTTCGTGCCGCCAGCTGACAGCAGCGCGAAATATTTCTCCACAAAGCCGCTCTCGGCCTTCTGATAGACGCCATAAAGCGAATTCACGAGGCAATCGCCAAACGCATAGGCATAGACATAGAAGGGCGAATGCACGAAATGCGGAATATAGGCCCAGAAGGTCTCATAGCCTTCGCGCAGCGCAATCGCAGGCCCCAAGCTCTCGCCCTGCACGCTCATCCACAATTCACCGATCTGCTCGGCGGTGAGCTCACCCTCACGGCGCGCTTCATGCAATTTGCGCTCGAAGGAATAGAAGGCGATCTGACGCACCACCGTGTTGATCATGTCCTCCACTTTCGCCGCCAGCATGGCGCGCTTTTG
>CAZLBA010000170.1:0-5819 GCA_964557555.1 uncultured Beijerinckia sp.
GGGGCTGGCCGCCGACCTCTGACTCTGTTCCGCACCGGGGGAACACGGCGATACCGAATCGCCAGTCATCAGCAGATCAATAATTCATGCGTCCCTATAGATCGTCAAGTGGCGTGGTGCCATGTCCCGATCTCAACATTCAGCGCAGCGAACTAGCGATGCATGACAGCGACCAGTCGCCTGCAAATTCAACGTGTGTTCCCAGCTCAACAGGTTTGAATTCCCTGTTTTGAAATCCGCTGATCAAAATAGCAAAAACTCGTAATTCGCTTGGCGTCGTGCTCGGCGTAATAGCGGTTCCAATCTGGATCCTTATTAATGCGAAGGGCCTTTTCCTTTAATAAGCGACCTGCCTTATTAAAAGTTAGAGTAGACCAACCTCTCATTGGTGCCTTGAGATGAAGCAGCTATTCGGGGTTGTCATCACCGCAGCTATGTCCCCCAAACTAATCTTCCCATTGACGGGGCGTGCCAGGAGCGTAATAGCGCTCAACCAGCACGCCCACATACCTTATGGCTGACTAACCTCAGCCATACGGCCAGCGAAAGCTCATGCTGGCCTAGTGGGCTCTGAACGGGTTCGCCGTCGTCCCCACCGCCGCGCTCGATCCGCCCCACCGTGCGGCGTCTCCCGCGGTCCCCGCGCTTGTCGGGTCCGGGTCCCCATGCTGCACTTGCCAGTTTTCAACGCTTAAGGCGGGTGTGTCGACGTCATCTCTGCAATGGCCTGAAACTCTGCCATGAACTCCGGTCGGTTCTGCATGAAGTACCGAACTATCCGGGCATTGCCGAGAAGTTTGGCTACGTATCCCTTGATGACAGTCAGTTTTAAGTGATCCTGGCCGTAAGAGTCCTTGATGGACGTGAAGCTCTCCTGCAACCGAGTAAGCTCCCCCTCCATCCGCGCCATTGCCTCAGGCGTCATCCGTTTCAGCAGCTTCGGCTTAGAGCCATCAACCAACTGGGCGTGTGGGGTTCCGGCGAGAATGGCGGACGCATAGGCAATGGAATAATTGTTTGCGTTGACAAGTAGCTCGGCAGCCTCGACCTGCCTAAGAACCTTCATTTTTCGGAGAATTTCAAAGACCCCAGTTGGACACTGTTTATCCTTCAAGATACTGGCGACCTCCTCGCAGATTCCGTCCAACATCTTGATCTTGCGCCTGACGCTTTGCGGCATAATATCGAGCGCTTTCGCAATCTTCTCCTCCGGCACCCCGCGCTCAATCGCTTTTACGATCATGCGGTGTTCCTGTACGGCAGATAAGCGACTGATCCGCTTGTTGTAGGTGAAGGCCTCGTCATCCGTTGATACAAGACAATCAACTTCCAAAATCCCGAGGTCCTTAAGGACTTCGATACGAAGATGACCGTCGAGCAGTAAGAAGCTTCCAGGCTGACCCGGATTGCGCGCAACGACAGGTGGCTCAACAAGCCCAACCTCCCGCACCGAAGCAACGATTTGCTTAAATTTCTTACTGGTCCTTACAGTAGCTGGGAAGGGACGGATTGGCAGAATAAACTCCAAGGATAATCTGATAAAATCACCCTCGAAGCCTACCAATATGTCACCGCAGTTGGATTGGATTTGGTTTGTCATGCTGCACTCCCTACCTGGAGTGACTCTTCGAGATAGGTGGGCATCATTTCCAGACCTTCAGCGCGCAGCAGCGTCAGAAAATTCTCGTCATTGCGCAACAAGCGAAAGGCTTCCACAAAAAACAGAAGCCGGCCTTGCGTCAGTTCTGCCTTCTTGATCATCAGCTTCTGGCGATCTGTTTCCTCACGGTACACTCGCACCAAGGCATCGCTAGTAAGTGGCCGCTTGTAGCCTTCCTTGCGCTCCGTGAGGTTACGCCTGAGATGACGCCCACGTCGTTGACGCTGCTGTAACAATCGCAGCACGGTCGCGAGCTTTTTCCCACGCAACTTCTTTTCCGTATAGGCTTCTACAAGGGCGCGCTGTGCATTCTCATCTGCGGCTTTTGATATGTCGACCGCAAGACCGATAGGTAGGACACCCATCTCGACTGCGGACACCAAGCGCTCCTCCCCTCGGTCGAGGAGACCGGCGATCATCTTCACATATTCCGACGAGAACCCGATCTTATCCCCGATCTGACGGTTACTATAACCACGTTTTCGCAATGCACCAATTTCGCGCATGATGTCGATCGCCTTGTGCTGCCGCCGAGCGCAATTTTCTACGAGGCTCATGACAAGGCATTCACGTTCATCGGCGTTGATGATGATGGCGGGGATCGTCTCTTGACCTAATTTTATAAACGCTTCGAGGCGACCCTGACCGCATACAAGATCATATTCAACGGGATCCGCGTCAGCGCGTCGACTGACTGTTATTGGTCGCTTCAAGCCAACCCGAGAAATATTTTCTACCATCTCCTCAAAGGTGCGCCGATTACGAACCCGAGGATTGAGCACTCGGATATGCTCGAGTTGAATATGGACAATCCGTTTTTCCGAAGTGACATCATTTCCACGAGCCATTATGCAGCCTCCGTAATTCGAGTTCGTCCAGCGAGCGCATAAAGAAAGTCGAGCGTTTCGAACCGATAGGCATCAAGAGCGAATCCATTTTGCTCCGAGAGACGAAGGCGATTGAGCGTCATATCGATGCTCGGAAGGTAATAGTAATCTCTTGGCTCTTGATTTTTTTCGTCCATGCGAACAGCAATCGTGATATCGGGAGCGAGTCCCGCATCCAGTCGAATTACCCATCTCAGGGACCCTGTCCCTGTTTCTTGACTTCGCGATAGAACGATGGACACCGTGAATTCATCATTGATATTGATCAGATCAGTATTGGGATCGTGGACTGCGTTACCGCCAGAACGAACGATGCCATTTATGATCTCCGCGACCAATTTGGGGTGGGCTTTCCGAAGAGCCTGATTGATTTCGATATAGCGGTAGTCACGTTCCGGTTTATATCCAATCAGTTGATAGGCACGAAGCAAACTCCCAAAGCGACTTTTGTACGCGCTTGAGGAGGGGACGTGCTCCTGCTCATCAATGATGAACCCGGATAGTATTCCTTCTCGAGCGAGGATGGCTCGCAAACTATCGAGAAGCTCTTGATCCGTAAATTGTCGACTCCGGGCATCGACAATTTCTCGGGCGCGCACGAACAGTGTGGTGTCGACAATGGCGGGATAGGCCCCCTGGGCACGAATCCACATGTCCCGCGGATTCTGGACGCGTCGCTGCTTTAGCTTGAATGAGAATTTGGCAAACACGTTGTTGCCGATATATTTTTCGTTTGTCAGGACTTGGTGAACGGTGCCCCTCGTCCATGGTCGGTTGAGATCCGTTCGACAACCCTGAGCGTTCAGGCGTTCGGCAATTTCGCGTTCGGACAGGCTCTCATTGACAAACATTTGGTACATCGACTGCACGATGCGCAATTCTTCTTCGGGGCCGGGGAGCAGAATGACGCGGTCGGTCTGTAGGCTTTTCTGTTCACCTCGCGAGAGCTCGCCTTTGGGCTTACCGTGTTCGTCGATGAGAACGCGACGAAGCCCATAACCAGCAGCACCTCCTTGTCTGAAACCAAGTTCAACAAGGCGACACTGACCCGCGAAAACCTTGACAGAAAGCTCGCGGCTATATTCACCCGCCATCACTCGTTTGACGGTTTTCAGCAGGTTCGAACCAATGCTCCCGTCGTTTTCGAATTGCTCCCCGCAGTAATGAACGCGGATTCCTGCGCGTGAGCATACATGCTCATGATAGGCACCCTCATCGGCGTCTTGAAAACGACCCCAGCGGCTTACATCATAAACAAGAATGGCCTTGAAATCGGCTTTCCCGGATATGACCTCCGACATCAGGTTCTGGAGTGCTTCGCGCCCATCAAGTCGTAGCCCAGATCGGCCTGAGTCTTCGAATACCCGTAAGATGTCCAGCCCGCGTGAGGCCGCGTAATTCCGGATAACGTCGAGCTGGTTCTCGGTAGAATATTTTTGATGATCAGTGGACATGCGGACGTAGGCAATAGCTGGCACGTCCTGGTCGACATGCTTTTCGCCTATCTGCGGGGTTTTCGCGTATCGTACACTCAACCGCCCATCCTCACGTTTTCACAGCGGCCCTCGTGTGCCCCCGCAACGCCATCGCTTCAAATCTTCTTGCTTATCTAGAGCCAAGGAGAAGGGAATGTCGTTTCCGAAGAAGGGTAAGTTCTTTCCAGTCCGAAATGGGCATGCACCTGCTGTCGCAGTTCAGCATGCTGGCAGTTTTGCCAGTGAAATCGCCGCTGCGTTGCGCCGGTCAGCCGGGAAGGGCAATGCTGGCATCAAGACAGTGGCCAATTGGACTGGAGCTAATGAGAAGACAGTGAAGAACTGGTTTTCAGGGCGCTATGGCCCCAGTGGAGCCCACCTTGCGATCCTCATACAGCGCTCGGATGAGGTTTTGGCTACATTTTTGATGATGGCTGGCCGACAGGATCTCATGGCGGCCAGGAAGCTGGCTGCCGCGGAGGAGGCGATAATCGAGCTTTTGACAGCGGTTCGAAATATAGCCCGGATCGATGAAGGAGATGACTGATCTTCCGGGATAAATTTGTAAGCAATTCGGTGAAATAGCGAGACGAATTGTAATTGCCCGTTTCTGGTGGCTCCGCTGAGATCTTCCACCTGAAAGCAAGAAGCAACCCGCCAGTTGCCGAAGCCGCTCGCGGGTTGCCAGATACTTTTTACCTAAAAGGTCTGATCACGCGATTGGCTATCCGACGAAGTCTCAGTTGGATAGGACCTTCGGGGCCCGGGGGCTCCTGAACTATTCAGGAGGTTTCCCTGCTGGGAAGTCTAAATTCCCTGTTCTGAAAACCTGCTCATCTGCGAGAAAGCCCAGTAAATCGGCGTAAAGCGCGCCACGTGGGGCTCGCGTCTCTCTTATGTTCTCTGGAATTTCCCTGTAAATTCCCTGTATCTTCAGGGAAAGCAGAGACGGGTTTGGACAGACTGCGTCCTCCGCCAGTTACCTCCAACTTCGAATATTCACGCTCTGCTACGCGGGATTTTTCTGCGGCAACGACTTCCAGTTGCAACTTGATGCTTTGAAGCGGATCAACGTAAGGGCCGAGCTGCGACGGCTTTGTGTCAATTTTGTCTGACACCCGATATCCGCAGAATGGGTTTGCACCAGTTTAGGGTTTTGGAGCTGTAAATCACAATTGATCGGCGTCTGCCGCCGTTCTGTTCGTTCATCCAGCTAACCCAGCTGGTCCGTACATGACTGCAGATCCAGACCGTAGGGGCCATCATTCATCATGGTTCGCACTTTATTTCCGCCATCACGTGCGGATGCGCTCGGCAGACTTTCTCAATTCACTCCCCGCGCAGCACAGCCCTATGCCTTTGGGCGGAATACGGATCCTGGGCCAGATCATCAAGGTGCTGTATCGAGGCTCTCGCCCTATTTGCGCTATCGAATAGTCAGCGAGCAGGAAGTGGTTTCGCAAGTGCTGGCGGAGCATAGCCTGACCGCTGCTGAAATGTTCCTTCAGGAGGTGCTATGGCGCACTTATTGGAAGGGCTGGCTTGAAATGCGTCCTTCCGTTTGGCTCCGCTTTCTCGAAGAGCGTGACCAAGGACGCGAGAGTTTTCCAGATCAGCGCGCTATCCTGGCAGCCGAGCAGGGCCAAACTGGCATTGATTGTTTCGACTTTTGGGCGCGGGAACTGGTGGAAACCGGTTACCTCCATAATCATGCGCGCATGTGGTTTGCCTCGATTTGGATTTTTACGCTGCGCCTGCCATGGGCATTGGGTGCCGATTTCTTCTTGCGGCATTTGC
>CAZLBA010000171.1:0-5761 GCA_964557555.1 uncultured Beijerinckia sp.
GCATCATTTTCATCGACGAAATTGATGCGGTGGGTCGTCATCGTGGTGCGGGCCTTGGTGGTGGCAATGATGAGCGCGAGCAGACGCTCAACCAGCTGCTCGTCGAGATGGACGGTTTCGAGGCCAATGAAGGCATCATCATCATTGCAGCGACCAACCGTCCTGATGTGCTTGATCCTGCATTGCTGCGTCCCGGCCGTTTCGATCGCCAGATCGTTGTGCCGTTGCCCGATGTGATGGGTCGCGAAAAGATCCTGAAGGTGCATGTTCGCAAGGTGCCGCTCTCGCCAGATGTCGATCTCAAGACGGTGGCGCGTGGCACGCCCGGCTTCTCCGGCGCGGATTTGATGAACCTCGTCAACGAGGCCGCCTTGATGGCCGCGCGTCGTGGCAAGCGCATCGTCACGAATACCGAGTTTGAAGACGCCAAGGACAAAGTCCTGATGGGTGCGGAGCGCCGCTCCATGGTCATGTCTGAAGATGAGAAGCGCCTGACGGCCTATCATGAAGCGGGCCATGCAATTGTGGCACTCAATGTCGCGGCCAGTGATCCGGTGCATAAGGCCACCATCATCCCGCGCGGTCGTGCGCTTGGTCTCGTGATGCGCCTGCCGGAAGGTGATCGTCACTCCAAGAAATATATCGAGTTCACCTCGGACCTTGCTGTCGCCATGGGCGGTCGCGTGGCGGAAGAATTGGTGTTCGGCAAGGAGAACATCACGTCTGGCGCTTCAAGCGATATCGAACAGGCCACGCGCATGGCCCGCGCCATGGTCACTCGTCTGGGCTATTCCGATAAGCTGGGCACAGTGGCCTATGGGGAAAATCAGGAAGAGGTTTTCCTCGGCATGTCGATGGGCCGCCAGCGTGCAGTCTCTGAAGCAACAGCTCAGACGATTGATGCTGAAGTGCGCCGCCTCGTTCAGGAAGGTCATGATGAGGCTCGCCGCATCCTGACTGAAAAGCGCGATGGTCTGGAAATCCTCGCCAAGGCGCTGCTCGAATATGAGACGCTGTCAGGCGATGAGATCATCGGCCTGCTCGACGGCCGCCAGCCGGTGCGCGATAGCGAGCCTCCAAGCCCCTCGCGCCCCTCAACGGTCGTGCCCTCCACCAAGCGCCGCCCGGACACGCCCGGCGGTCTGGAGCCGCAGCCGCAGGCATAAGTGATGCAAAAGGCCCGCAGAGATGCGGGCCTTTTTGTTGAGAAACTCTCCACACTGTGCTACGCAGAATTCGTAGTCTCTGGACGGGTGAGCTTTCGGGCAAAAGAGCTACGGTGCCGGTTTCCGGTTCCTCAGTGAGGACGCAAGACATTCCCGTGTGGAACGCATGTTCCAGAGATAGGCCCTGCGGGGCCTATTTTCTTTTGATGATTTGCGGGGGGGCAACTGGGATTTGGCGCCCTGTCGCGCAACTCAATGCCAGTCGCTCAAATCGCACTGCTGAAGCGCGTGTTGTCATGTTTGGTTTTGCGTAAGCACTTTCGATCCGCATGAGTAGGTCGATGTCTGCTTGACGTGCCTTGCGCATGTTGAAAAACACCACATAGGGGCCAGGGTATTCTGTTCCTTCGGTAGCTCGTAGAAAAAAGAAGTTGCTTGGTTGGCTGCGGTAAACACTCTTGCCCGGCAGTTGACGGATAAGATCTGGCAGCCGTTTTGAAAGTTCGTACCGAATTAAGTCGAACCTACGTCTTTCCTGAGCATGTATGTAGAGCAAGTCTGGCGCGTCGTCGGGCCCAGCCTTTTCGGTGAAGCAGTGACTGCTGAATCGCACCTCAATCGCAATTGTGCGATCCCCGGTTGAAACGTCCATAACGAACGGATCAAGATGGGTAAGGCTATATGCTTTGCCTTGAACGAACTTTGTTCTGAAATGCACGGTGGTAATAACTTTTCTGCGAAGAAGGTCATCGTCGCATCATTCCGCCGTCTGTTCCAGTGCCTCCGCCTTGTCTCGTGACGTTTTGGTTGGATTGCCCTGCCGCTCACATGTGAACGTGCCCCGCTTCTCCCATTGGGAGAAGCTGTTAGCGGAGCTGACTGATGAGGGGTTCGGGGCGCAGTTCTGGGAGGCAGTAACCCCTCATCCGCCCGTATCCACGGGCACCTTCTCCCAATGGGAGAAGGGCGGCTCAGGCTTCGGCCTCTTTCTCACACCACCGGTCGATCCAGCACTTCGTTCACCCTGTCCATCGGACGACAGAGGCGGGCGCCTTTTTCTGTGACAACGATGGGGCGCTGGATGAGGATGGGGTGCTTTTCGATGGCATCGAGGAGTTGGTCGTCGCTCAGTGTCAGATCATCAAGGCCCAGCTCATCATAGGGCGTCCCGCTGCGGCGCAGGATGTCGCGCAGGCTCAATCCCATGCTGGCAAGCAATTCCTTCAGCTTGGCGCGCGAGGGCGGGGTTCTCAGATATTCGATCACCTGTGGCTCATATCCGCCTTCGCGCAGGGCCTTGAGCACATTGCGAGAGGTTGAGCAGTTGGGATTGTGATAGATGGTGACGGTCATGCTTGCCTCCGAAGCGCTGTTGCCTTCCATAGACGCGGGGCAGGCCGGCGGGCAACAGGTGGGCCTGTTAAGCTTGGTGACAATTCGTGAAGCTCGGCTTGTCGCAACCGGGCCGCAAATTTCGCTATAAGGCCGGTGAGATAGAGGTCGGAACGAGGACCATGAGCAGGAAGTTCTTCGGCACAGATGGCATTCGCGGGCGCGCCAATGGGCTCATTACGCCCGAGCTTGCCCTCAAGGTCGGGCAGGCGGCAGGCATCGTCTTCCAGCGTGGCGATCATCGCCACCGCGTCGTCATTGGCAAGGATACGCGGCTCAGTGGCTATATGATCGAATATGCCATGGTCGCTGGTTTCACCTCTGTCGGCATGGATGTGATGCTGCTTGGTCCTGTCCCCACACCTGCTGTTGCCATGCTCACCCGTTCCTTGCGTTGCGATCTTGGGGTGATGATTTCCGCCTCGCATAATCTGTTCGAGGATAACGGGATCAAACTGTTTGGACCCGATGGCTTCAAACTGTCTGATGATGTGGAGCGCGAGATCGAAGCCTTGCTGGCGTCCGATCTGTCTCCGCAACTGGCAGGCTCTCGTGATCTGGGTCGCGCCAAGCGCATCGAGAGCGTTCATGCGCGCTATATCGAATTCGCCAAACGCACTTTGCCGCGCGCGATTTCCCTCGACGGGATGCGCATTGTCGTCGATTGCGCCAATGGTGCTGCCTATAAGGTCGCGCCTGAAGCCTTGTGGGAATTGGGTGCGGAAGTCTTCACCATTGGTGATGAACCCAATGGGTTCAATATCAATCAGGATGTTGGCTCGACCAAGCCTGATGCACTTGCTGCCAAGGTGCGTGAGATGCGCGCCGATATCGGTATCGCGCTTGATGGCGATGCAGACCGTGTGCTGATCACGGATGAAACGGGCCGCATCGTTGATGGCGATCAACTGATGGCTGTCATTGCGCAGAGCTGGAAGGACGATGGCCGTCTCTCCAAACCCGGCATCGTGACGACGGTGATGTCCAATCTCGGTCTTGAGCGCTTCTTGCAGTCAATCGGTCTTGCCATGCCGCGCACGGCCGTGGGTGATCGCTATGTGCTCGAATATATGCGCGAGCATGGCTACAATCTGGGTGGCGAACAATCAGGCCATATCATCCTGTCGGATTATGCAACAACGGGTGACGGACTTGTCGCTGCATTGCAGTTGCTTGCCGTTGTGCAGCGGCAGGGCAAGCCGGTCAGCGAAGTGTGCAATCTGTTTGAACCGCTGCCGCAAATCCTCAAAAATGTGCGCTTCGGCGGCGGCGAGCCACTGAAGTCCGCACATGTCAAAGCGGCCATTGCCGAGGGCGAAGCGCGCTTGGGCCAACAGGGGCGGGTCCTCATCCGGCCGTCAGGGACCGAGCCTGTGATCCGCGTGATGGCGGAGGGCGATGATCACGCGCTCGTCGAAAAGGTCGTGGATGATATCTGCGCGGCACTGAAGGTGCCCGGTATTGCTGCTGCAGAGTGAGACGGCAGCAATTTGTTAAGGTTAATCAGGCCTTAACCCCAGAGCTTTAGATTGCCCCCATCAATCGGATGGGGTGAATATGGGCGCGCTCAAGGCCCTTGCGGCAATTTGGCTATCACTATCTGTCTCGGCAGCTGCGGCGCAAAGCTTGCCCACGGCTCCCAGTCTGGACGATTTGGAAGCACGTGGGGGCTTTGCCAATGAGCATGGGCTTTATCTGCGCGCTGATCTGGGCGTCGCCTGGCAATATCTGGGCACACGTCCATCGAGCCTTTACGCCGGCCTTGCTGATTTTCACTATCGCACGCTCGACATTGAAGCGACGCGACCGCTGGGAGTTGGCATCGGCTATCGCAGCCATGACTGGTTTCGCTTCGATCTCACGAGTGAATATCGCAGTCGCGCCATGATCCGCACCACACCTGTTTATGGATGCGGCACTGGCACTTGTACCGATCCGCTGACGAGTGATTTGCGCAGCCTGGTCACGATGCTCAATGGCTATTTCGAAATCGGATCATGGCATGAGATGACGCCTTATCTTGGATTGGGCCTTGGTCTTGCGCATCATCGCTTCGGGCCTGTCACCATTCCCGCCAGCACCAATAATCACGGCGCCGGGACAACGGACAGCCGCGCGCGTCAGCGTCTGGCGCTCTCGCTGATGGCGGGAGCAGCTTATGATCTGTCTGACCGCATGAAGCTTGATATCGGCTATCGCTATCTCCATGCAGGGCGCATCGAGAGTGGGAGTTTCGATTGCAGCGTGATTGCTGCGCCCTCGATCTGCAATGGCGGCACTCAATCCTTGCGCGTGCAGTCGCATGAGTTACGCATCGGCTTGCGGTTCCTGTTGCAGCAAGGCCCCGCCCTGATGGCTTTCAGCCGCTGAGTTTCATCCGTTACATATTAGGTTACGCATCATTAATCATTTGATGCAAAAAATATTACCTATTGAATCGTTTTTGTTGACGAGAGGATTGCCAGATGTGCGTTTTGAGGACGTTGGCGGGCACGCTTGCGCTTATTGGCGTGGCCGTGTCGGCTGGTCAGCCCTTCGCGGCAGAAATCAGATCGCAGCCCTCGTTCAACCTGCCCCTGACGCCTGCGCCAGACATCGTCTCTCGCCCCGTGGAGCTGGGCTCGGGCTGGTATCTACGCGGCAATCTCGGTTTGGGTCAGGACAGCAGCCGTTCGATTGTGTCTGGTCTTGTGGGTCAGGAAGAAACCCGCGGCTTCATTGGCGCCGGCTTGGGCTACAAGCAAAACAACTGGATGCGCTACGATTTCTCGGCTGATTACAACCGGCAAAGCAGCGCCCGCCGCGCGGCCGGCAATGTGGTTTGCCCTTACGGGCTTGCTGTTGTGCGCAACCAGATCACGAATATCAAATTCGGCTATCTTTGGGATGAGACCCGCGACACCTGCACGACCACCTCGGTCGCAACGCTGCAAAAGGTCGATTTTCTGGGTAATTTCTACATTGATCTCGGCACCTGGGCACGCGTTACACCTTATGTCGGGGCGGGTCTGGGCATTTCGGTGCAGCGTCTCGTGGGCGGCATCGAGTTGCGCAAGACATCAAACGGCCAGATCTATAATGCCGATCTGCGGCCGGGTGCCGACTCGGATGTGCCGCGCCTCTGGGTCAATCAGGGCGGTCAGGAAATCCAGACCTGGACGGACGCGCTGGGCGTTCAGCAAATGGGCAATCCGCCAGTCGCC
>CAZLBA010000172.1:0-357 GCA_964557555.1 uncultured Beijerinckia sp.
TGGATCTTAATTTTATCCTCAAAGACAAATACGGATATTCTGAGCAATTCGATCTCGTGACGAATAACGGAACCGGCGAGCACATCTTTGACCAGCGAACCGTTTTTGAAAATATGCACAATCTCTGCCGGGTGAATGGCATCATGTTATCCGTCCTGCCATTTGGTCCCTGGATCAATCACGGCTTCTATAACTTCAATCCTAACCTGTTCCGCGATATTGTGGCTGCCAATGGCTATGAGTGGAACTTGTTGTGGCTGGCTCAAAACACGGGAGCCTTCATCGAAGTGCCGCATATGATGGATGGCTGGGGCTTTTATGAGCAAAAGAAGCCGCTGAACCCGCCCAGCATTCTGG
>CAZLBA010000172.1:367-1071 GCA_964557555.1 uncultured Beijerinckia sp.
CGGCCAATATCAGCGTGGTGGCCGCTTTCAAGAAACGGGTCGATCAACCATTTCAGATCCCCATGCAAGGACGTTATGTCAATGACGTCGTGGATGAACTTCGCTCAAATTATAGCGAAACAAATCAAGATGTGAGACAGAAGGACCATACAAGCGCCACTTACTAGCAGCTGGTATCCTTCAGCACTCCAAGCCGTTCTTTCGGAGCCTCCATGACTACCCTCATCACTTCCCTCAATGCCAAGCTCTTCGCCGAGTATGGTCAGCGGATGCTGGACGGGTTTGCGAAACATTCGCAGGGCGTCAAACTGATTGTTGTTTTTGAAGGCGACATTCCTCAGTCTCTGCCGCGTCAGCACGGGCCAATCCAGATCGTTGAACTGAAGAGCGAGGAGTTCAGCCGGTTTCACCTCTTTTTTGGCAATCTTTACGAAGCGCACGGGTTAAAGATGGCGCAGCAGCGCAAGCCCAATGGCGAAACGGTCCTGCAACCTGTGTGGGACTATCGCTTCAATCTTGTGCGCTTCGCCTTCAAGATCTTTTCGCTCGACATCGCGCGCAAGCTTTTTCCGGCCGAGGAATATTTTGCCTGGCTCGATGCGGATGTGACTTGTCTGAAGCCGTTTAGCGCTGCTGATTTGCAGCCTTTCTTCCCCGATGAAGGGCAGATCATGAGCTATCTGGGCCGCACGCATTTTCCACCC
>CAZLBA010000172.1:1081-5721 GCA_964557555.1 uncultured Beijerinckia sp.
GGAATGCGGCTTTTTGGGGTTCAATCCAAATCATCCCCAAACCAGCGCTTTCCTTGACCGCATGAAGGCGCTTTACCTCACCGGCGAGGCCTTCCGCTTTCAGGAATGGCATGACTCATGGCTGTGGGACGAAGTGCGCAAAGAGTTCGAAGCGAAGGGATTTGCCTTCAAGAATATTTCGGGCAAGGCCGCGCATCTCGAACATCCCTTCATCAATTGCGGGCTGGGGGTTTATTTTGATCACCTGAAGGGTCCGCAGCGCAAACAAGCGGGCAAATCGTTTGATCAGGATTACGCCAAGTCTTGAGGCAGTTTCATGTCGGTCAATCCTGATCTTGTTGCTTACGGCTGTGGGTCTCCGATCCGCTTGCCATTTGTTCAGGCTTTGGCGCAGGGCTCGCGGGCGCGACTTTTTCTGCCCGATGCCGATCCAGCCTATCAGGGTGGACATTCCCTCATTTGGGGGCTGATCCGGGGCGCGCCAGATATCATGAAACTGACGCGCGCGGCTGGCTTCGATTTTTACCAGATGGACAATGCCTATTTTGGTCGAGATCTTTATTACCGGGTGACGCGCAATGCGTTGCAGCTCACAGAGATTCAGGACCGGGACGGGCAGCGTCTGGACGCTATTTTTCAGCAAATTGGATATAATTTTCAGCCCTGGAACAAGAACCGCCACGCGCCGATCCTGCTGTGTCCTTCATCTGACTTTCTTTTTGGTTTTTACGGGACGACGGGCCAGCAATGGATCAATGACACTGTCGCCAAAATTCGCCGCTATACCGATAGGCCGATTGCGCTGCGCGAAAAGCAATTGGGCGGCATTGAAGCGGCGGTGAAAGATGCCTGGTGTGTGGTGACGCATGTCTCTGCAGCCGCGCTGGATGCGCTTCGCATGGGCGTTCCGGTGGTGACCACGGCTGATTGTGCTGCCACGCCGCTTGCCACGCCCATCGAAGAGATTGCCAATCCGCGGCTGGGAATGGATCGGCGGCCTCTTTTTTCAACTCTGGCCTGGGGACAGTTCACACCTCAAGAAATGGCCAGTGGCTTTGCCTGGGAGGCGCTGCAGCGTTTCCGCTGAGCCGTCAGAAAGCTTTGAATGTAATGATTGTGCGCGTGTCTACGATGCCGGGAATGGGCTGCACCTTTTCACCGACGAAATGACCGATATCCGTGTCTTTCGAGACATAGAATTTGGCGAGAATGTCGTAATTGCCAGCGATCGAATAAATCTCTGAGGCGATCTCGGCTTCTGCCAGCATCCGTGCCACGTCATAGGTGCGACCGAGGGCGCATTTGATCTCAACGAAGAAGGTCTGCATGGCGGGCCTCTTTAATTCGACTGTTCGGCGGCGAGGATTTCCTCATCCCGGTCCATCGTGGACTGGACGGTGAAGGTCTTTTGATAAGTTTTTCCGTTGCGTCTCGCAATCACGACATATTCGCCTTCGGCCAGAACGAGCGAGGGGAAGGCGCCGATCAATTCGCGGATGACGTCGCCGCCGGGCGTGAGGACGGAGAAACTTGTATTGGCGAGCGCTTCGGCACCGGCGGCATTGACCAGCTTGAGTGTGATCGTAGCAGCGCTGTGGCGCAGAGTGGCTTCAGTCAGGCGGCCCGTCTGGACGCGCAGCTCCGCGCTTACGACCGAGTTGGTGGCATTAGGTGCAGCGCCGGGGGCGGGCATGGAGCCCGTGCTCTCCTTGTCGAGATAGGTTGAGACCACGCGATAATTGCCCTCCGGCAAGCGCAGGAGATCGCCGGGGCGCGCATTGGAGACGATCAGCCTTGCATCCGCACCCGTGCGGTCGGGCACATAGACATTGAGATTGACGCGATTGGGCGCCAGTGCAGTCTCGCCCAGAATGCTGCGCACGCGCAGCACGCCTGCATTGATCTGCAAGCGGTCCGTCATGCTCGCGCCGCTCACTTGCAGGCGTTTCATAGCGCTCGCCAATCCATAGGTGACATGCACCACATAGGTGCCTTCTGCCACATTGAGAACGGGCGAGGCCGCAGAGGACTCACTCACCAGCTGATGTTTGCCATCATCTCCCGCGCGTTCGCGATAAACCCGCCAGCGCAAACCGCTGCCGATGGCCTGAGGGGCATTGCCGAGGCTCGCAGACAGTGTGAGGGCGGTCTGGCTGCCGCTTGCGCCACCACGCACCCAATTGGGATCCAGCGGCGGCACAGCAGTCTGGGCGCTGAGTGGCGCGACCCCCATCACTGCAGCCAGAAAGGCACAGGCGACGAGGAGGGGGCGGGCAAGGCAGCTCAGCATGAAAAAGGCTCTACAGGGCAGCAGTGCCAGGCGCAATGCTCAGGCCGTTGGACTATTCAGCGACAAGATGGCCGAAGCGCGACAGGGCCTTGCCCATCCGCGCCTGATCCGGTGTAAGGAGGGGGAGAAGGAAGGCCAGTCCATGTCCGAGACCATTGACCTGTTGTTGAAGCGCCGCTCTGTGAGCCCGGTCGCCTTGATTGGCCCCGGCCCCTCGCCGCAGGAAGTCGAGACGCTGCTCAAAATTGCCTCCCGCGTGCCCGACCATGGCAAGCTTGCCCCGTGGCGTTTCATCCTCTTCGAAGGGGCTGCCCGCGAAAAAGCCAGCCATATCATTGTTGCGCGGTACAAGCAGAAGAATCCTGAAGCTCCGGCAGATGTGGTGGAAGCTGAACGCCTGCGTTTCTTGCGGGCGCCCCTCATCATCGGCGTTGTCTCCACCGCGGCGCCTCATGCCAAAATCCCTGAATGGGAACAGATTCTGTCAGCGGGCGCCGTGTGCATGAATGTGCTGATTGGCGCGCAGGCTATGGGTTATGCAGGCTCATGGCTGTCGAATTGGCTGTCTTATGATGCGCAAGTGCTTGAGGCTTTTGGTCTCAAACCGCATGAGAAGATCGCAGGCTTCATTCATCTTGGCCGCGCAAGTGCTATGCCTGAAGATCGCCCCCGGCCTGATCTGGCCTCCATCGTGACACGCTTTGCCTGAGTGCAGGAGAGATCATGTTTTTTGAGCCACGCTCCCGCGACAAGTCGGTTCTGCCCTATGATCCTTTCAAGGCGCTGATCGCGCCGCGTCCGATTGGCTGGATCTCCAGCATGAACAAAGAGGGGCTCATCAATCTCGCGCCCTACAGTTTCTTCAATGCTTTTTCGGGTTTGCCGCCGCTGATTGGATTTTGCTCCGAAGGACCGAAAGATTCCTACACCTTCGCGAAGGAGAGCGGCGAATTCGTCTGGAACATGGCGACCTATGATCTGCGCCATCAGATGAGTGAAACCTCTGCGCCTTTGGAGCGGGGGCAGAGCGAGTTTGCGCATACGGGGCTCAATATGTTGCCCTCAAAGCTAGTTCGCGCGCCGCGCGTCAAGGAAAGCCCGGCGCATCTTGAATGCAAGGTGACGGAGATCTTCCAGCTGCGCGACATGGATGGTCAGGAAACGCCGCGTTTCCTCGTCATGGGTCAGGTGATTGGCATCCATATTGACGACAGCTTCATTGAGGGCGGCATCGTGCAGGTGCCAAAGATGAAGCCGATTGCGCGTTGCGGCTATCAGGACTATTCGGTGCTCGACACGGTCTTTGCCATCAAACGGCCAGAAGGTGCGGGCAATCGTGAAGGCGGCGGCTAGGCGAAGGCTGCTTCGATGATAGCTTGCTGCGCAGCTGTTGCGGCAAGTTTTCCGTCAAACCCGTTGCGGCGCGCGTCAAGACAGGCGCGCCGTAAAGTCTCGTCATCCGCTTGCGGCTCTGCGCTATCGAAGGCGAGAATCCCGGCTGCGCGTGCAGCCAGCACGATCATGCTGCGGGCATGTTGCAAGGTCTGAGACTCATCTGCTGCGCGAAGTTCTTGCGCGAAGGCGGCAATATCCCAGCTCAGCGCATAGAGGCGCGGGCTTGTTTCAATGAAACTCGCGGCCTGCAGCAGGGCGGCTGGATGGTTGATCAGCGCGATGATCTTCGTGCTGCCATCGCTCAGATTTTGCCGCGCTTCATGCACGGCCAATTCCCCCCCGCGCTGCTGCACATCGGCCCCCTTGCGGGCATGGCAAAGTGACAGGCGAATACCTGCCTGTTCAAAGCAGAATGTATCAGCGGGGATGATCAGGCTTCGCATCACTCAATCCTCGATTAATCCAAACTTTACCATAAGCCCGCATGGTGGTGCATGGCCGTTTTGGCCCGGCGCGTCCGAAGGTTTTGAGTGCAATGATAGTCCGGAAATTTCTGGCATGGTCCCGCGAGGTCTCGTCGGGCGAGCGGGCCTTGGGTCTCGGCGCTCTGGCACGCGGCTATCTGCAATCCGGTCTCTCCCCCGACCTTCGCCGCGAAGCTGAAGCGGCCATGGCTGCAGCCCTTGATGATCCCTCCCCGCAGGTGCGCCGGGCGCTGGCTGAAGTGCTTGCAAGTGAGGCGCAGGCCCCGCGGCATGTCATCATTGCGCTGGCCAATGACCAGCCTGATATTGCGGCTCTCGTGCTGGCGCGCTCACCACTCTTGAGCGAAGGGGATCTGGTTGATTGCGCCACGATGGGCGACCGTCTGGCGCAGGCAGCCATCGCCTCAAGGCCCGGCCTCTCCGCAGCTGTGGCCAGTGTGCTTGCTGACAAAGGCCATGCTGATGCTTTG
>CAZLBA010000173.1:0-5700 GCA_964557555.1 uncultured Beijerinckia sp.
ATACTGACTGAGGAGGGGATCAGGAGAAGCCCGCCCCCTCATCCGCCCGCATCCGCGGGCACCTTCTCCCTATGGGAGAAGGACGACGCGCGTTTTAACGACTGCCGACTGCCAATTGCCGACTGCCTCACTCACGCATAGCCCGGCAGCACGCGGACATCGACGACGACGCATTTGCCGGCTTCCAGCTCTTTCAGCGCCTCCTTGAAGACGCTGACGAGTTCGGTGGCGTCTTTGACGGGGCCAAAGCCGACAGCCCCCTGACCGCGTGCAACAGTTGCAAGATCGAGTTCGGGATTGTCCATCCGCTGACCGATCCATTTATTCTCAACGGGGCGGTTGCGCATCCGCGCCACGCGCTCCTGATGCAGCTCGTCATTGTAGAAGGACTGGTTATTCGCCACCACGATCATGACCGGGATGTTGTAATGCACCGCCGTCCAGATCGCGGAGCAACCCATCATGAAATTGCCGTCACCAAAGACAGCAATCGGCAAACGACCCGAATTCATCAAGGCGAGCGCTGCACCAATCGAAAGGCCGGGGCCACTGCCGATGCCACCACCGCCATCGGTGCCGATGTAATCGAGCGGATGCCGGAAGTGCCAGCTCTGCGGATTATAGGAGAGCGGCACCTGCAAGAGCGAAACATCGCGCCCTTCAGTGACCTGACGCAAGCCATAGAACATTTGCGCAACTGAAATCGGGCCTTTGACAAGATCAGGCGAAAGCGCCTCACGACCCTTGCCACTGACGGGCTTCTTCGGCTTGCCTTCGAGCGCGCGCGCCATTTCAGCAATTGCGCTGTCGGTTTCACCTGCAATGAAGAGATCGACAGTCGGGAGACCCATATAGTCCATGCTCCAACCATTGTGGAGCACATGGTCGAGCGAGACCTGCACGACTTTGGCAGCAACTTCCTTGTCCCCAATCGCGGTCTTGATGGTGCCCGCAAGATCGACCCAATCGAGCGAGACGATCACGTCTGCATCGGTGATGGCCGCAAGCACTTCCTTTGCAGGGCCGGAGCCGAAGGAACCGACATGCAGCGGATGATCGGTTGGGAAAGAGGCTGCAATCTTGGTATCGGTTGCCACTTGCGCGCCAGTCTTTTCGGCAATCGCGATGAGCTGGTTCCAAGGATCGAGTGAACGCGACATGCGGCCCGCCAGAATGAGCGGACGCTTGGCCCCCAGCAGCATCTCAACAGCTGCGCGGCACTGCGCCGGATCGGCCTTCTGGGAGACAGGTGGCATATAGCGCTTTGGGCTGATCGGCGGCAGAGGTTCGGAGACGCTATTCTCCTGCAGCTCAACATCCAGCACGACATAGGTTGGGCCCATGGGAGCGGTATTGGCCTGCCAGGCCGCGCGCAGGATCGACTCACGCGCAGCACCGACGGAGCCCGGCTGGTCATCCCATTTCACATAATTGCGCACCAGCGCGCCCTGATCGCGCGAGGTGTGAATCCATTCGATCCAGGGGCGGCGCTTCATTGCATCTACATTGCCAGTGGCGCCAAGGATCACCATCGGCACGCGATCGCACCATGCGTTGAAGATCGCCATGGTGCCATGCATCAAACCAACATTGGAGTGCAATGCGACAGCCATCGCCTTCCCTGTCACTTTCGCCCAGCCTTGGGCAATGGCAACGGCATGTTCCTCATGCAGGCAGAGCAGCATTTTCGGATTTTCATTGCCGAGATAATTGACGATGCTGTCATGCAGGCCGCGATAGCTCGCGCCGGGATTGAGCGCGATATAGGGAATGTCGAGCGACTGCAGCGTCTCAGCCATCACGTCAGAGCCGAAAATCGCCGTGGAGCGTGTGGCACCATTGGGCTCTTCCAAACCCGGCGTCTGCGGCCCTAAATTCTTGCCACCCGAATCCTTACCACCGCTCATGCAAACCTCCCGCAGGGCCGTGGCTGACTGACTGATTTTTCCACCGCCCGGACGGACAGTTGACCGGACTTCCCCCAGCTGTCAAATGGACAGAGCGAGGCATTGGCAGGCAGCACAGTTGCACTGCAACATGAACCCGCAGGGAGACGCGAAACATGTGCACACCCGCTTACGGCGACAGAGAAGGGTTTTACTCCGTAGTGGCTGACAAGCCGGGTGGCGGCGCTTCCAAGGCTTCCGCAAATCTCATTGAAGAACTCGCCATCGCCAATCGCATTCTCTATCGTGAGGGCGTCGTGGACGGTTTCGGCCATGTGAGCGTGCGCTCGGATGCTGACCCCAACCGCTATCTTCTGGCGCGCAATATGGCCCCTGCCCTTGTGACGCCCGATGACATTGTCGAGTTTGATCTCGACAGCACGCCGCTCAATGCCAATGGTCGTGGCGTTTATCTGGAACGCTTCATCCATGGTGAGATCTATCGCCGCCGCCCGGATGTGATGGCTGTGGTGCATAGCCACTCGCCCGCCGTGGTTCCCTTCACAGTTGTGAAGACAATGAAGTTCCGCTCGATCTGCCACATGTCGAGCTTCCTGCCCGTTTGCACGCCGGTGTTCGAAATCCGTGATGTTGCAGGCGAAGAGAATGATCTACTCATCAGCTCCAATGCGCTTGGCGTTGCGCTGGCTGACAAGCTCGGCAATGAAAACTGCGTGTTGATGCGTGGCCATGGCTCGACCGTGGTGGGCAGCAATATTCGCGAAGTTGTCTTCCGCGCAGTCTATACAGAAGTGAATGCGCGCTTGACGTCGGAGGCGCTGCGCCTTGGCGAGCCGACCTATTTGAGCGAAGGTGAGCTGCGCACGGCTACGAAGTCGATTGGTTCACAGATCAATCGTGCATGGGACTTCTGGCGCATGCGCGCGGAAGGCAAAGTTTGAGTGGCAACGAAGCTGAGATGAAGGACCAATGAGATGAAAATCTGCCGTTTTGATGATAACCGTCTCGGCCTCGTGGATGGTGACAAGATCCTCGATGTGACCTCCGCCCTTGATGCTCTGCCAGCCTATCGCTATCCGCTGCCGCGCACCGACCAGCTCATCGAAAATCTCGATATGCTGAAGCCGCGCATTCTGGAAGCGGCGAAGAGCGCGAAGTCTGTGCCTGCCTCTTCCGTGAAGTTCCTGCCGCCGGTTGCAAATCCGGGCAAGGTTGTTGCCGCTCCCGTGAACTACAAGGCGCATCTCGAAGAGTCGCGCGCAGATGTCGAGATCAATCACAACCGTCAGGTGATCGAGATCCAGACGATTGGCATGTTCCTCAAGGCGACGTCTTCGATCGTTGGCGCATCTGAAGGCGTGAAGGTGAGTCTGCCGGAGCGTCGCAACGATCATGAGATCGAACTTGTGGCCATCATCGGCAAGCCGGCGCGCAATGTCTCGAAGGAAGACGCGCTGAATTATGTCGCGGGCTATTGCATCGGCCTCGACATGACGATCCGCGGTCCCGAAGAGCGCAGCCTGCGCAAGTCGCTCGACACCTTCACCGTGCTTGGCCCGTGGTTCGTCACGGCTGATGAGTTCGGCGAGCCGTCAGGTCAGCAGATGGTGCTCACCGTGAATGATGAGCCGCGCCAGAATGCCAATACGCGCGATCTCATCATGTCGGTGCGTGATCTCATTTCCTGGGGTTCGACTTTCTACACCTTCCAGCCCGGTGACATTCTCATGACCGGCACGCCTGAAGGCGTGAATCGTGTTGTCGCGGGTGATACGATCAAGGCGACGATTGACAAGATCGGCACCATGTCGGTGAAGGTGCGCTAATTCATGACGCAAGCAGGCGCGAGAGGCTCAAACACTGACGCGCTCTTGCGCGCACAGGTTGCTGCCACAACGCGCCTGCTGGTCATGGAAAATATCCTCGACTATTCCGGCCATGTTGCTGTGCGTGCGCCGGGGCGCGACGCTTTTTTCATCCAGAGCGCAGCTGAACCGCGCTCGGATGTGGCGCCCGAAAGCGTCTTGCTGGTAGATTTCGACGGCAAAGTGCTTGAGGGGGATGGCCGCCCGCCCTTTGAAATCCCGATCCATATCGAAATCTTCAAAGCGCGGCCTGATGTCGAAGCGATTGTGCATTGTCACATGGAACTCGCCATCTGGTTCACCCTGATGGAAGGCGTGCAACTTCTGCCGATGCGTGCGCGCGCCATTCGCTGGCGCAGCGGCATTCCCACAGATGGCGATCCAAGCCATATCAAGACCACCGAGCAGGGTCGCAAACTTGCGCAGACCTTGGGGCCGCATCACGCCGCGCTCATGCGCGCCCATGGCCTCGTGCTGACGGCCGAGTCGCTGCCAGCCTTGCTCGTCGATGCTGTGCATTTCGATGAGAATGCGCGCGCGCAAATGCAAGTCATGCAAGCGGGCCGTACCCCCAAAGCCTTGAGCGATGAAGAACTCGACATGGTGGATCGACATGAAATGCGCGACTTCCACGTGGGTAAACTTTGGGCCTATTACCTTCGGAAGGGCCAAAAGCAGGGCATTTTGCCGACGGACTGGCAAATCTGAACCTGCGCCTTATGTCTCTGTCACATGACAATTCAGGAGGGGATGATGAAGACTTTCGCTCGATGGGCGCTCGGCGCTGCTGCCATATTGGCGGCTCTGCCTGCGCTGGCACAAGACAAGCTGAAAGTAGCTGTCGGCCAGCGCGGCGTTTGGGAGAACTCGGTCTCTGAGCTGGGTCAGGATGCTGGCATCTTCAAAAAGCACGGTTTGCAGCTTGAAGTTCTCTATACGCAAGGTGGCGGCGAGACACAGCAGGCCGTCATTTCCGGCAGTGTCGATATCGGCATCGGCGTTGGCACCTATGGTGTCATGGGCGCTTATTCAAAGGGAGCGCCCTTGCGCATTCTGGGCGCCACCATGCGCGGCTATTACGAATTCTGGTATGTGCCGTCGAACTCCCCGATCAAGACGATGAAGGATGCGGAAGGCAAGACCATTGCCTATTCCACCACCGGCTCCTCCACGCAGATCATGACCATCGCCTTTGGCAAACATTTCGGCGTTAATCTGAAGCCGACGGCGACCGGCAGCCCACCCTCCACCTTCACGCAGGTGATGAGCAATCAAGTGGATATTGGATGGACCGCTCCGCCCCTGATGCTTGATGCGCTGGAAGCGGGCCGCATCCGTATTCTGGCCAAGGGCGAGGAAGTCCCTGAGTTTCGCAACCAGCCGGTGCGCGTGATCGTGGCCAATGCTGTCGCTCTCCAGAAGAACAAGGATGTCATGGCGCGCTATATGGCGGCCTATCGCGAAACGATTGACTGGCTGTGGTCGAGCCCGGACGCGATCAAGGCCTATGCGAAATGGGCCAATGTGTCGGAAGCCATCGCACTGCGTACCCGCGACGAATTTGTGCAGAAGGATCGCGCCAATCCCGACAAGATCGAAGGCATTGCCGAAATGAATGCGGATGCCGTGCAGTTCAAATTCATCGCTGCCCCCCTGACCAAGGAGCAATTGGGCGAACTCGTGCAATTGCAGCCTGCTCGCAAATAATGACGCCAGGAGAGCCCCGTGCCGCCACCCGCGGACACGGGGCTTTCTTTTACACTTGATCATTTCACCAGAAAGCCTTGCCCAACGGATGCTTTGAAGGTTGCCGCTCCCCGGTCCGGGCGCTAAACATAGGTCTCTAAGTACGGGAGTCGCGACCTCCCGTTTCCCCAACAAGAAAAACCGGGAAGGACCAAGGCGCATGACGGCGGTGGCATCGGCTC
>CAZLBA010000174.1:0-5693 GCA_964557555.1 uncultured Beijerinckia sp.
CGCTGGCGGAAGAGATCTCCCAGTCGATCAACGACAACGGCACCATCGCCGCCGCTGTGGTCTCGGGCAACCGCAACTTCGAAGGCCGCATCAACCCGGATGTGCAGGCCAACTATCTGGCCTCGCCGCCGCTCGTCGTCGCCTATGCGCTGGCTGGCAATGTCCATATGGACCTGACCACCGAGCCGCTCGGCAAGGGCAAGGACGGGCAGGACGTCTATCTGAAGGACATCTGGCCGACCTCCAAGGAAGTCGCCGCCTTCATCAAGAAGTTCGTGACGAAGAAGGTCTTCAAGCAGCGCTATGCGGACGTGTTCAACGGCGACGCCAACTGGCGCAAGGTGAAGACGCCCATGAGCGAGACCTTCAAGTGGAGCATGAACTCCACCTATGTGCAGCATCCCCCCTATTTCGAGGGCATGACCATGACCCCCGATCCCATCGAGGACATCGTGGATGCGCGCATTCTGGCGCTCTTCGGCGACAAGATCACCACCGACCACATCTCGCCCGCAGGCTCCATCAAGCTGGCCTCTCCGGCCGGCAAGTGGCTGACCGAGCGCCAGGTCCGCGAGCCCGACTTCAACCAGTACGGTACGCGGCGCGGCAACCATGAAGTGATGATGCGCGGCACCTTCGCCAATATCCGCATCAAGAACTTCATGAACAAGGGCAATGACGGCAATGTGCTCGAAGGTGGCAACACCGTGCATTATCCGTCGGGCGAAAAGATGCCGATCTATGATGCGGCCATGCGCTACAAGGAAGAGCAGACTCCGCTCGTCATCTTCGCAGGCGTGGAATATGGCAACGGTTCTTCGCGCGACTGGGCAGCGAAGGGCACGAGCCTGCTCGGCGTGCGCGCAGTGATTGCACAGAGCTTCGAGCGCATCCATCGTTCGAACCTTGTCGGCATGGGCGTTCTGCCGCTGACCTTCGAAGAAGGTACGTCATGGCAGACGCTGGGCCTGAAGGGTGATGAGAAGATCACCATCAATGGCCTCGGCGCTGAGTTGAAGCCGCGTCAGAAGATGTCGATGGACATCACCTATGCAGATGGCACGAAGAAGAATGTGCCGCTGCTCTGCCGCATCGCCACGCTCGACGAACTCGAATATTTCCGTCACGGCGGCATCATGCAATATGTGCTGCGTCAGCTCGCTGCCTGATCGTAGTTGAGTTGGAGGAGACAAAGACCGCCGGGGTTTGCGCCCCGGCGGTTTTCTTTTCAGCAGCAGTCAATTTTGGTGAGTGCCAATTTTGCGCAGGCACGCTGCGCGTTTGATCGAGGCCGTTGCAGGAACTCCGACAACAAGATTACCGTTGCGCTGTGACCCGATTCATTTCGGAGAGCGTGAGATGGTTTCTGCTGACTTTCGCCGTCAACTTGAAGGCTATGGCCTGACCACCGCCAATATCCTCTATCGCATGCCCGATCATCCCAAGATCTTGCAGACGTTCATCTGGCAAGATTACGACCTGCATCCAGACTTTCCGCAGCTGCGCAAATTTCTGGATTTCTGGTCAACGAAACTGGAAGGCAAATTGCACTCGGTCACGGTTGCGCATCAGGGTTTAATCAAACCCGCTGAATGGCGGCATGTGGGACATGAGTTCCGGCTGCAATGATGATCGCGCCGTCCTTCTCCCACACCAACGCGGCCCGCTCCTCCCAATGGGAGGAGCTGTCAGCGGAGCTGACTGAGGAGGGGATCGGGTCTCTCAGAATAAAGACCCGATCCCCTCATCCGCCCGCATCCGCGGGCACCTTCTCCCTATAGGAGAAGGGCGGCGCGTTCTTGTAACGGGGCCACGTTCCCTATGGGAGAAGGGCCTCGCTTCGCCCCGCCTTGCCAATCCTCTCCCGCCCCGTTAGCAACAGCGCCAACTTTCACCCCTCACGGATGGCGGTCATGGCGAGTTACAATATTTTCCTTCTTCCCGGCGACGGCATCGGTCCTGAAGTTATGACCGAGGTGGAGAAGGTTGCGGCTTTCATGGGCGAGGCGGGTCTCGCCAAGTTCGAATTCGAGCGCGGCCTTGTCGGCGGCGCGGCCTATGATGCCCATGGTCAGTCGATCAGCGAAGAGCATATGGCCCTTGCCATGTCCGCCGATGCGGTTCTCTTCGGCGCGGTGGGTGGCCCCAAATGGGACAGCGTGCCTTATGACGTGCGCCCCGAAGCTGGCCTCTTGCGTCTGCGCAAGGATCTGGAGCTTTTCGCCAATCTGCGTCCCGCCATTTGCTATCCCGCTTTGGCTGATGCCTCGTCGCTGAAGCGCGAGATCATCGAAGATCTCGACATCATGATTGTGCGCGAATTGACGGGCGGTGTTTATTTCGGTGAACCGAAAGAAATCATTGATCTCGGCAATGGCCAGAAGCGCGGTATTGATACTCAGGTTTATGACACCTATGAAATCGAGCGCATCGGTCGCGTGGCTTTTGAACTCGCCCGCAAGCGCAAGAACAAGGTGACCTCGTCCGAAAAGCGCAATGTCATGAAGTCGGGCGTTTTGTGGAACGAGGTGATGACCGCTTTGCACAAGCGCGAATTTGCTGACGTGACGCTCGAACATCAGCTGGCGGATTCGCTGGGTATGCAGCTCGTGCGTTGGCCCAAGCAGTTCGACGTGATCGTCACCGACAATCTGTTCGGTGACATGCTCTCCGATGTGGCCGCGATGCTCACCGGTTCGCTGGGCATGTTGCCCTCCGCCTCCTTGGGAGAAACCAATCCCAAGACAGGCAAGCGCAAGGCGCTTTATGAACCCGTGCATGGTTCAGCGCCGGATATTGCAGGCAAAGGCCTCGCCAATCCCATCGCAATGATCGGCTCCTTCGGCATGGCGCTGCGCTATTCTTTCGGCTTGGGCGATGCTGCCGACATGGTCGAAAAGGCGATCTCCAATGTGCTCGCCGCAGGGCTGCGCACGGCCGACATCAAGGGCGATGCCAAGAGCCATGTCTCCACCGTTGAGATGGGTGACGCGATTGTTGCGGAACTGAAGCAGCTGGCGCGCTAACCGCTAGAAAATACAGATACAAAAAGGGCCTGCAGACGGAGCGACTGCAGGCCCTTCTCGTTTGCGCTTTGCGTAGCGGAACTTTTAGCGGACGCTCAAGAGGTCCGAACGAATGCCCTGCACCGAGCTGTCAAAGGCTGAGCCGCGGCCGGTTGATTCGGTGACATAACGGCTCTCACGGCCAACCGGCACGACATTGCCGGGGATCGCATAGGCCTGGCGCTTCACAACGAGAGCGCGCGACGCCGAGCGTGTTTGCTGGGCCGCAGCCATGTCAGCAGCGAAAATGCAACCAACAGAGAGCGTTGCCAGCAGGAGCGCGGAAGAACGTGCGAAAGTCATAAGAACCCCCAAGTCAGTGAAAGAGTGTTACTTCAGTTTTGCCCATTCGCCTAGCGGCTCGCAGGAATAATCCGCGAGGGCCGTTCAACGTTGCGGACCTGTGTTTGCGAAACCACACAGGCTGGCCGTGCCATCTGTGCCTTCGCGAAAAAGGCGGCAAGGGAGGTCTCAGCCCGTGAGGCGTCCAACTCAAGCCGATCAATGAAACAAGCAAATGCCTGCGCCTCGCGCGGAACGTCTCCCAGACAGGCAAAGCCCGTCAGCCGCAGGTCAGGCTCGCCCACCAGAAGCCGCAGCCCGGCGCAGCTGCGCTGGCTGCTGCCCTCGGTCAGGGTCAGCTCTGCGACATCGAGGGAGCCAAAACGGCTGGGCACCGCCTGCGGCAATTGGCTGCGCGTGACCGCCACGCCCGCCAAAGCCGCCATGCGGGCAATGTCGAGATAGAAACTGCCGGGTGGCTGATCCAGCGGACCCGCCTGATGCAGCACGAGGCGCGCATGATGGGCAGCGCCCAATCCATCGCCAATCACCAGCACATCCTGCCGCGCACCATCCCGGCGCAGACGCGCCACGCTTCGGGCCATACCAAACTCGCTGGTGATCCTGTAAAGCCCCTCCCCTTGCGTCCATAAAGGCTCATTGACAGGCGGAGGCAGCGCAGCCGGTGCCGGTGGCTCAACCAGCAGGCTGGCAAGCCAAAGACCAATGAGGGCAGCCGCCCCCGCGCCCCCCAGCAGCCGCAGAGGCAAAGCGCGCCGGGGCACAGGACGGGGCGGAACAGGCCGCTGATCTAGGGTCAGGCTCATGCGGGCGCATATTGGCGAGCTTGAGCGCCCAAGTGGTGAACAGGCGTGGTTAACGGGAAGGTGAGCTGCGCTTTGCCTTAAGGAAGGGTGAAGAGGCCGCTTTTGCTCACCGCGGCGATTGACAATCGCGCCCGCGCGGTGTTCCACACAGCCCATCTCTCCGAAAGGGTTCGACGATGGGTTACAAGGTCGCCGTGGTCGGCGCCACAGGCAATGTGGGCCGCGAAATGCTCAATATTCTGGCCGAACGGCAGTTCCCTGCCGATGAGGTCGTGGCACTCGCCTCCAGCCGTTCGATCGGCACGGAAGTGTCCTATGGCGACAAAATCCTGAAATGCCGCCATCTCGATACCTATGACTTCAGCGACACGGATATTTGCTTGATGTCGGCCGGCGGCACGCCATCCAAGGAATGGGCTCCGCGCATCGGCGCGCAAAAATGCGTGGTGATCGATAATTCGTCGGCCTGGCGCTATGACGCAGACATCCCGCTCGTCGTGCCAGAAGTGAATGCGGATGCGCTGGTCGATTTCAAGAAGAAGTATATCGTCGCCAATCCCAACTGCTCGACCGCGCAGCTCGTCGTGGCGCTGAAGCCATTGCATGATCACGCGAAGATCAAGCGCGTTGTCGTCTCGACCTATCAATCCGTGTCGGGTGCAGGCAAGGACGCGATGGACGAACTCGACCGCCAGACCAAGGCGCTTTATTCGCTCGGCGAAGTCGAGATGAAGAAGTTCCCCAAGCGCATCGCCTTCAACCTCATTCCCCAGATTGACGTCTTCATGGAAGACGGCTTCACCAAGGAAGAGTGGAAGATGATGGTCGAGACGAAGAAGATTCTCGACCCCAAGATCAAGCTCACCGCGACTTGCGTGCGCGTGCCAGTCTTCATCGCGCATTCGGAATCGGTGAATATTGAATTCGAAAAGCCGATCACCGCAGAAGAAGCACGCGCCATCCTGCGCGAAGCCCCCGGCGTGCTTGTCATCGACAAACATGAACCCGGCGGCTACATCACGCCGCATGAAGCCGCAGGCGAAGATGCGACTTACATCTCGCGCATCCGCGAAGATGCCACGGTGGAAAACGGCCTCGCCTTCTGGTGCGTCTCCGACAATCTGCGCAAGGGCGCTGCACTCAATGCGATCCAGATTGCCGAAGCAATGATCAAGCGCAAGCTGATCACGCCGAAAAAGGCGGCGTAAGTCGCTGACATATGTGTCCAAGAGATAGCCAGCGGGGCTCTCACCCGCTGGCTTTTTTATTCCCTCACTTCACCTTCGCACGAATCCATGTGTCGAGGACCGCAGCAATATCGAGATTGTTCTTCTCGATCATCATCATGTGACCGTTGCCGCGCAGCCCCTTGTCCTGCATGCGCACAAATTCAACCGGCGCACCGGCCTGCTGCATATATTTCGCGGTACAGTGATCATAGGGAGCATGATAGGAGGCTTCCGCCACGCCGATCATGATCGGAATCTTGGCAAAATTGACGAGTTTGCGCGCGGGCTCT
>CAZLBA010000175.1:0-2933 GCA_964557555.1 uncultured Beijerinckia sp.
CTCTTCGTGGATTTCAACGCGGTGAGCCCGCAGACGGTGAAAGAGATTGCACAGGTCATCGCCGCCACCGGAGCGCCCTTTGTCGATGGGGGCATCATCGGGGGCCCGCCGCGTGAGGGCTATAGCCCGGCCTTCTATTGCTCAGGCCCGCAGGCTGAGGCCATCAGCGCGCTCTCCGATCATGGCATCGACATCCGCGTCATGGATGGCGAAGTGGGCGAGGCCTCTGCCCTCAAGATGAGCTATGCCGGCATCACCAAGGGCCTGACTGCGCTCGGCTCCATGATGATGCTCGCTGCCACCCGCGCCGGCGCCGATCGGGCGCTCAGGGCCGAGATCAGCGACAGCCAGCCCGACCTCACACGCTGGTTCGAACGCCAAGTACCAGCCATGTATTCCAAAGCCTATCGCTGGGTCGCAGAGATGCGCGAGATCGCGGATTTCTGCCGCGACGACCCGGCCGCCGCAGCCTTCTTCGAGGCAGCAGCGCGGTTCTATGAACAAATGGCGGAAGATCACGAGGGCGCCCAGCAAGACAGCGCGCGGCTGAGCCAATTTCTCAAGCCGTAGAAAAACGAAACGGCGCCCGTTGGGGCGCCGTTTCGATTGGTGCGGTCGAGAGGACTCGAACCTCCACTCCGGTTAAAGAACTAGCACCTCAAGCTAGCGCGTCTACCAATTCCGCCACGACCGCAAGGGGTGAAGGGACGAGCCCGTCACCGGCAGGCGCGTGACTAACAAATCACCCCCGCCGTGACAAGGCTTGAGTGACGCTTTTCGAACTTTCATCGCATCTGGTGTAAAAGGCGCAATCGACCCGCGTTAGCACCGGACCACCCTCGTGAGCGACCAAGCGCCCGCCTGCCCCGTTCTACCCCGCGCCTCTGGCGTGACCATGTTCCCGCAAGAGCCCGGAAATCCCGTCGAATGGCGGATTGCACCGGGGCTCGTGCCCTATGAAGAGGCGCTGGCCGTCATGGAGGCCCGTGCGGAGGCCATTGCAGCCGGCGAGGCCCCGGAGCTGATCTGGCTCCTCGAACATCCCCCGCTTTACACGGCGGGGACATCTGCCAAGGCGGGGGACCTGCTGGAGGCCCGATTCCCGGTCCATGAGGTCGGACGCGGCGGGCAATATACCTATCACGGCCCCGGCCAACGGATCGGCTATGTGATGCTCGACCTGCGCCGCCGCAAGCAGGATGTGCGTGCCTTTGTCTGTGCGCTGGAGGCCTGGATCATCAACACGCTGGCCGCCTTCAATGTGAAAGGCGAGCGGCGCGAGGGCCGGGTGGGCGTGTGGGTGCAGAGGCCGGAAAAGCCACGCGGCCTTGATGGCTCAATGGCCGAGGACAAGATCGCCGCCCTTGGCATCCGGGTGCGACGCTGGGTGACCTTTCACGGCATCTCGCTGAATGTGGAGCCCGATCTCTCGCACTTCAAAGGCATCGTGCCCTGCGGCATTGCCGAGCAGCATTTCGGTGTGACGAGCCTTGTTGATCTTGGCCTGCCCGTCACCCTGCCAGAAGTGGATGGTATTTTGCGTGCGGAGTTCGAAGCTCTGTTTGGCGAGACGGTGAGCGCCAGCTAACGCAACACCACAAAGCCACTGCCGCTTGCCAAGGGCTCAGCCTCGACCACCTGCAACGCATCGACCCGCGCAATATATGGCCCGCGCGCACAGGCTTCACATAAAGCTGCGACATCATCCGGTGAACCGCTAAAGACGGCTTCAACGCGCCCATCTGCGAGATTGCGCACATGGCCATCGACCGGACGCTGCGAGGCTTCATGTGCGACGAAATGGCGAAACCCGACGCCCTGCACGCGACCTGCCACAAAAACACGCACCGCGCGTCGATCAGTCATCGCTGTCTCCCAGCAGGGGCTTGCCCGTATATTTAATGGCGCGCTTTTGTTGCGGCGCTTCGACACTCACCTGCGTCGGGGCCAGAGCGGCGAGATAGGCAATATGCTCGCGCGGCAATTGATGCGCTTGTGCATGGCGGATGATCGCCTCCATATAGCCGGGCTTTGCCACGGCGCCCCGCGCCTCGCCACCGCGCCCGACATAGACAAGCGCGCGCACCGGCCCGCCCTGCTGGCGGAGGATCGGCTGCGTGACCTTTTGATAGAGCCCGCTGCTCACTTCTTCATAGCGATCGAGGGCCGGAATGTCGGCCAGCGCGAGATCATAAATCACGCCATGCACATTGGCCTGCGGATCACGCACCACAGTGGCAAAGCCTTCTTTCATGATCGCAAAGCGATGCCGCGCCAACCGTCCCACACCCACAAGACGTGAGCGCGGACAACGTTGCGCCATGGCTTCAACATCAAGATTGGCACCGTAAGCGAAGTAAAGGGGCATGGGACGTTGTTACGATGCAAAGAGCAGATCGGCAAGAAGGCCGTCGCGCTTCCCCAAAAGAACGCGGCCCCGCTTCTCCCATTGGGAGAAGCTGTCAGCGGAGCTACTGAGGGGTTACGGCCTCCATCTGCGAGCCCTGATCCCCTCATCCACCCATATCCACGGGCACCTTCTCCCTACGGGAGAAGGGATGCACGACGCGCGCATCTCTCCTCACCAATTCACACGCAGAGCCACCAACCCACTCACACCCCGGCTGTTGCGGGTCCATTCGCCGTCGAGCCTTGCGCCGATGGACACATTATCGTTGAGCGGCACATCAAGTGAAGCCGAAAGCGAAACAGCGTCACGCAAGGGCTTTGTACCTTTGATATCGAATGCCGTGCCCTCAAGACTTGTGAAGCTCGATTTCAAGAGGGGGGCACTGCTTTTACTGCGCGATACCGACGCCTGCGTTCGCAAGAAAACCTGCATGCCATTTGACAGACGGAACACATCTTCAAAGCGCGCCCCGACTTCAACGCGGGTTTGCATGCCGCTTTGATCGCCCGTCGAGAGCAAGAAC
>CAZLBA010000175.1:2943-3445 GCA_964557555.1 uncultured Beijerinckia sp.
CTCAGTAAATCCTTGCGCAGAAAAACGCTGCGATTGTACCACCCCGACCGCCCGCCATCCCTCAAGAATCTTTAAGCTACTTTCAAGCCGTCCAGCGACACTCTGGCCCGTATAGTCGGCCGAAATGCCTCGCTGCAGATAGCTCGTGCGATCAACACCGAACCAGTGCTGGCCCAAGCCAAGCGTCGCGGTCACATCAAGGTCCCCGAAACTTTGGCGCATGTAGGTGGCAAGCTCAAAACTGTCGATGAGCCCATTGCCCATGCCGCGCGTGTTCCAATTTCCACTAGCGCCAGCAAGCGCAAAACCAACGACGCGGTCAGCAGACAAAATCTGCTCTGCACCCATCGCCATGCCGCCGCTGCGGCCCGTATAGCGGCCCGTCCCCAGCTTGTTGTCCCCTGCCACAACATCGACGCCGCCAATCGCAGCGGTCCATAAGGTCGTGTTACTGGAAACCAGCAGACGATGGCGCGAGCTATCTTGCATATCACTCGCCAAA
>CAZLBA010000175.1:3455-4707 GCA_964557555.1 uncultured Beijerinckia sp.
GAAGCGCGACATACTGCCAAAGGCCGCCGTCTGCGCACCGGTATTCACTTCTCCCGAAAGCTGCGCAAGACCTTTGACGAGCCCCTCACCGGTCAGCGCATAAAGTCCAAAAAAATCGTTTGGCAATTTACCGCCGGCATTAAAATATCTGTCTATGGCGCGAGCCACATTGAGCTGATTGCCGACAGGACGCATCGTATCTGTCTTCAGTTGCCCTTTTTGTTGATCTCCTGCGGCATCCGCCGTCAAACGCAGGGTGACATCATTTTGGTTGTAAACGAGCTCGAACTTCATCGTGCCGGAATTGGTCACAGTCGTGAATGTTCCAAAAACACCATCGCTCGCTTTCAGCACGATATAATCGCGCGTCACATAAGTTCCCGCCAGAAAGATCGCCGAAAATGTCCCGTTAAGTGACGCTGGCCCATCCACATCAGCATAAGTGGACTGCGTAGGATCAATCGTGACGCGGTAGGTTGAATTTGCACCAAGCGTCAAAGCACCCGTGATCACCATCCTGGTGCCAGGCGTATCCGAACCAGGCTTCAAGACGCCACCATTGATGGTCATGATTGAGCTCCACCGGCCCGTGCCACGCAGCTCACCAGCCGATTGTTGAACAACACCGTACCACAACCCATTATTGACAATGGTCGCCTGATTAGAAACATCGCCATTCCATGTCGCACCGAGCGCATTGGTGATCAAACCTGCACCAACATTGCTGGCCACATTTGCACGATACTCTCCTTCATTCGTGACAGTGCCAGCATTATCAAGGTCATCATAGGTGACGCCCTTATTGATCAAAGTGGCACCGGCGAGGACAAACACGTTGGAAAATTGGTTGCTGCTGCCCGCTTCGAGAATAGTAGTTCCCGTCTCAACCCGCAGCACGCCGGCCTTGCCAGCATCGCCAACAATATTGGCAAGGGAACCACCATGAGAGGTAATCGTCACAGTGACCAGCGAATTGCGCAGGCTGCCCCCCTGAAGCAGAACCTCCGTGTAATTTTCATTGCGCCCGCCATGGTCAAATACATCCGTCGGCTCAACGATCAATTTGCCGCGGGAGACTGGTGCGGGAGGCACAACCGGACCGATGGTGACAGGCGGCTCAAATGGCACCGTCGGATCAGTCGGCTTATTCGACGGAACCGTCGGCCTGTCTGGGTCAATGATGGAGATGATGGGTATCGGGTTTGGATCAAAATTAAATCCACCTCCGCTGGAAGGTGTCGTAGGATTCTGC
>CAZLBA010000175.1:4717-5589 GCA_964557555.1 uncultured Beijerinckia sp.
TCAGAGACAAGGTGCAAGATGATTTTCTTGTCTGTCAGCTCCGTCGATAATTTGAGATTTGGCAGATTGGACGTAATCGACGAGAAATTTTTGGCCCGGCTCATATCCTGCGCAGTGATGAGATCAAAGTCCTTCGTGATATAAGCGCTCTCCGCCAAAGTGCCGCGAATGTCGAGCTTAACCTGATCACCCATAATCAATGAGCCATCGACAATGAGCGATGAGATATTCGATTTGTTCACTGCCACTTTGAAAGTCGAGCCAGTGTCGAATGTCACGTCGCCTGAGATTTGGATCGACGTCGTCTCATCACGACTCAGATCGAGAACTGCATCCGACTTCACCTGAATTGACTTGAACGAGCCCCCGCCAACGCCGACCTCGCCCCTTTCAATCGTCAGCGCTGCAGCCCCTTGGACGTAATCCACGCGGCCACCAAAAGCGGTAATGTGCGTACCTTCCTTAAATGATGCAACTTCAATCGCACCCGACTTTAACTGAATTTCGTTGATCAGCGCCGAATAGTAGCTGGTTGAGAAAGAACCGCCATCGACGATCACCCGACTCAAAGGATTCAGGGCATCATCAGTGCTGAAATATAGTGAACTACTTTTTATAACCGTATCGCCAGTGTAGGTCTGCTTCGCGCTCAGGCTGACAGAATAGGCACCCTCGAAGGTGACCGAACCTTTATTGCTCCCAAAATCCGAGATGACGGAAGACCAATCCAAAAAATCCTTTTTATTGTTAAAGATGACCGTACCGCCATTGCGAACAGGGCTGTTCAACGAGCCATCAGTATCGCCCGTACCGATCCGCACTGTACCCCCGACATCGACTGTCACTGATCGAGCGGTTGTTATGTCGCGAAT
>CAZLBA010000176.1:0-5493 GCA_964557555.1 uncultured Beijerinckia sp.
CGGTGAGCAGCTGGTTGAGGGTCTGCTCGCGCTCGTCGTTGCCGCCGCCGAGGCCAGCGCCGCGCTGACGGCCGACCGCATCGATTTCGTCGATGAAGACGATGCAGGGCGCGTTCTTCTTGGCCTGTTCGAACATGTCGCGCACGCGGCTGGCGCCGACGCCAACAAACATTTCCACGAAGTCAGAACCGGAGATGGTGAAGAAGGGCACATTGGCTTCGCCCGCCACAGCGCGCGCCGTCAACGTCTTACCTGTGCCGGGAGGACCCACCAGCAACACGCCGCGTGGAATGCGACCACCTAGCCGCTGGAACTTTTGCGGATCTCGCAGAAACTCCACAATCTCCTGCAAATCTTCCTTGGCTTCATCGACGCCTGCGACATCGTCAAATGTCACACGCCCATGCGCCTCTGTCAGAAGCTTCGCTTTCGATTTGCCAAAGCCCATGGCTTTGCCGCCAGCTCCTTGCATCTGGCGAGACAGGAAAATCCACACGCCCAGAAAGGCAATCAGCGGCAAGCCATTCACCAGCAGGGTGACCAGCCAGGAATTACCGTCATTGGGCGGACGCGCCGTGATCGACACATTCTTCCGATAGAGATTTTGCACCAAGGTCGGATCATTCGGCGCATAGGTCGAGAATGTGCGATTATCGGTATAGTGACCGGTGATTTCATGACCGGAAATCGTGACCTCGCGGACACGGCCCTGATCAACATCGCTCAACAATTGGCTGAAGCTGATCTCGGTGGTCTGTGAACGCTGACCAGGATTCTGGAACAGCATGACGAGTGCCACCACCAATAGAAAGATGATGACCCAGAGCGCAAAATTCCGGAAATTCGGATTCATCTCATGTCCTTCGCGGTCCCGGCACGCCACCAATCGCAGCGACAGGCCGCCTTCTGTTCCAATTTAGGCAGCGGGAGAGGCCTTGCCAAGGGAAAGCCCATTCTTTCCTCTAAGCCTTTGTGCGGCTCACGGGAATGTCAGGCCCGGCGCGGTCCCTCCGGGGCCAGACTCAAGTCGCCTCGCTTGTCGAGGCTGACCAGCACACCGCCCAAAGTGCTGCGATAGGCCTCGCCAGCGCGCAGGGCGCCCTGCAAAGCCTCGCAAAGCGCTTCCAGCTGCTCCAGCCGCACGGCCGGGACCCGCCCGATCCGGGCAATTTCCTCGCCCAGCAGGCGCAGCCAGACCTCTTCGGGCTGCGTCTGCAAGTGGCGGAACGAAACCACCCACCGCCCCGCTTCCGGCCCCGGCAGGCGCGCCCGCAGGTCAGTGAGCGCCCGTTCAGCCAGCATGGCCATACGCCCTGCCCGGCGACCGAGGCGCAGCAAGGCGGCCCGATCGAGCCCGTCCCGCTCCAGATCGCTCATCAGGGCGCGCAGATGGGTCCGGGCAAAACGCGGATCATCATTGGAAGGGTCCCGGATAAAGGCCTGCCCACGCGACTGGCAGAGATCCACCAGCTCCGACTTGGTCCATGACAGCAAGGGCCGCGCGAGGCGCATCCCGTCGCGGAGGGTCACATGTTCCATGCCGGCCAGTCCGGCAATGCCACTGCCGCGCAACAAGCGAAACAGGATCGTTTCTGCCTGATCATCCGCATGATGCGCCGTGGCGATCATATCCGCCCCGCTCTCGCGGGCATGAGCAAGAAGCAGATCATAGCGCGCCTGACGTGCACGCTCCTGCAGGCGACTGGCAGGCTTTTCGCCCTGCCACGTCAGGATGGCATGTGGGAGAGAAAGAGTTGCGCACCATTGCGCGACCTGTTCAGCTTCATCACGCGCTTCAGGGCGCAAGGCATGATCGACTGTGGCAGCGATAATGTCCGGCCCGCCAGCCTCGCGCCAGTCCCGCGCAAGATGCAGCAGCGCCATCGAATCCGGCCCACCAGAAACCGCCACGAGAAGGCGCGTTACCTCACCCAGCGGTGCGAATAATTTGATCGGATCACTCAGCACTGAACGCGCTTGATTTCACGCTCTGCGCTTTGCCGCACATTGGCGGGAGCAGAGGGATATTTGCGCTGCACTTCGCCAAAAGCGGCGCAAGCCTGTTCCTTCGCACCAAGCTTTTCAAGCGCGAGGCCGAGGCGCACCAGAGATTCCGGCGCGCGCGGGGCACGCGGAAAATCTGTCGAGACTTTCAGATATTGTTCGGCCGCATCTCGCACACGCGCACGACGAAAATAGCTCTCACCCAAAAAGAAAATGGCTTCGGGTGACAGGCGCTCCTTGGGATGCGCATCCAGATAGGCACGCAAATGGGTTTCAGCCAATTCAAACTGGCCATTGCGGAAAGCCGCCATGCCGGTTTCATAATTGTCGATGGGAGCGGCGGGAGCTGGCAGCGAGCCGGTCTGCAGATCACTCAGACGAGGAGCAGCTTCACCTGCTTGCGGCACAAGGGACGCCGTTGAGCGCGGGGCGAGATTGATCGGCGCATTGGGATCCGTCTCTGCACCATCTGACAGCGGGCCGGTTGGCAGGCTGGAGGCGCGCGGCGGCGTTGCATTGGCACCGGGCGGCAGGCTGCCAAGATCGCGCGGCGCGCCAGGCGCTTCAGGATTGGCAGACGGGTCGAATGCATCGCTGCGGCGACCTGAAGCCGCGCGCGGCGCCGTCTCGACGCTCGCCACCACCGGCGGCGCGGCGTCCATCTCGCTGCGGCGCTGGGGCTGCGCAGCAGGTGCAGGCGGGGTGGCGGCAGGCGCGGGTGCAGGCTTGGCGCCGGGCTTCTGCTTCAACTCATCAAAGCGAAAATCCGTATCCTGCTGCTGCTTGCGTAACTGCTCTTCCAGCTTGCGGATCTGGAACTGCATCTGCTCGATCTGGCCATTGAGATTGCGGATCTGGTTTTCCAGCCGATCCACGCGCACCATCAAGCCCGCCGCATCAACGCCTTGCGCCTGCGCCTGGCAGGACAAGACGGGGAGCAAGGCGAGGACCATAGCTGCGGTGAGGGAACGAATAGACGACATCGGGAACAGTCCGAACTTGGGCAATTGGGAAGAGGTTACCATAAAAGCGCCGCTGCGGCCAAAATGGGGACAGCTTGCGGCGCTCTCAAGGCAAAGCTGCCTTGAAAAGCAAACGGCGCCCCGGACAGGGCGCCGCCAATCTTTCCGCCATCAGGCGAGGTGATCAGGAATTGCCGCCCGACAAGACGGTGACTGCGCGACGATTCTGCGACCAGCAGGAAATGTCGTTGCACACCGCCACGGGGCGCTCCTTGCCATAGCTGATGGTGCGCATACGGGAGGCTGGAATGCCACGCGCGGCGAGATAGTTCTTGACCGATTCCGCACGGCGCGCACCGAGCGCGAAGTTGTATTCGCGAGTACCGCGCTCATCCGCATGACCTTCGATGGTGAAAGTGTAGCGGGGATATTGCTGCAGCCAGCTCGCCTGCTTGTCGAGGGTCTGCTGGGCGGTCGAGGTGAGCTCCGTCGAATCCGTCTCGAAGAAGACGCGGTCACCGACATTGACAACGAAGTCTTGCGGGCTGCCGGGTGTGGCAATGCCGGCGCCACCAGCGCCAAAACCACTACCGCTGCCATCAGCGCTATTGGGGTCTTTCGAACAGGCGGCAAGAGACAGAGCCGCCGTCAGGGCAAACGCAAGCTTCAGGCCGCGGCCGCTGGACAGAAACATCATACCGGTTCTCCTTCTGACTCCGGATCTTGAGACGCTTTCCTAGCCTTGCGAAGGTTAACCAACCTTGAGGAGCAAGCACCGCGCGCAATCCCAAATCTGCAAATCACGTGCATGGTTAAGCCAAGGTTAACGGCGACAATGCGGCGAAGGGGCGGCAACCGGAAGATTGCCACCCCTTCTGCACAATTCTGAGCCGCGTGATTACTTCAAGGCGTCGATCTGGATGAGATCGGCCAGCTGCTTCTGGCTAAGAGCTTCCGTCAAGAACTTGAACTGGATCGCATCCTGCATGCTCTCCTCAAGACCGGAGATTCGCTCGATTTGCAGGCTCTCCTTGGGGATGAACTCCGCCATCATCTGCCGCACACTGGCCTCCGGCAGGCCGGAAAATTCCATATAGCGCTTCACGGCATCTTCAGAGGAATACATCCAGTCCACCGTCTCACGATAGGCAGCGAGATAGCGCTTGATCAGATCTTTCTTCTCCGCCAGCACCCGCGCATTGGCGATCTGCACGCGGATCGTCTGGCCGCGGATGCGCAAGATATCGCTGCCCTTGGCAAGCAATCTGATCTCGCCCCTGCGCAGCGGCTCCAGATTGAAAGGCGCAACACACCAGCCAATATCAACCTGACCCGACATCACCTGCGTGATCGTGGCCGACACATCGCCGGAGGCAACCGCACGCGAGTCCTTCAAACCATATTCACTGATGAAGCGCAGTGCCGTGATATGGCTGGAGGCACCCGTTGTCGAATAGGAGATCGTCTTGCCATGCGCCTCTTTCATGGTCTTCACCGGTGAAGAGGAGCGTGTGTACCAATAAACCTCCTGCGAGCCGGTAGAACTCGCGCCAATGATGCGGATAGGCGCGTTCTTCTGAAAAGCACCCATGACACCTGAGGTGCCAGCACTCAAGCCGATATCAACCGCTCCCGAAATGACAACCTGCAAGGTCTCGCCACCACCTGAGGTGTAGAGAATTTCAAGATCGAGCCCGTGCTTTTTAAAAATGCCGGCCTGCTTGCCCAGCTCCGGGATCGCACCTTCCCAGCTGCCGCGCTGGGGAGAGGCAATCTTGAGCAGGTTCTGCGCTTGCGCCGTTGTTGACGCCACCAGCATCAGGGCCGCGACAGACGCGGCCCATCTCATCAAGCCTTTCATGGTCTCCTCCCTGTTCTTTTGTCTTTATCAAGCGGTCGCGCGCATTTGCGGCGCTTCCAGTCCCGGCTGTTGCAGATAGGGCATGACTTCGCTGGCGAAGAGACGGATGTTCTTTTCTGTCAATTCAGCAGGCAGACTGGCCACCTGCAACATCGCCATCAAATGACCGAAGCCCATTTCTTTCTGACAGGCGAGAATCTTTTCACGCACCGTCTTTGGACTGCCCACCAAAATCATGCCATTGGCAATCAGCGTGTCGAGCGTTGAGCTGGTACGGTTCTTGAACTTCAACTCCATCAGCTGCTTTGTCGACGAGATTGACGAATAGCCCGGCGGCAGGCGCATTTCGATGGAGGGGAAGCGCAAGAATTTGTTGAAGAAGGTTTCGACATGCGGGCGCAATTCGCGCATCGCAATCTCATCCGTCTCTGCGACATAAGTGGGGATTGCCCAGCCCATCTGCTCCGGCGCTGCCTCATAGCCATTCTTGCGCGCCTCTTCCTTATAGGCATTGAAGGCCTTGAGCGCGACAGGATAGGGGCTGAAGGTTTGCAGATAGGTATATTTGCGCTCAGCCGCCGCACACCACACGATTGTTTCCATCGAACCTTGCGAGGGAATCCAGACAGGCGGATGCGGGGTCTGCACAGGGCGCGGCCACAGATT
>CAZLBA010000177.1:0-5472 GCA_964557555.1 uncultured Beijerinckia sp.
CGGGTGTGCGCGGGGTGGGCAAGACCACAACCGCCCGCATTCTGGCGCGCGCCTTCAACTATGAACTTCCCGCCCGCAATGGGCAGGCCGCTGTCACGCGCCCAACCATTCACATGCCGGAACTGGGCGCGCATTGTCAGGCCATCATCGAAAGCCGCCATATCGACGTGATCGAAATGGACGCCGCCTCGCATACGGGTGTCGATGATGTGCGCGAAATCATCGAGAATGCGCAATTCAAACCGGTTCTTGCCCGCACCAAAGTCTTCATCATCGACGAAGTGCATATGCTCTCGAAAAGCGCCTTCAACGCGCTGTTGAAGACACTCGAAGAGCCGCCGGAACATGTGAAGTTTCTCTTCGCGACGACCGAGATTGAAAAGGTGCCTGTCACCGTGCGCTCGCGCTGCCAGCGCTTTGATCTGCGCCGCATCGAGCCTGACGTGCTGATCAATCATCTCGCCGGCATCTGCGCGAAAGAGAATGTGCAGATTGAGCGTGAAGCTCTGGTTCTCATTGCGCGCGCCGCTGAAGGCTCGGTGCGTGACTCGCTCTCCATTCTTGATCAAGCCATCGCGCATGGTTTGAGCAGCGGCACGGAAATGATCCGCGCTGACAATCTGCGCGAGATGCTTGGCGTGGCTGATCGTGCGCGTGTGATCGACCTTTTTGAAGCCGTGATGAAGGGTGATGCCGCCACTGCGCTTGGTATCCTCAAGGACCAGTATGATATGGGCGCAGACCCCGCCCATGTGCTGACCGGCCTCGCGGAATTCATCCATTTCGTCACGCGTCTCAAGCTCGTGCCGAATGACAAGCCCGACTCGTCCGTTAGCCCTGAAGAAGCCCGTCGCGGTGCTGAATTTGCTGCGCAGCTCACCATGCCTGTGCTGACACGCAGCTGGCAATTGCTGACCAAAGGCCTGCAGGAAATGAAGGACGCTACGCGTCCGCTCGCTGCCGCTGACATGGTTCTCGTGCGTCTTGCTTATGCAGCTGATCTGCCGACGCCTGATGATGTCATCAAGCGTCTCTCAACTGCTTCGCCTGCTGATACGCGCCCCGCACCGCGTGGCGGCGCGCCAATGGGGGGTGGTGGCGCCTCGGCTGCAGCTGTGGCGCGCCCGCTTGCCTCTTCACCCTCACCTGCCACGCATCAAGCACCTGTCGCGCAGGCGCGCGCCGATGCTGTGCCGCGCGTACAGCTGGCGCGTTTTGAAGATGTCGTCACGCTGGCGCAGGTCAATCGTGACATTCAGCTCAAGATCGCGCTTGAACGCGATGTGCGGCTTGTGCGTTTTGAACAAGGTTCGATTGAGTTTTCGCTCGCGCCCGGTGCCTCTGCGCAGCTTGCGCAAACCTTGATGCGCCGCTTGCAGGAATGGACTGGCATCCGCTGGATGGTCGTCATTTCACGCGAAGAAGGCGCGCCCACGCTGAAGGAACAGGCTGACGCGAAAGCCGAGCAGCAATTGACGGGTGTGCGCGCTCTGCCTTTGGTGCGCAAGGTCATGGAGCAGTTTCCGGGCGCCGAAATTGTCGCCATTCGTACACCGGAGATGGAAGCTCAACCCACGACTGCCGCCATCACACCCGAAACAGCTGATGCTGGTGGTGATGATATCGGTTATGCAGACCAGATCTATACCGAAGACGATCTTTGAGGCGTTGCTATGAAAGACATCATGGGCCTTATGAAACAGGCACAGGCCATGCAAGCGCGGATGCAGGAAATGCAAGCCGAGCTTGAGAATACAGAAGTCGAAGGGCAATCAGGCGGCGGTCTGGTGCGTGTCACGCTCACCGCCAAGGGCGCAATGCGGGGCATTTCGATTGATGCCTCTTTGCTGAAGGCGGATGAGAAAGAGATTGTAGAGGATCTCATCCTCACTGCGCATGAAGATGCACGCAAGAAAGGCGAGCGACTGATCGAGGACAAGATGAAGGCCGTCACGGCCGGCCTTCCGCTGCCGCCGGGCATGAAGCTTCCCTTCTGATGGCTGAACGCGTTGCAGGACCAGAGATTGAACGGCTGATCCAGCTGCTTTCCAAGCTGCCGGGTCTTGGGCCACGTTCTGCACGGCGCGCGGCCTTACATCTCATCCGCAAGCGCGAGGAATTGCTCGCGCCCTTGTCTGATGCGATGCAGGTTGCACGTGAGCGCATTCTTACCTGCACGACCTGTGGCAATGTCGATACAAGCGACCCTTGTACTGTTTGCTGCGATACGCGTCGCGATCCGGCCACGCTGGTTGTCGTGGAAACCGTGGCTGACCTTTGGGCGCTTGAACGCGCCGGAGCGATCCGCGCGCGTTACCATGTTCTGGGTGGCACACTCTCGCCGCTTGATGGTGTGGGGCCGAAAGATATCAATATTGAAAGTCTCGTCACGCGTGTGGCTGAAGGTGGTGTGCGCGAAATCATTCTGGCAGTGAATGCCACAGTCGATGGTCAGACCACCGCGCATTACATCACCGATCTTCTCTCCCATCTGGATGTCAAGATCACGCGCCTTGCACATGGTGTGCCGGTTGGTGGCGAGCTTGATTATCTTGATGAAGGCACGCTGGCAGCAGCCATCCGCCAGCGCACCGATTTCTAAATCTCAATGCATACTCTTGCCGCCATCCACATTGACGGTCTGGCCCGTCATGTAATCGCTCGCGGCTGACGACAAGAACATCACCGCACCCACAAGGTCTTCAGGATATTGCTCACGCCCCATGGCGCGGCCTTGTGAATGCACGGCGAGATAATTGCCTGATGAGGTTGCTTGTTGCGTCTCGCTCAACGTATAGCCGGGCGTAATCGCATTGACGGTTACGCCATGCTCGCCAACTTCTTTGGAGAGAGCGCGCGTCAGACCGATCACGCCAGCCTTTGACGTTGTGTAATGCAAGCGATTGGGCGCACCTTCCCAGAAGCGGCTCGACGAGATGTTGACGATCTTGCCGTATTTTTTCTCGCGCATGGTCGGAAACACCGCCTTGCAGCACAGAAAGATGCCGCGCAGATTCACCGCCATCACCCGGTCCCATTCATCGACGGGAATTTCCATCCAGCTGCGACGCTGCAAGACGCTCATCAGTGAGGCATTGTTAATAAGCACATCAATCGTGCCAAAGCGCTTCAAGGTCGCCTGTGCCATCTCTTGCGTGCTTGCTTCATCGGCAACATCAACGCGCATACCGAGTGCCTGACCACCTGCAGCATTGATCTCGGCAGCAACCGCTTGCGCAGCCTCGCCATCAATGTCAGCTGTCACGACTTTCGCCCCGACTTGGGCCAGCTCTTTCGCATAGACTTTGCCAATGCCCTTGCCACCGCCTGTCACGACAACGACGCGATCGGTGAGATCAAAACGCGGATTTGCGGCCATGGCTTCTTCCTCCCTGATTTTGTTGTCAGGGAGCCTAAAGGACGAGGGCCGGGGGAATCAAGTTTTAGCTTTACGCTCGCTGCGGCAGCGGTCGGAGCAATATTTCACCTCATCCCAGACGCGTTCCCATTTCTTGCGCCAGACAAAAGGCCGCCCGCAGGCAAGACAGGTCTTGCTCGGCAAATCACGCTTCTTTTGCATCTTGGCCAAGGCTACGCCCCTGTGAACTGTTCCGATGCGCTATGCGTAAACTTTACGACCTCACATTATCAAATGGATCAGTCATGGCGAGCCTGCGCCTTGTTCTCGGTGACCAGTTGTCACACAGTCTGTCGGCGCTTGAGGGCGCAGGCAAAAGTGATGTGATCTTGATGATGGAAGTGGTGGAGGAAGCGACTTATGTGCCCCACCACAAACAAAAGATCGCTTTCTTGTTCTCAGCCATGCGGCACTTCGCGCAAGAGCTTCAAGAGAAGGGCTTCAAAGTCGATTATGTGAAGCTCGACGATAAGGGCAATAGCGGCTCCTTCACTGGTGAAGTTGAGCGTGCATTAAAACGGCATAAGCTAACCCGCATCATCACCACAGAGCCCGGCGAGTGGCGTGTCCTTGAGATGATGCGGCAATGGGAGGCCCGCTTTGGCTTGCCGTTTGAGATGCGCGAGGATGATCGCTTCTTTTGTTCACGCGGGCGCTTTGCGCGTTGGGCAGAGGGTCGCAAATCATTCCGCATGGAGTTTTTCTATCGCGAGATGCGGCGTGAAAGTGGGCTCCTGATGGACGGCGACAATCCCGTTGGCGGCGAGTGGAACTTTGACAAGGAAAATCGAAAGAGCCTTCCCACGAATGAGCGGGTGATGAAGCGCGAGCGGTTTATGCCGGATGAGATCACGCGTGACGTGATCGCGCTTGTTGAAAAGCGCTTCGCCTCCCATTTTGGTAGCTGCGAAAATTTTGGCTGGGCCGTCACGCGCAAGGATGCGTTGCGAGCGCTAAAGCATTTCATCAGGGACGCCCTGCCGCGCTTTGGCGACTATCAGGACGCGATGAAACAGGGCGAGCCTTTTCTCTATCACTCGATCATCTCACCTTACCTTAATTGCGGTCTGCTTGAGGCGCGCGAAGTCTGCATCGAGGCTGAGCGCGCTTATCAAAAAGGTGCGGCACCGCTCAATGCGGTCGAGGGCTTTATTCGGCAGGTGTTAGGCTGGCGTGAATATGTGCGTGGCATTTACTGGCTGAAGATGCCCCATTACGCCACAACGAATGCGCTCAATGCGACACGCAAGCTGCCACCTTTCTTCTGGAGCGCAGACACGCAAATGAATTGCATCAAGCAGGTTGTGAAAGAGACCGGCGCTCATGCCTATGCCCACCACATCCAGCGTCTGATGGTGACAGGTAATTTTGCCTTGCTCGCGGGCATTGCACCGCAAGAGATCGAAGACTGGTATTTGAGCGTTTATGCAGATGCTTTTGACTGGGTCGAATTGCCCAATGTACATGGCATGGTGATGTTTGCTGATGGCGGCTTGCTCGCCTCAAAACCCTATGCCGCGTCGGGCGCCTATATCAACCGGATGTCGGATTATTGCGGCCATTGCTATTACAAGGTCGCGCAAAAAAGCGGGGCTGATGCCTGCCCATTCAACATTCTTTACTGGCATTTCCTGATGGAGAATGAGAAGCAGCTTGCCCGCAATCCCCGCATGGCCATGCCTTATCGTAATTTGAAGAACATGGATGATAAGCGCTGCAAAGAGATCCGGCGCGAGGCTGAGGCTTTTCTCTCTTCCATGTATGAGGCGCCTGCAAAGCCCACGCAAACAAGCCTTGATCTTTGATCACCATGGGATTGTCTTGCCGTGATGATCAAAGAAGCTGCCATGATCGCTTGGCTGCAAATTCTCAATCACCTGCAACAAGCGTGCAGCTGATTGATCGGGCGTCTGCACATCAAGCCCATCCTTTGCAAAAGGCGATGACAGGCCTGTATTGACCGTGCCGGGATGAAGCGACACGCAAATGGCATTTGGTCTGCGGCGGCGTGTTTCAATCGCAGCTGTGCGCATCAGCTGATTGAGCGCAGCCTT
>CAZLBA010000178.1:0-5460 GCA_964557555.1 uncultured Beijerinckia sp.
CCCCAGCAAGGCTATCCTCAACAGTCTTACCCGCCCAAACATGGCTACGGACAGCAAGGCTATTACAAGCGGCGGAAATCCTTCCTCGAAGAACTCTTCGATTAAGGCAATAGAGGGGTGCACTTCGGGGACAGGCGCGCTAGGTTGCGCCCGTCACTGGAGTCGAAGATGAGCCGTCCTCTCGAAAACCGCATCGCGGTCGTCACTGGCGCATCGCGAGGCATTGGCCGCGCAGTTGCGCTCGAACTCGCCCGCCAAGGCGCGCATGTCATTGCGCTCGCGCGCACGCAAGGCGCGCTGGAAGAACTCGATGACGAAATCCGCGCGCTCGGCAGCGAGGCGACGCTCGCTCCCTGCGACATGAAAGACTTCGACGCGCTCGACCGTCTGGGGGGCGCGATTTATGAGCGATGGAAGAAGCTCGACATTGTTGTCGGCAATGCCGCCATTCTGGGCCCCATCTCGCCCCTCTCCCATATCGATCCGCCGAATTGGGAGAATGTGATGGCGATCAATGTGACGGCGAATTTCCGCCTCATACGCTCACTTGATCCGCTGCTGCGGGCCAGCGATGCAGGTCGCGCTGTCTTCATCACATCAGGCGCAGGCAACAAGGCGCAGCTGAGCGCCTATCGCGGCCCCTATGCCGTTTCGAAAGCAGCCCTTGATGCGATCGCGCGCACCTATGCAGCAGAGACGGTCAACACGTCACCCGTAAAAGTCATGCTCACCAATCCAGGCCCGCTGCGCACCAAGATGCGCGCTGCCGTGATGCCGGGTGAAGATCCAATGACGCTCAAGACGCCGGAGGACTATGCACCAAAGGTTGTTGCGATGTGCGCGCCGTCATGGACAGAGACGGGCAAGCTCTATGATTTCCCGACGGACAGCATCAAGAGCTTTCAAGGGCCTGCGTGATCAGTAGATCTTGCGACCGCCCTTGTCGAAGGGGTTCTTGGAATTGCGCTTGGAGATGCGGATCGGCACGCCCTTCAGATCGAAGGTCTCACGCAAGCCGTTAATCAGAAAGCGCTCGTAGCTTGTTGGCAAAGCATCAAGCTGATTGCCGAAGATGACGAAATGCGGCGGGCGCGCTTTCGGCTGCGTCATGTAGCGGATCTTGATGCGCCAACCCGACACTGCAGGCGGCGGCGTCTTTTCAATCACTGGACCCAGCCAACGATTGAGGCGCCCGGTTGAGATGCGGATATTCCACGTCTCATGCACCTTGAAGATCGCTTCCATCAGCTTCTCAACACCGCGACCTGTCAGACCCGACACTGGCACAACAGGCGTGCCTTTCACTTGCGGCAAGAGACGATCAGCCTCTTCGCGCAGTTCATTCAGGCGACGATCTGGATCGGGCACGAGATCCCATTTGTTGAGTCCGATGACGAGGGCACGACCCTCCTTGGCGACAAGATCAACAATGGTGAGATCCTGCTTCTCGAATGGAATGGTGGCATCGAGCAGCACCACAACGACTTCCGCAAACCGCACCGCGCGCAAGGCATCTGCGGCTGCGAGCTTTTCCAGCTTGTCTTGCACATTGGCGCGCTTGCGCAGACCTGCTGTGTCAAACATCTTGAGCTTGCGCTCGGAGCCATCGCGCCGCGACCAGTGAAATTCAACTGCAATCGAGTCGCGCGTGATGCCGGCTTCAGGTCCCGTCAGCAGACGATCTTCGCCAAGAATGCGGTTGAGCAGAGTGGACTTTCCTGCATTGGGGCGGCCCACCACCGCAACACGCAACGGCTTTGATGTATCAAGCTCGGTGCCATCTTCTTCCTCACCAAAGACGGGACGCTCACCCTCATCTTCTTCGTCTTCGGCTGGCAGCGCCGTCTCATCCGGCAGGGCCTCGCGCAGCGCATCATAAAGCTCGCCCACGCCATCGCCATGTTCCGCTGACAGCGGAATGGGGTCACCCAGACCGAGCGAATAGGCATCAATAGTGCCATCCGTGCCTTGCTTGCCCTCAGCCTTGTTGGCGAGCAGCATGATCGGCTTGCCGGAGCGGCGCACGAGCTGCGCGAAATAGCGATCAGTCGGCGTGATCCCGACGCGGGCATCAATCATGAAGAAGATGGCGTCTGCCTGTTCAATCGCGGCTTCTGTCTGCGCCCGCATACGGCCGGAGAGCGAAGCCTGATCACCTTCTTCCAAACCGGCGGTGTCAATGATCGTGAAAGAGAGATCCGCTATCCGCGCCTCGCCCTCACGGCGGTCGCGCGTGACACCCGGCTGATCATCCACCAGCGCGAGCTTCTTGCCGACAAGCCTGTTGAACAGGGTCGATTTGCCGACATTAGGACGGCCAATGATGGCAACCGTGAAGGACATGGACCCTTAACTCAACAAACAGGCAAAGGCGTCAGCGCGCCTTTGCACCAGCAACAAGTCCCATCAGCGTATCGGCCCGCTGACGCATGGAGGCAGGCGCATCGCGATCAGTCGTGATCTCGTCGAGCCAGCGCGCAGCCGAGTCATAATCCTTCGCCTTCAACGCGCCATAAGCCAGAAGCTCACGCGCTGAATTGCGGAAAGGCGCAGTCGGTTTGGCGAGCGGCTCAAGACGGCGCTTGAGTTCATCGGCGTCAGCTTCATCAAGACGCAGCATGGCAGCGCGCAAGCGTGCCACATCCTGCAGCAATGGCGGCACAGATGTATCTGCTGCAATGGTCTCGTAAATGGAGACAGCCTTGGCAGTATCCGTAGCCGAGACTTCTGCCGCCGCGCGCAGGCGCGCAAGCATGGCATAGCCCTTGTGCCCCTGCCGGATGATGTCCTGGAATGCCGCTTCGGCCTCGGCCGGCTTATTGTCGCGCGACAAGGCGAGCGCTGTTTCGAACTGCGAGCCGGCGGCTTCGGCAGCCGCGCGCTCACGATCGGCATTCCAGCGCCACGCGCCCGCAGCCGCAACGATCAGCACCGCCAACGCGATAAAGTAGTTCTGATACTTGGTCCAGAACTGCAAGGCTTTGTCGCGGCGGACTTCTTCGTCTACTTCGCGAAAGATATCGTCCATTCGTCCAACTCGCTCACGGCGCGCAATGAAATTGAGGGGCTCGGTTAGCACGGGCCGCCCCGAAAGGCGAGACTTTGTTGCCAATGCCTCAGGCAAAGCTGCCGGTTTCCTGCCGCAAAGGATCACATCCCTGCCCAAGAGCCATCACGGCCTGACCATTTTGCAAGGCGAAGTCTGCTGCGAAAGCCAAAAGGTTCCACCGGAGCAAGGATCGTGCGGACATTTCTTCTAAGCGCCAGCCTCGCCCTCTGCCTGAGCCCTCTCGCACAGGCTCAGGTCTTTACTGACGGGCTGTCTGTGCCGGGTTTGCGCAAGCAGGATGCCCCGACCACGGCAAACGCCCCAGCGGCGGTCTCGCCAGAACAGGCCCAAGCCCGCGCCCAAATGAAGGCCTGGGGCTGGAGCCAGACGCCCATTCAGCCTGAAATAGATCCAGCCCCGCAGGCTGAAGAAGAGCCGCGCAAGAGCCGCCGCAGCTATCGCCGCGCCCGTGCCAACTCCCGCACAGATCTGGGCTTGGAGCCCCTCGCCCCCGCAGCCGAGCAGGAGGTGGCCGATCTGACCCGCAAAAGCCGCTCGGCGCGCTCAAGCCGACGTGCGGTCGTCGCACAGGCTCAGGAGGCGCAAGAGATGATCCCGGCGGTTGAGGAAACCCCACGTCGCCGTGGCCGGAGCGCCACAAAGCGCAGCAGCCGCCCGACCGCCGCGGCGATGAAGGAAGCCCCTGCCACAGTCAAACGGAACCACGAGGACCGTACACGCTCCGCCACAGTCGCGGCCTCAAGCCTGTCCGCCGATGACAAACCCTTGCCCGGAGAAAAGGAGGCCCGCTCATGGAACGCACGTTGATCGCGCTTGCCGCCCGACTGCCGAAAAGCAATCTGCCCCAACTGGCACTGGCTGGCGCTACCCTGCTTGCCGTCTTGATGCTGGTGCTGGCCTTGCGCCCCGCCACCCCTGTCGCCGCGCCCGGCCCAGAGATGGCCCCCGTCAGCCAGACCCAGCGTGAGGCTGCCCAGCGTGAGCTGGCACAGGCCATGAGCCGCTTTGCCGGGCTCACCAATCCCACCCCTTCCGTGCCCATCACGTCTGCCCCTCAGGCGACCGAACCCGCCCCCGCTGCGGCCCCTGCCCCCGCCGCAACCCAGCCCGGCACGCTGTCGCAATCGGACATGCGCCGCCTCGCAGACAAGGCAGCCCAAGCGGTTCGTGATGGCGACATCATGGGTGCCCGCGTGATCCTTGAACGGGCGATTGATGCGGGCGATCCCACCGCCATTCTGGCGTTGGCCCAGACGCATGATCCGCGGGTGCTCGAACGTATGGGCGTACGCGGCATCAGGGGAGATCCAGCCCGCGCCCGCGCGCTCTATCAGCAGGCGCAGGACAAGGGACTGAAAGAGGCCGCAGCCGCACTGGCCGGCCTCGCACCGTGAACAACGCGCCCTCACAGACTGATGAATTCGGATTGAAGTGATCCACCCATAATCTGCTGCGTAGAGGGTTGCAGGCATTCCTCCCGTTTGCCTTTCCCTTCTCCGCGTCCCGGGACCCCTTCCCCCTTTAATCCCGGGCGCGGAGTTTTTCTTTTTGAAGGGCTCAACCGAGTTCCTTGGCGTAGATCTCAGGCTTGAAGCCTACAAGGATCTTGCCGCCGCTTTCCAGCACCGGGCGCTTAATCATCGAGGGCTGGGCGACCATCAGTTTGATGGCTTTGGCTTCTGTCAGATTTTCACGATCAGCGTCGGGCAATTTGCGGAAGGTCGTGCCGGCGCGATTGAGCAATAGTTCCCAGCCCACCTGCTTCGACCAGCCTTTGAGTTTGGTCTCTGAAATGCCCGCGACTTTGTAGTCGTGGAAGTCATAAGCGACGCCCTTGGCATCAAGCCAGCTGCGCGCCTTCTTCATCGTGTCACAGGCTTTGATGCCATAGAGCTTGTTGGTCATGTCTCACGCCCCTCCATCCGCGGCTGTTGCCATAAGGCAGAGCCTCGCTGATTTGATGAGGATCAGTTTATTTCACATCAAAAGTGCTTCCTACCCCCGCATCGCTTGAAGGAAGCACCTCCAAAGGCGCAAGATGATTGCACCTATTCCTCACGAGGCTCCCCGATGTCAGCCAACGACCACACTCTGCAAATCGAGCGCCTGCTCCATGCGCCCCTGCCCGCGATCTGGCGTTGCTGGACGGAGCCCCAACTGTTGCAGCAATGGTTCTGCCCAAAGCCGTGGCGCGTCACAAAGGCGGAACTTGAATTGCGCAGCGGCGGGCGTTTCTTCACACGCATGGAAGGACCAAACGGAGAGGCACATGATCTTGATGGCGTGTTGCTTCACGTTGAACCGCAAAGCCGGCTGATCTTCACCGACGCTTTCCGCAAAGGCTGGCTCCCCTCCTCGCGCGCTTTCATGACCGGTGATGTGTCCTTCGC
>CAZLBA010000179.1:0-2344 GCA_964557555.1 uncultured Beijerinckia sp.
CAAGAAAGTTCTGCTCATTGGCTGTGATCCGAAGAGCGACACGACGTCCCTTCTATTCGGTGGTCGCGCATGCCCGACCATTATCGAAACCTCGACCAAGAAAAAGCTCGCAGGCGATGAAGTGCGCATCGGTGATGTCTGTTTCAAGCGCGATGGCGTTTACGCGATGGAACTCGGCGGGCCGGAAGTCGGACGTGGCTGCGGTGGTCGCGGCATCATTCACGGCTTTGAATTGCTCGAAAAGCTCGGCTTCCATGAATGGGGCTTTGACTATGTGTTGCTCGACTTCCTGGGCGACGTGGTCTGCGGCGGCTTCGGTCTGCCGATTGCCCGCGACATGTGCCAGAAGGTGATCGTCGTCGGCTCAAATGATCTGCAGTCGCTTTATGTCGCCAACAATGTCTGCTCGGCGGTGGAATATTTCCGCAAGCTGGGTGGTAATGTCGGTGTCGCCGGCATGGTCATCAACAAGGATGATCACACCGGCGAAGCGCAAGCCTTTGCTGAGTCTGTCGGCATCCCGATCTTGGCAGCCATTCCTGCTGATGAAGAGATCCGTCGCAAAAGCGCGAATTATCAGATTATCGGCCGCCCCGGTGACCGATGGGGTCCGCTCTTTGAAGAGCTCGCGCGCAATGTTGCTGAAGCGCCACCTATGCGCCCCACGCCTTTGTCGCAGGATGGTCTGCTCGGCCTCTTCAAGAGCGATGTGGTTGGTCGCGATGTCGTTCTGGAGCCTGCCACGATTGAAGACATGTGCGGTCGCTCAGTGATCGAAAAGCCGTCCCTCGAAGTCATTTACGACACGGTGTGAGGCCATGACAGACCACGTCCAGCCCACAGCATCAGATCAGGTTCACGCTGAGACCGGCGGCTGCCATGCAGGCGCTGATGAGATGCTGCGCGCAGCGAAAGCTGCGGGCAAGAGCGACGTGCTCGACCAATATGCGGCGGACTATCCCAAAGGTCCGCATGATCAACCCCAAAGCATGTGCCCCGCTTTCGGCTCGCTGCGTGTGGGTTTGCGTATGCGCCGCACGGCGACGATCCTGTCAGGCTCTGCGTGCTGCGTGTATGGCCTCACTTTTACGAGCCACTTTTATGGCGCAAAGCGCTCCGTCGGTTATGTGCCATTCAATTCAGAGACGCTGGTAACGGGCAAGCTCTTTGAAGACATCCGCGCTGCTGCATTCGAAATGGCAGATCCGGCACTTTATGACGCGATCGTCATCACCAATCTCTGCGTGCCAACAGCCTCAGGCGTGCCGCTGCAATTGCTGCCAAAAGAAATCAATGGCGTTCGCATCATCGGCATTGATGTGCCGGGCTTTGGCGTCCCCACTCATGCGGAAGCCAAGGACGTGCTCGCAGGCGCTATGTTGAATTATGCGCGTCATGAAGCAATGCGCGGTCCCGTGCAAGCTCCGCGCACGGGTCCATCTACGAAGCCGACTGTGACTCTGCTGGGCGAGATGTTCCCGGCAGATCCGATGAGCATTGCAGCACTGCTGGAACCTCTGGGACTCGCAGCTGGTCCCGTCGTGCCAACGCGTGAATGGCGTGAGCTTTATAGCGCGCTCGATTGCGCAGTGGTGGCCGCGATTCATCCTTTCTACAAGGCCAGCATTCGCGAGTTTGAAGCGGCTGGTCGTTCTGTTGTTGGCTCTGGCCCCGTGGGTGTTGATGGCACAGCCTCCTGGCTTGAAGCTATCGGAGCTGCGGCCAATGTTGCGCCGGACAAAATCGCAGCCGCCAAGAATAAATTCTTGCCCGCGATCAAGGGCGCGCTTGCTGCCAATCCGATCAAGGGTCGCGTCACGGTGTCGGGCTATGAAGGCTCCGAATTGCTGGTCGCGCGTCTCCTCATCGAGAGCGGCGCAGATGTGCCTTATGTCGGCACCGCCTGTGCACGCACGCCTTGGTCCGATGCTGATCGCGAATGGCTGGAGGCCCGCGGCACACGCGTCACCTATCGCGCGTCACTTGAGCAGGATAATGCAGCCGTTGCAGAGTTCCGACCCGATCTCGCCATTGGCACGACACCTGTTGTGCAGAAGGCGAAAGAGGCGGGGATTCCGTCGCTCTATTTCACCAATCTCGTGTCTGCGCGTCCTCTGTTTGGACCTGCCGGGGCAGGTTCGCTGGCGCAAATCGTCAACACGGCAATTGCTAACAAGTCCCGCTTTGATGCGATGACCGCGTTCTTCGAAGGCGTCGGCACTGGCCACAATGCGGGTGTGTGGCAGCAGCAACCCAAAGATCGTCCGGAGTTTCGTGAAGCCTTCCGCCGCAAGATGGAAAAGGCTGCCGCTGCTCGTCACACGGAGGAGCCAGTCTGATGCTG
>CAZLBA010000179.1:2379-5311 GCA_964557555.1 uncultured Beijerinckia sp.
TACACCGATGCTCTGCCGCCGCATGAGCTGCCTGTCGTTGTGACGGGTCTTGGTGAGGAAGAACTCGCCCAGCACGGCACCGAACAGGCAATGAAACGCGCCCATGACACGCTCGACCATTCGATGCCGAGCGTTGTTGTCACGGGCTCCATTGCCGAGATGATCGGTGGTGGTGCGACGCCTGAAGGCACCAGCATCCAGCGCTTTTTGCCGCGTACCATTGATGAAGACCAATGGCAGAGCGCCGATCGCGCGCTTGTTTGGTTGTGGAAAGAACATGGCGCCAAGCGCGTGCCGAAATTGAAGCCGCGCAAGGAAGGCGCCAAACCGAAGGTCAATATCATTGGCCCGATGTATGGCACGTTCAATATGCCCTCCGATCTCGCTGAAGTGCGGCGACTGATCGAAGGCATTGGCGCCGAAGTCCATATGACCTTCCCCATGGGCAGTCATCTTGCCGACGTGCCGAAACTGGCCGAGGCTGAGGTGAATGTCTGCCTCTATCGCGAATTTGGCCGCGCGCTCTGCGAGACGCTTGAGCGGCCTTACTTGCAAGCACCGATCGGCTTGCACAGTACAACCCTCTTCCTGCGTAAGCTCGGTGAACTTCTGGGTCTTGACCCGGAGCCGTTCATCGAGTGCGAAAAACACACGACCATCAAGCCCCTGTGGGACCTGTGGCGCTCCGTTACGCAGGACTTTTTTGGCACAGCGAATTTCGCAGTCGTCGCGAATGAAACCTATGCGCGCGGTTTGCGTCATTTCCTGGAAGATGAAATGGGCTTGCCCTGTTCCTTTGCGATATCACGCAAGGCGGGCGTGAAGCCTGACAATGCATCCGTACGCCATCTCATCAAAACCAAGCCGCCGCTTGTCATGTTCGGCAGCTTCAATGAGCGCATGTATATGCAGGAAGCGGGTGCGCGTGGTTGCTATATCGCAGCCTCGTTCCCCGGCGCGATCATTCGCCGCCACACGGGTACGCCTTTCATGGGCTATTCGGGTGCAGTCTATCTGGTTCAGGAAGTATGCAACGCGCTGTTTGATGCGCTGTTCCACATCCTGCCTCTCGCCAATGATCTCGACAGGATTGATGCAACCCCATCGCGGCTTGAGGCTGAAATGCCCTGGAGCGAAGAGGCGAAGGAGTTGCTCGATCAGGTTCTCGCCCAAAGCCCTGTGCTTGTGCGCATCTCCGCCGCGCGTCGCTTGCGTGATGCGGCGGAACGAAATGCACGCGGTGCTGGCCTTGATCAAGTGACACCGGAAATTGTGAACACAGCGCGCAAAGCGCTGTCTGAAGGGAGCCCCTCATGACCTCTCTCGATGTCTTGCGCGAACCAGCAACGACGCCGCGCCGGCGTTCTAGCCTTCGCCATTCGCGTGAATATCGCGTCATCTATGTGATGACGTTCCCGCTCTTTCTGGCAGCCGCAGCATTTCGCCGCGTGACTGCTTCTTCAACACGGCGCCTCTCCTTGTTTGCAGAGGCGCGAGAGCTTGCGAGTGCGACGATCCCCATGGCTTTCATGGGTTAGTCGCCTCTCAAGAGTTCCCCGCTTCCCACGGGGATACTGGATCGGCGTGCTTGCGCGTCGAGCACCATTGCAATGTGGCTTGCCACTGCGTGATGGTTTGTAGCGGAGGTTGGAAAAATGATGGAAAACAAGAGGAGTACGATTACCGGCCTCAATGAAGAGGAAGCCAAGGAGTTCCACTCCTTCTTCGTCTCCAGCACGGTTGGTTATATCGTGATCGCGATTGTTGCACATTTCCTTGTGTGGCAGTGGCGTCCGTGGTTCCCCAGCGTGAAGGGTTACGCTCTTCTCGATGGCGTCACCACCGGCCTGACAAGCTTGATCGGTTAAGGAGAGCACCATGTACAAAATTTGGTATCTCTTCGACCCCCGTCGCGCGATGATCGGCCTGACGCTGTGGCTCGCAGTGCTCGCACTGACGCTGCACTTCATCATGCTCAGCACAGATCGCTTTAACTGGATCGAAGGCCCGCGTCCTGCGCGCGTCAAGGTCAGTGAAGTGGCTCCTGCTCCCACTCCGGTGGGCGTGGTGCTCAATCTGGTTGGCTAAGGCCAAACAGGATTCGGGCGGGCTTCGTCCCGCCCGGATCATTCACACGCATTATTAGCCTTGCAGTGCGCTCACATGCGTCTGCGCGAGAATGGGGCAACGGGCCATGACCATGCTCAGCTTCGAAAAGAAATACAGGGTCCGTGGCGGGACGCTGATTGGCGGGGATCTGTTCGACTTCTGGGTCGGCCCGTTTTATGTCGGCTTCTTTGGCGTCACGACCATGTTCTTCACGCTGCTCGGTACAGCGCTGATTATCTACGGCGCGTCACAGGGGCCAACGTGGAATATTTGGCAGATCAATATCGCACCGCCTGACCTGAAATATGGTCTGGGCCTTGCGCCTTTGATGGAAGGCGGATTGTGGCAGATCATCACGATCTGTGCGATTGGCGCTTTCTCATCTTGGGCACTGCGCGAGGTTGAGATCTGTCGCAAACTCGGCATTGGCTATCATGTGCCCTTCGCCTTCTCGGTTGCGATCCTCGCTTATGTAACGCTCGTCGTTGTGCGGCCGGTGTTGCTTGGCGCATGGGGACACGGTTTCCCCTATGGCATCTTCAGCCATCTCGATTGGGTGTCGAATGTCGGATATCAATATCTGCACTTCCACTACAATCCAGCGCACATGATCGCGGTGACCTTCTTCTTCACCACGACGCTTGCATTGGCTTTGCACGGTTCGCTCATCCTCTCCGCCACAAATCCGAAGAAGGGTGAACCGGTCAAAACGGCCGAGCATGAAAACACGTTCTTTCGTGATTTCATCGGCTATTCGATCGGCACGCTCGGCATTCACCGCCTCGGTCTGTTCCTCGCTTTGTCGGCGGGTTTCTGGAGCGCG
>CAZLBA010000180.1:0-5278 GCA_964557555.1 uncultured Beijerinckia sp.
TGTTTTACCGTTCGAGCACATCTGCTTTCGACATGTCGGTGGAGAGCTTCAACTCTGCTGAACATCTCGAAAATGCACGCAAGCAGGCCGTGGAGCGCGGTCTTGACAAGGTGCTGGTCGTCGATATCGACGCGCATCATTATGAGACCGATAATTTCAAGGACATTCTCGATTACATCGAAGACCCCGTCCTGCGTCAGGTTGCTGCCAACACCTTCGCCTATAAGGGACCGGGCTCGATGCTGATTGACCAGCCCGGTTATCAGGACGGTGCGGGTCGCATCACTCGCTACATGGAGCGCAAGCACGAGACATTCCCCGCTGATGGCACGCCGCGCGAAGTCGCACAGACCTTGCGCTGGATGGACGCAATCAGCGTTGATTATGCCTGCATCTTCCCGACGCCCATGCTCTTCATGGGTCTGCATCCACAGATTGAGGTCGAGGTAGGTTTGGCCCGCGCCTATAACCGCTGGCTCGTCGAAAAGGTGCTGCCCGCGAACAAGCGCCTCAAGTCAATGCTCTACCTGCCCTTCAATGATCCTGAGGCCACCTATCAGATGGTGAAGGATTTTGGTGGCAAGCCGGGCGTCATCGGCTTCATGGTTGTTTCGACACGTTACAAGCCCGTCTATGACAATGCCTTCATGAAGACCTATGCACTGTTGGAAGAAATGGGCCTTCCGCTGTCCTTCCACGCTTCCTATAACTGGAATGACCAGCTGATCTCGCTGACCAACCGTTTCATTACCGCTCATGCGCTTGGGTTCACTTTCTTCAATGTCGTGCATTGCGCGAACTGGATCGTGAATGGCTTGCCGGAGCGCTTTCCGAAATTGAAAGTCATCTGGATCGAGTCGGGGCTTGCCTGGGTTCCATGGCTCATGCAGCGGCTCGACAATGATTACCGAATGCGTTCGTCCGAAGCGCCCGCATTGAAGAAGCTGCCGAGCGATTACATGCGTGAGATGTATTACACCACGCAGCCTATGGAGATGGTGAATAACCGCAAAGCGCTGGAAGTCACATTCGAGATGATCAATGCAGAGACGCAGCTGCTTTATTCATCGGACTATCCCCATTGGGATATGGATCTGCCAAGCACGATCTGGGACCTCGACTTCCTGAGCGAACAGGCCAAGCGTAACATTCTGGGGCTCAATGCCAAGCGCCTGTTCAATCTCGACACGTCTGACCGCTTTTAAAAAAGTGAGCGCCCCAACATCAAGCGGGGCGCTTTTCAACACTGCGGCAAGCCTATAGACTTGCAACGCCAGACCCCAGAAAGGGGCGGCAAGGGAGGAAGAGATGAAGCACAAGTTTCGCTTGGGGCTCGCGGCTCTCTGCGCTGCTGTCATCGTCAGCGCCAGCCAATCCGCTTTTGCAAAATATCCTGAAAAGCCTATCACGCTCATCATCCCCTTTGGGCCGGGCAGCGTGTCTGACTCAGCTGCACGCATTGTCGCGCAATATCTGGGGCAGAGATTGGGGCAGCCCATCGTGGTGGAAAGCAAACCCGGTGCAGGTGGCTTGCTTGCTGCGCAAAATGTGGTGCGCGCTGCCCCTGACGGCTACACACTCTTCCTGACCACCAACTCAACCCATTCTGCAGCGCCCGGCCTGTTCAAGAATGTTCCCTATGATCAGGAGAAAGATTTCACGCCAATCGGTCGTGTTGGCGGATTCCCATCCGTCATTGTCTCAAACCCAAATCAGCCTTTCAAAACGATCAAGGAAATGGTCGCTTATGCAAAGGCAAACCCCGGCAAGCTGTCTTACGGGCATGGCAATAGCACTGGACAGATCAGTGGCGAAGTCATGAAACAGCGCACCGGGATCGACATGGTGCGCGTGCCTTATGTGAGCAATCCACAAGCCGCCACCGATCTGATGGCAGGACATCTGCCACTCATGGTCGTCGATTTCAGCAATGGTATCGCCAATATCAAGGCCGGAAAGATGCGGCCTCTGGCTGTTCTCACCCGCGAGCGTAGCGCGGCCCTGCCGGATGTGCCGACGCTGCATGAGACGGTTATGCCGGAATTCGACCTCATCGCTTGGGCTGGCATGTTCGGCCCAGCCAAGATGCCAGCTGACATTGTCAAGGTGCTGTCTGAAGAGCTGGGAAAGGTGCTGAATGATCCAGAAGTGCGCAAGCGTCTGGAGGCGACGGGCGCTGAAGTCGAGTATCAAAGCGCAACCCAGTTCACCGCCTATCTCAAGAACGAACTCGTCAAATGGACAAGCCTGATCAAGGCTGCAGGTATTGAGCCGCAATGAGGCAAGTGGACGCTCGCGCAGATCTGCTCTAGCCTGAGCCAGATCTGTGCGAAGCGACCATGAACCAGAAAACACATCTTCCCAGCATGTCTGCCTTGCGCGCCTTTGAGGCGGTGGCACGGCAGTTGAGTTTTACCCGCGCGGCGACAGAGTTGAATCTGACGCAAACAGCGGTGACGCATCAGATACGCAATCTCGAAGCAGCGCTGGGCCTGCGGCTATTTCAGCGCGGCCCGAATGGCATCAGCCTGACGGATGCAGGGCAGACCTATCTGCGCTCTGTGCGCGCCGCCTTGATCGAAATTGCTGCTGCCAGCGACAGGCTCTCACGCTATCAGGATGATGATGTGCTCAACCTGCAATGTCTGGGCACCTATGCCATTAAACAATTACTGCCACGTCTTGTAGAGTTTCGTGCGCGCCACCCGCAGATCACCTTGCGCATTCAGACCATGCAACACTTCACCCCCGATATGCGCCTCGATTTTGATGTGGCGATCTGGCATGGCGCAGGTGATTGGCAAGGCGTGCGGGCAGATCGCCTCACGACCGATGAGATCTTTCCTGTGTGCGCTCCTGCGCTTCTCAAACGCGAAGGCCCGCTGACACACATCAAGGACCTCGCCAGCACAACAATCATCCGCACCTCATCCGCCATTGTGCCGGATGAATGGCCCTTCTGGCTCGAAGCCGCAGGCCTGCGCGAACTCGCCTTTACCTCGCAAATCAATTGCGATTTGCTGATTACATCTCTGCAAGCTGCGATAGATGGGCTGGGCGTCATGCTAGGCCGATCAACCATTGTGGATCATGATCTGCGCGAAGGCCGATTAGTCGAACCCTTCAACCTGCGCCTGGCCTCGCCCAATGGCTACTTTCTCGTCTCACCCTCACGCTCGACCCATCTGGCAAAGGTGGAGGCCTTCAGGGCCTGGCTGCTGGAATAAACTGCCCGAGTCTGCGCCAACCTGTGACGCAACCTGTGACGAAACCGATTCCCATCAAAGCGCGCCAGTGGCTAAACATCTGTTTTTAAATGGTGGGCGGTGACGGGCTCGAACCGCCGACCCTCTCGGTGTAAACGAGATGCTCTACCAACTGAGCTAACCGCCCTCGCCCGCGTTTTAGGCTGGGGATGGGTTGATGTGCAAGTGCCAAGGGGGCGACTTTTCGTCTTGTGCCTGTTGCGCCCATAAAAAAGGGCGACCTTGTGGGGCCGCCCTGATCTTTTCACCTCGCCCCGAAGCTTACTTCTTGTTCAGCTCGGCCTTGAGAGCGGCGCCGACCTTGAAGCGGGCGCTGTTGGAAGCGGGAATTTCGATTTCAGCGCCGGTGGTGGGGTTACGGCCCTTGCTGGCGGCGCGGTGCTTCACGCCGAAGGTACCAAAACCCACAAGGCGCACTTCGTCGCCCTTCTTCAGCGCTTCGGTGATGCCTTCCAGCATGGCGTCGAGAGCCGCGGCGGCATCCGTCTTGGTCTGCTGCGTCTTGGCGGCGATATGCTCGACGAGTTCCATCTTGTTCATCTGAAGTCTTCCTGTGTGTTGGCGCTGGCCTCAAGGGGCGGACGCCATCCGGGGGGCCGCCCTGCCTCCAAGGCAAAGCTCAGCCGTGAGGGGGTGCTACAGGTCGGAAGCCTCGGACGCAAGGGCCAAAGCCAAAGAAAAACCGCGGAGAATCAGTCTCCGCGGCTCATTTTGTGGGTCTGTGTCGCGCTGGCCTTCAGTGGGCCACCACGCCTGATTGGTCTTCATCGGGCAGGCCCTTGCCCTTCACGGGCACGTCCTCTTCCCAGACGATGGCGGTCGGCTGGCGGGTCAGTGCATGTTGCAGCACCTCCTCCATGCGCGACACGGGAACGATCTCCAAAGCGTTCTTCACATTGTCCGGGATATCAGCCAGATCCTTGGCATTCTCTTCCGGGATCAGCACCTTCTTGAGGCCGCCGCGCAGAGCTGCGAGCAACTTCTCCTTCAGGCCACCGATGGGCAGGACGCGGCCGCGCAACGTCACCTCACCCGTCATGGCAATGTCACGACGAACGGGGATGCCCGTCAGCAGCGACACAATGGCGGTCGCCATGGCGATACCGGCAGACGGGCCATCCTTGGGCGTTGCGCCTTCCGGAACGTGGACATGGATGTCGCGCCGTTCAAAGAGAGGCGGCTCAATGCCGAAGTCAACCGAACGGGAGCGCACATAAGACGCCGCCGCTGAGATCGACTCCTTCATCACATCCTTCAGGTTGCCCGTCACCGTCATGCGACCCTTACCGGGCATCATGACGCCTTCGATGGTCAGCAACTCGCCACCCACCTCAGTCCAGGCAAGGCCGGTCACTGCGCCCACCTGATCCTCCGTCTCCGCCTCGCCATAACGATACTTCGGCACGCCGAGATAGTCCGAGATATTGGCAGCGGTGATGACAACTTTCTTCTTCTTGGTGGTGAGAATTTCCTTCACCGCCTTGCGGGCGAGGTTGGAGATTTCACGCTCAAGATTGCGCACACCCGCTTCGCGCGTGTAGCGACGGATCAGCATCAGAAGAGCGTCGTCTTCAATGGCCCATTCCTTCGCCGCCAGACCGTGTTTCTGCACGGCTGCGGGGATGAGATGCTTGCGGGCGATCTCGGCCTTTTCATCTTCCGTGTAGCCGGCGATGCGGATGATCTCCATGCGGTCCATCAAGGGTGCAGGGATGTTCAGCGTATTCGCCGTCGTCACGAACATCACATTCGAGAGGTCGTAATCGACTTCCAGATAGTGATCATTGAAGGTTGAGTTCTGCTCAGGGTCGAGCACTTCGAGCAGAGCCGAAGAGGGGTCACCCCGGAAGTCCATGCCCATCTTGTCAATCTCATCGAGCAGGAAGAGCGGGTTGGCGCTCTTGGCCTTGCGCATCGACTGAATGATCTTGCCGGGCATGGAGCCGATATAGGTGCGACGGTGGCCGCGGATTTCCGCCTCATCACGCACGCCTCCGAGCGACATGCGGACT
>CAZLBA010000181.1:0-5245 GCA_964557555.1 uncultured Beijerinckia sp.
CCCAAGCGCAACTTCAACCATGGCTGCAATGTCGCCAATCAGTTCGATCTGCGCTCAGCCATCGTTGCCTTCATGGATCAATACCTTGTCGATGAGGCTGCGTACGATCTCGAATTCGAGTCGCTGCGCGCATGATCGGGGCGCAGAGCCCTAGGGTCATAGAACTCTCCAAAAACGAAGTTTGGGAGATCAGCTCAGCGGCCGTTAAATCAGAGTTTTCTTGTCCTCTATCATCCCACGCAACGCCCGCTGTCGCGTCCACAATGAGCAAACAAAACAGCCCTGTGAGCAAACCTCTGGACGGTTTCTCATTCAGATCAATGCACAACCATGAACCATGGTGGCTACATCATGTCAGTTCAGTCGGCGCTATGCGGTCTTTTCAATTGCCTCATTCAATGAGCTGCTCTTTCTCGATCAGCTGCTTCAGCATTCTTCGGGCGCGCAACTGAGCTGCATCAGCAGTCAAATCTACAAGATGGGTGATATCTCCACCCTTCAAATTCTTTTGCTCAGCTTCGAGTATGACAGCATCTTCGAGAAATGTCGCTTTAGATCCCTCGTAGAGAAGCTTTGAGGTTTCGCTACTGCTAAGATCAAAATTTCGGGCAAAGCAAAACATGTAATGCGACGTTTCTTCCGTCTCAGGCGTGATCAAGTGATTCGACCAGATGGTGATGCCTTGTGAACGGTCACCTTCAGGCGCACCGGTGCCCGTCGTTGCGCAACCAACATCCAGATACACAGTAGACGGGGCCTTCCATGTGACCCATTGCCAGCGGTCAACATTCGTTTCGAAGTTCCCCACCTTCTTAAACAGAGGGGGCGGAACAAAGTCGATCATCCAGCGGCCAACACGAACGCCATCTGGAAGGGGCTCGACTCTTGTTGGAGTTGTAGCTTCACGCGGATCGCCGGAGATGGTCTTGCGGTGAACATAGCTCACATGGGTGAGGTCGAGCAGATTGTCGACAAGGAGCTGGTAGTTCGCCTTCAGATAAATGTAACCAGGAGTGGCGGTCCATTCAGGTGAATCAAGCCAGTTGAGACTGGGAATGAGGGCTTCATCGCATTTGGCTGGATCGCCCATCCATATCCAAATAACCGTCCATCGCTCAACGATGGGATAGGAGCGGATGCCCGCTTTTGCCGGAATCGAATCTTGGCCTGGTACCAGAACGCATTTGCCCTGATGATTAAACCGTAACCCGTGATAGCCACATGCGATTGTTTCACCGACGACCTCACCCAATGAAAGCGGCGCTGCACGGTGACTGCATCTGTCTTCCAAAGCGTATGGCTTGCCATCTTGAGTCCTGAACAAGACTACCTTTTCACCAAGAAAAGTTCGCGCGAGTGTTTTGTTCTTTTCGAGTTCATATCCCCAAGCGGCTGCGTACCAGGCATTTCGCAGAAACATAGCGCCTCTCCCGTTTGCTCAGCGTGTGTTGAGCATGATTAAATTTTATCAGACGTCGAATCGGGGCAAGCTTACCTCACCGCAGCCTGCTTGATAGCCGTGGTCCACATGGCGACTTCCTGCTGCATGAAGGATGTAAATTCTCCTGAAGTCATCCTCTTCACCTTGATCCCGTCACGGGCGAAAAAGCCCTTGATCTCCGGCTCTTCAAACGCGCTCACCAGTGCAGTGTTCAGTCGTGAGACAACATCCTCTGGCAGGCTGCGTGGGCCTGAAACTGAGAACCACGTGACGGTGACAAGGTCTGGATGACCGAGTTCTTTGAGTGTGGGTACATTGGGAATTTCGGACAAGCGTTCGTCAGAGGTAATCGCGATAGGGCGTAAACTTCCCGCCAAAACATGCTCGCGCGTCGTAGACCAGGTCATGCTGCCGATCTTTACATGACCTGAAATCAGATCAACGATTGCCTGTCCACCACCCTTGTAAGGAATAAGGGCCATCTTGATGCGCTCTTTATACCCAAGATATTCAGCGACAACATTGCCGGTTGTCCCCAGGCCGGGGGAGACATAATGCACGCCCGCTTTTTCAGAGCGTCCAAATTCAACCAACTGTGCATAGGTCTTGATTGGACTGGAGGTATGGACGCACAAAAGCGTTGGTGTACCTCCAAGATAAGCAATATGCGTAAAGTCATTAATCGGGTCGAATTTTGCATTTTCATTCATGAGAGGTGTCAAGACATGCGATGGAAGCCCTGAAATCATCAACGTGTAACCGTCAGGCGGGGCCCGCATAACAGCTTGAATACCGTTTAATCCACCGCCGCTAGCTTGGTTCTCGACATAGACTTGTTGGCCTAATTTCTTGCTCATCTGTTCCGCAAACAAGCGCCCTATCACATCACCAGCGCCACCAGCTGCCCAAGGTACAATGAGTTTAATTGGTTTTGATGGCCATTGCTGAGCTTCTGCATAAGATGGCAGCAGCAAGCATGCCATTCCAATCAACACTGAGGTGAGAAATTTTCTCATGTGGCCCTCCCAAGCGCTTATTTTTATCGGTGATTTATCGCATAGGCTGAGAGGATTTAACAGACTGTTCCACCAGCATTGTAATGTATTTCCGAGCAGTAGATGATCACATCAAATAATGCACACCATAAGGCTATTACCGATGGGCACGATAGTCACGGTCAGCTTCGGGCATCAGGGCTCAAGCCAAGATCCTTTGCTGCGATGGAATGATTTGGAGTGCCTTGCTTACTGGTTGCGACAGTGTGCGGAAACAATCCAGGCGCGTTTAATATCATGCTCACAGCGGAAAGCCGAAGTTGAGAGGAGAGCGTTGCCGTCCCCCTCTCACGCCGTAACTGAATTATTTAATTATTCACAATCCCAGCAGCCTTGACCAGCTCCTTGGTACTTTCAAGGTTCTCGGACAGAAGCTTTGTGAATTGCGCGTGATCAAGCGCCCTCGGCTCGATTCCCTGCAGTTCAATGGCAGCAACGATATTGGGCATGGCGAGCACCTTATTGACCGCCGTGTTAAGCCGCCGTGTCACATCAGCTGGCATATTAGCTGGCCCAAGTAAGCCAAACCACGAGGAAAACTCAAATCCTGGCAAACCGCTTTCGATGACAGTTGGTACATTGGGCAGAGTTGGAATCCTGACAGGCGACACAACTGCCAGCAAGCGCAGCTGCGGATTACCGATGAAAGCTTGAGATCCAAGCGTTGGGACAATCAGCAATTGCGTCTCGCCTTGCATTAACGCGTTTAAGGCTTCCGCTGTGCTCTTGAAAGGGACATGCACAACATCAATACCCGCACGACTGGCAAAGTAAGCGGCAGCCAAGTGTGTGGCGCTACCAACGCCGGCTGACGCATAGTTCATTTTTCCGGGATTGGCTTTCGCATGAGAGATCAGCTCGGCAACATTTGCTGCCTTGACAGTAGCACTGACCAGCATGATGTAGGCGCCCGATCCGATATGAGCAACCGCCGTAAAGTCTTTGACAGGATCGTAGGGGCTCTTGCGATCGAGCACCGCGCTGATGGTGTGGCTGGAGGCTGCCATCACAAGCGTCTTTCCATCTGGCGCTGAGCGAGCAACCAAAGTCGAGCCAGCTGAGCCTCCACCGCCAGCCCGATTTTCAATGATAAAACTTTCACCGAGTTGTGCAGCGAGTTCTGGAGCCAAAACACGTGCGAGCACATCTTGTCCGCCACCGGGCGCAAAGGGAACAATGATTTTCGAAGTGTTGCTTTGCGCATGAGCAGTGCAGGCCAATATGGCTGCACAGAACAGGCCTGTGACCAACGCTTTCATTTGAACCTCCCTTTGGCGAATTTATCTTTTGAGAGTTGGATAAAGTTTCTCAGCTGTCCGATAGAAGATGTTGTTTCGCTCGTCATCCGTGAGAAAACTGAAAGCCTGCTTGCTTTCTTCTACGATCTTCTTAAGTGACACATCGGAGGTCGGGAAATTAGATCCCCATGCAATCCGATGGGCACCAAAAACATCCACGACCTTGCGGAAGTAGGGCTCGAATCGTCCGCCCCCCTCGGCAATCATCCGGATATTTCGAATGGTGACCTTGAGAAAGATATTAGGATTTGAAGCAAGATCAAATAGCGGTTGTGCGGCCTGATAGGGCTCTCCGTCTCTCGCATCAGGTGATGCGAGGTGATCGAGAATAATAGTGGCGCGGGGAAAGTTCCGCAGGAGCGTCATGAGCTGGGGCATTCCTGCCATATGCATTTGCACACAGACTGGGATATTCAACTCCTGAACTGTCTCCCAACCCTTGAAGGAGCGTGGGTCGGCAAGCCACCCACCCTGTTCAGGCATGGTGCTACCAGTCGTGAAAAGGCGAAGGCAGGAGAGACCCTGCCCAACCCAGTAACGCAATTTTTCAGTTGCATCATTCGCCAGCATATCGACCGAGAATACTCCGGCGAAACGATCGGGAAACTCACGAATTGCATCAACGACAAGTCGATTGTCGTGGCCATAGCATGTCGAGGCCTGGACCAATGCTGACCGCGTAACGCCGGCTTCGTCCATCGCCTTGATCATCTGCGATGGCGTTGTTGGTCGATCGCGCGCCCATTCAGACAAGATCCCGCCGAGGGGAGCGCGCGGATAGCGTTGCTCGTCAGGAGATATCACATGAGGATGAATGTCGATTATGGTTTGCCCCATCGCCTTGCGGATCCCTCTCCTATACTTGAACAGCAGAAATATTGCGGCTGGATCAGCCCGAATCAAGCACAAAACATACGTTCGAAATCCCGTTTTCACTGGAATTTAACGTCGCTATAGACAGTCAATCTAAACCGGCCCTTCCACAGACGGCCTCTTGGTTGATCTGATCGGAGTCGAATTTTTAGATGACAACAATATAACAAATCAGTTTGAGGGCCGTTGTCCCTGAGCGCATAGACCTCCATTTAGGCAGGAGGAAATCAGCGGGGGTTATAGGCTTGAAGCTATAGGCTTGTAGTTTGCCTTGGCTTGTCAGGCAGATATATCATTTGGATGATTGCGCACGGCCCGGAGGAAAGCCATGCGCGATTTTAATGAAAAGACGATCACGGATGCGGTCATTCAGCGCTTCAGCGGCGCCCCGAACCCCCGTGTGAAGGAAATTTGCGACTCCCTCGTCCGTCACATGCATGATTTTGTGCGCGACATTCGCCCCACTTATGAAGAGTGGGAATATGCCATCGACTTCCTCACCCGCACCGGCAAGATCTGCGACGGTAGCCGTCAGGAGTTCATTCTGCTCTCTGACACGCTCGGCGTCTCGATGCTGG
>CAZLBA010000182.1:0-5203 GCA_964557555.1 uncultured Beijerinckia sp.
AGAGCTGGGTCAAGCTCGAAAAGGCGTTCGAGGCCAAGGAAAAGGTCGACGGCGTTATCTTCAATCAGGTCAAGGGTGGCTTCACTGTCGATCTCGACGGCGCCGTGGCCTTCTTGCCGCGCTCGCAGGTCGATATTCGCCCCATCCGCGATGTGTCGCCGCTCATGGGCGTTCCGCAGCCTTTCGAAATCCTCAAGATGGATCGTCGTCGTGGCAACATCGTTGTGTCGCGTCGCACTGTGCTTGAAGAGAGCCGCGCTGAACAGCGTCACGAAATCGTCGCCAACCTTGAAGAAGGTCAGGTCATTGATGGTGTCGTCAAGAACATCACCGATTACGGCGCCTTCGTGGATCTGGGCGGTATTGACGGCCTGCTGCATGTCACCGACATCGCCTGGCGTCGCGTCAATCATCCGACCGAAGTGCTGAACATTGGCCAGACGGTGCGCGTGAAGATCATCAAGATCAATCACGACACGCATCGCATCTCGCTCGGCATGAAGCAGCTGCAGGATGATCCGTGGCAGAACATCGAAGCCAAGTATCCGCTCAATGCGCGCTTCCATGGCCGCGTGACGAACATCACCGATTACGGCGCGTTCGTTGAGCTGGAGCCCGGCATCGAAGGTCTCATCCACGTCTCCGAAATGTCGTGGACGAAGAAGAATGTTCATCCCGGCAAGATCGTCGCGACGAGCCAGGAAGTCGATGTGCAGGTGCTGGAAGTCGATTCCTCCAAGCGCCGCATCTCGCTTGGTCTCAAGCAGACGCTGCAGAATCCGTGGGAAGCTTTCGCTGAGAAGCACCCCGTTGGTTCGGAAGTCGAAGGCGAGGTCAAGAACAAGACCGAATTCGGCCTGTTCATCGGTCTCGATGGCGATGTGGACGGCATGGTCCATCTCTCCGACCTCGACTGGAAGCGTCCGGGCGAGCAGGTGATCGAAGAATACAAGAAGGGCGACATGGTGAAGGCGCAGGTTCTCGACGTTGATGTCGAGAAGGAGCGCATCTCGCTCGGCATCAAGCAGCTCGGCAGCGACCCCTTCGCTCAGGCGAAGGTGGAAGGCGAAGGCGATCTGCGCAAGGGCGCCGTCGTGACCTGCGAAGTGATCGAAGTGAAGGAAGGCGGCGTCGATGTGAAGATTGCCGGCACCGACCTCACTGCCTTCATCAAGCGCAGCGAACTCGCGCGTGACCGTGCTGACCAGCGGCCTGAGCGTTTCGCTGTTGGTGAGAAGGTCGATGCCCGCGTGACCGTCTTTGATCGCAAGGCACGCAAGGTATCCGTGTCGATCAAGGCGCTGGAAGTTGCCGAAGAGAAGGAAGCCATCGCTCAATATGGCTCAGCCGACTCGGGCGCTTCGCTTGGCGACATTTTGGGCGCTGCGCTCAAGGCTCGCGACAAGAAGTAATTGCGTCACTTCACAAATTGAGAAGGCCCGCAGCGATGCGGGCCTTTTTTGTATGGCGCGCGTTGCGAGCACCGATGCAAGTGCGCTAGGGTCGAATGACTTCAGCTGAGGCATGATCATGGCGAGTCCTGAACAGATGTCTGATTATCTTTTCGACCGTCGCAAGCTGCGCCGCAAAGTGACCTTCTGGCGCGTCGCTGCCTTCATCTTCCTGATTGCTGCGGCAGGAGCGGTGACCTGGCGCATGAGTGGCATCGGTAGCGTGACCAGTCTGCAGCCGCATATCGCGCGCATCAGCGTGGAAGGTGTGATCACCGGCGACCGTGATACGCTGAAGCTGATTGATGATGTCGCAAAGTCTCACGCGGCAGCAGTCATCGTTTCGATCGAAAGCCCCGGTGGCACGACAAGCGGCGCAGAACGCCTTTATGAACATATCCGCAAATTATCCGAGAAGAAGCCAACCGTAGCTGTTGTTGGCGGGCTTGCAGCTTCAGGCGGCTATATCGCGGCCATGGGTGCCGAACGGATCGTCGCGCAAGGCAATTCACTCGTCGGTTCAATCGGCGTGCTGTTTCAATATCCGAATATGACGAAGCTGCTTGAGACTGTCGGCGTCAAAATGGAGGAGGTGAAATCTTCGCCTCTCAAGGCCTCACCCAATCCTTTCGAGCCCACATCGCCTGAGGCGCGCGAGGCACTGGCAATGCTGGTGAAGGATTCCTACGACTGGTTCCGGGGGCTGGTGCGGGAGCGTCGCCAACTCGAAGGCAAGGCGCTGGATCAAGTCACAGATGGCCGCGTCTTTACGGGGCGTCAGGCGCTGGAGCTGAAGCTGGTTGATCAGTTGGGTTCCGAAGCGGAAGCAATCAGGTGGCTTGAAGAGGAAAAGAAGATCGCAAGCAATCTGCCCGTGCGCGACTGGAAGCGTCGCAAAAATCTGGAAGGGCTTGGATTGCTTGGGCTTGGCGGCGCCATGGCTGAAGCAGCCGGCATGACGGATGTGGCGACATGGCTGCGGAAAACTGAGCAAATTCAACGGGCAAGTGTTCTTGACGGACTTATGAGCATTTGGCATGCTGGCACCGTCAATTGATTGTTTCGCCCGGCTTTTTGCCGCCAACTGGATCTTAAGCCAATGATTAAATCAGAACTTGTTCAGCGCATCGCAGAGCGCAACCCTCACCTCTACCTTCGTGACGTCGAGAATATCGTGAATGCTATTCTTGATGAGGTCACGAATGCGCTGAAGCGCGGCGACCGCGTTGAGCTGCGTGGCTTTGGTGCCTTTGCGGTGAAAAAGCGCGATGCCCGTCAGGGACGTAATCCCCGTACCGGCGCGCAAGTCTCCGTCGATGAGAAAAGCGTGCCCTATTTCAAGACAGGCAAGGAACTGCGCGAGCGGCTGAACGACCAGTCCCCCGCCTGATCGAGGGCGCGGCCGGAGGTGACGATGAAGATCTTTTTCAAATGGCTGCTGCTGACCCCGGTTGCCATCGTTATCGTGACCTTCGCCATCGTCAATCGTCACAGCGTACCCGTCAGTTTCGATCCCTTTGGTTCGGACCTGTCGGGTTTGCGTTTTGAAGCACCCCTCTTTCTGGTGATGTTTGCCTGCGCGATGCTGGGGGTGGTTGCCGGCTCATTTGCCACATGGCTGCGTCAGGCCCGCCATCGCCGCGCGCTTCGCGAAACGAGATCGGATCTCGCCCATTTGCGCGAGGAGGCTGAGCGCTCCCGCCATCTTTCGGCACTACCCGGTCCTGCCTCGCGTCACCCTTAAGCGGTGGCAGAACAGGCTCCGGCGGCCTATATAGGCGCCATGGCCGAACCTTTTCTGATCAAGATTTGCGGGCTCTCGACCCGCGCCACCCTGGAGGCCGCCCTCGAGAACGGGGCGGATATGGTTGGCTTTGTCTTTTTTCCGCCGAGCCCCCGCAATATCGGCACCGAGCAGGCACGGGAACTATCTGAAATCGCAGGCAAAAGAGCGCAAACTGTCGCGCTGGTGGTCGATGCAGATGACGCTTTTTTGGAGGCTGCCGTCTCCGCCCTGAAGCCCGGTCTTCTCCAGCTCCATGGCAAGGAGACGCCGCAGCGGGTGGCCGAGATCCGCGCTCGCTTCGGTCTACCCGTCATGAAGGCACTTGGCATCAGCACAGCTGAGGATTTCGACAAGGTCGCAGCTTACGAAGCGGTTTGCGACCGCCTGCTCTTCGACGCCAAGCCTCCCAAGGACGCCACCCGGCCCGGCGGCAATGGCCTTGCCTTCGATTGGAGCCTGTTGCGCGGCCGGCACTTCCGTAAGCCATGGATGCTGTCTGGTGGCCTCACCATCGAGACAGTGGAAGAGGCGATCCGCGCGACGCAGGCGCCGGGCATCGACATTTCATCGGGCGTCGAAAGCGCGCCGGGGGTGAAAGATGTCGCCCTCATCAAGACCTTTATGGCGCGCGCGCGGGCGGCAGCATCACAAAATGCCAAACCGCTTGGTTCGCCGCTCAAGAGCGCCTAAAAGGACGCTCATTCAGGAGTTCGCGCAGTGCTGCAAGACAATCCCAATTCCTTCCGCACCGGCCCCGACGAGACGGGCCATTTCGGCATTTTCGGCGGACGCTTTGTTGCTGAAACGCTGATGCCGCTCGTACTCGATCTTGAGAAAGCCTATGCGGAAGCGAAAGCGGATCCCGCCTTTCATGCAGAGCTGGCGCATCTCGCAACCCATTATGTCGGCCGCCCCTCGCCGCTCTATTTTGCTGAGCGCATGACGGAGCACCTTGGCGGCGCGAAGATTTATTTCAAGCGCGATGAGCTGAACCATACCGGCGCGCACAAGATCAACAATGTGCTTGGCCAGATCTTGCTGGCGCGCCGCATGGGCAAAAAGCGCATCATTGCGGAGACTGGCGCTGGACAGCATGGCGTTGCCACAGCAACAGCCTGCGCCAAATATGGCCTCGAATGTATCGTCTATATGGGCGCGGTCGATGTCGAGCGTCAAAAGCCCAATGTCTTCCGGATGAAAATGCTGGGTGCAACCGTTGTGCCGGTGCAATCGGGCGCGCGCACGCTCAAAGACGCAATGAATGAAGCGCTGCGCGATTGGGTCACCAATGTGGACAGCACATTCTACTGCATTGGCACTGCTGCAGGTCCGCATCCCTATCCCGGCATGGTGCGCGACTTTCAATGCGTGATTGGCAATGAAACACGCGAACAGATGATGGCAGCTGAAGGCCGCCTGCCGGACTCGCTCATTGCTGCGATCGGTGGCGGCTCAAATGCCATCGGCCTTTTCCATCCCTTCCTCGATGACCGCAACGTTGAGATTTATGGCGTCGAGGCCGCCGGCCATGGCCTGTCTGACCCAACCGGCCATGCCGCTTCGCTGGCCGGTGGCAAGCCCGGCGTGTTGCATGGCAATCGCACCTATCTCCTGATGGATGATGACGGGCAGATCATCGAGGGCCATTCGATCTCGGCCGGTCTGGACTATCCCGGCATCGGGCCGGAACATGCCTGGCTGCGCGATATCGGCCGCGTGAATTATATTTCGGCCACCGACAAGGAGGCCCTCGACGCCTTCCAGCTCTGCAGCAAGCTTGAGGGGATCATTCCCGCGCTTGAGCCAGCCCACGCGCTTGCCAAGGTAATCGAACTTGCACCCAAGAAGCCGAAAGATCACCTGATGGTGATGAATCTTTGCGGACGTGGTGACAAGGATATTTTTGCGGTGGCCGAACATCTCGGCGGGTTTTGACGCAGAGCTGGCACAGACTCAAAAAAGCGAC
>CAZLBA010000183.1:0-5099 GCA_964557555.1 uncultured Beijerinckia sp.
CCCGACACAAGGATTATGATTCCTCTGCTCTAGCCAGCTGAGCTACTCCGCCCCGGCGCGGGGGCAAGCCAGCCGCGCGAAAGCCTGCGGGGTATAGGGTGGGGGTTGTGGCGGTGTCAAGGTCGCTGCGACCTTGCCGGCCGGTTTTTCGGCATCGCCGCTGGCAGCTCCCGAAAACGTGCCCTCATGTGAAGGAAAACACGCTTTCGGACCCGTGACCTAGGGACCGTTACGGTATAAAAACGCGCCATTCGATCAGGGAGGCCCCTCAAGGGGCGATGCACATGATGTTTTGGAAGCGGGCTGCCACAGTTGCGGCTCTTTCTCTCTTCGGCTTCTCAGGCCTGCAGGCGCAGACGCCGGAGCAGTTCTACAAGGGCAAGACGGTCGATCTGACGATTGGCTATCCGCCTGGCGGCAGCAACGACATCTATGCCCGCATTCTCGCCCAGCATCTCGGCAAGCATATTCCCGGCCAGCCGACGGTGGTGGCGCGTAATCTGCCGGGCGCTGGCAGCTTCCTTGCCGTCAACCAGATGGCGGCCACGGCGCCGCGCGATGGAACCGCCATTGCGATTGGCGCGCCCACGCTGGCCATTGACGAGAAGCTTGGCACGCAGGGCGTGCGTTACAAGACGTCTGAGTTTAACTGGATCGGCCGTATCTCTCCGCTCATCAATATCGTCATGATCTGGCACACCGTGCCGGTGAAGACCCATGCCGATACATTGAAGACCGAGGTGAAGATGGCGGGCACCGGTGTCGGTTCCACCGTGTCCATCTACCCCACCGTCATGAACAATGTGTTTGGCGCCAAGTATAAGCTCGTCATGGGCTACAAGGGCTCTGCGGATGCCATGTTGGCGCTGGAACGTGGCGAGGTGGAAGGCCATTCGACGTCATGGGAAGCACTGAAGGGTGCGCATCCGCATTGGTACCCGGAAAAGAAGGTGTCGATCCCGGTGCAATTCGCGCTGAAGCCGCATCCGGAACTGCCGGAAGTGCCGACGGCTTTGTCCTTCGCCCGCAATGATGAGGAGCGTCGCATTCTGGGCGCCATTCTGAATGCAACAGAGGTTGGCACCTCTTTCTTCACGACCCCCGGCGTGCCCGCTGATCGCGTGACGGCGCTGCGTCGTGCCTTTGATGCCACGATGGCTGATCCCGCGTTCCGGGCGGATCTGCAAAAGGCACGCATCTCGCTGAACCCGATGAAGGGCGAAGATCTGCAAGCTCTGGTGAAGCAGGTGAACGACTTGCCAGATGACCTTGTTGAGAAGGTCCGCAAGGTCTATCAGAACTGAACCACCAAGCTCCCGCCGGTCACTCCGGCGGGAGTTTTCCTTATCGCCCTTGTGCTATGCTCTGGTCATGCACAGGAGGTGGTCATGAGCCAAGAGCGCTGGAAACATGATGGTGTGCGGGTCATTTCCGCCCATAGTCTCGATCCCAATGGCGTACCACAGACGCCGGGCATGACTCGCGCCGCAGCAATCGACTTTGCCAGAGCAGGGGCGCAAAAGCTTTGGGCAGGCACAGTGCATATTCACGCAGGTGCCAAGACTGGCGCCCACCATCATGGTCCGCTCGAAAGCGTCATCTATGTGGTGCGCGGCAGGGCGCGTATGCGATGGGGTGATCGGCTGGAATTCACCGCCGAAGCGGGGCCGGGTGACTTCATCTTCGTGCCGCCCTATGTGCCGCATCAAGAAATCAATGCCAGCGCAGATGAGATGCTCGAATGCGTCCTTGTGCGCAGCGATGGTCAGGCAACATCCATCAATCTCGATATTGAGCCGGTTGAGAAGCCGGAAGATGTAAAATGGATTGACCCCATCCACCGTGACTGACAAGCACCGCTTGGCAGCCTGTGAGAGGGGCCTATCTGCATCCATGACTTTCGCGATGGAGGCACATGATGTGGCAGGCAATGGCTGGGCAGCTTGTTCTTGGCGCGATGTTGGTTGCCAGTGCCTCTGCGCAACTTCTCGAAGGCAAGGCCGCCTATGGCGACTGGCGACAGGATGACCCGGGATTGCGGCGTCTCATTCGTCCGCAGGATATGCCGCCGCCCAATCTCGGTCATCGTGCCCATATGTCTCAGCGCCTCACCCCACGCCCGGCGAATGCCTTGCCGAAGGCGCCGCCCGGTTTCAAGGTTGAGCTGCTGCTGGACGGTCTTACCAATCCACGCATGTTGCGGCTGGCGCCGGATGGGTCGATCTTTGTGAGCGAGACGCGGGCGGGGCGTGTGCGCCTGTTGCGTCTGCAAGAGGGGCGGGTGACCCAGAACGAAGTCTTTGTGGAGGGTCTCGATAGGCCCTTTGGCATCGCCTTTCCACCCGGTGAAGACCCGCGCTTTGTCTATATCTCGACAGAGACCCGTGTGCTGCGCTTCCCTTGGCGGAAGGGTGAGCTGCGTCCACAGGGCAAGCCTGAAGTGCTTGTCGATCAGATCCCGCAGGGGGGTCATACGACGCGTGATATTGCCTTCTCGCGCGATGGATCGCGGCTTTATCTGTCGGTCGGCTCGCTGGGCAATGCGGGCGAAAACATGCCGCGGCTCAGTGCCGAAGAAATCCGCAAGGTCCAGCGTGACGTGGCGCCCGGTGCAAGTTGGGGGCCTGAAGCCGGGCGCGCTCTTGTCTATGTGATGGATGCGGATGGTCGTAACAAACGGATCTTCGCAACGGGTTTGCGCAATTGTGTGGGACTGGCGGTTGATCCATCGAGCGACACGCCGTGGTGTTCGACCAATGAGCGCGACATGATCGGTGATGATTTGCCACCTGATTATGCAACGCGGCTGCGGGATGGCGGCTTTTATGGCTGGCCATGGTTTTACATTGGCGCAAATGAGGAGCCGCGCTGGAAAGGCCCGCGTCCTGATCTTGCATCACAAGTCATCGTGCCCGACGTGCTTATTCAGGCCCATTCCGCTCCTTTGGGCATGACCTTCTATACGGGGCGGCAATTCCCGCAACATATGCAGGGCAGTGCTTTTGTTGCCTTGCACGGGTCGTGGAACAGGGCGCAGCGCGTTGGCGCAAAGGTCATTCGCATTCCCATGAAAGATGGGGTGCCAACCGGCGAATATGAGGATTTTCTCACCGCCTTCACGGACCGGGATGAGACCGTCTGGGGCCGTGTTGTCGGCGTCACCCAAGCTCAGGATGGTTCGCTGCTGGTGAGCGATGATGGGGGCAATGTGATCTGGCGCGTGAGTTACGCGCCCTGATCATTTGAGCATGGCGCAAGCAGCGCGATTGACAGGAGGAAAGGCTTCCTCCGCGGCGATCTTGCGGACATGTTTGTAAAAGTCGTAAGGGCCTTTTGACTCTTGCGGGCTTTTGACCTGAAACAGATCGAGATCATAGATCATGCGTCCATCTTCGCGCAGGCGCGCAGGCTTGCCGAGATAATCAACCGGCATTTCGCGCATCTTGGCCATGACCGCCTTGGGCTCTTTCGTTCCTGCAGCGTCCACTGCTGCGAGGTAATGGCGCACGCCAATATAGTTGCAGGCATGGGCCTTGGTCGGCATCTTGCCATTGTTGCGCGCGGCAAAGCGTCGCCCAAAGTCGCGCGACTTTTCATTGGCATCCCAGTAAAAGCCTTCGGTCACATAGAGGCCTTTGGCAACCTGAAGTCCAAGTGCGCGAATATCGCTGATGACCATCAGCAGGCCTGCGACAACTTGCGTTCCCGCCATGAGGCCAAATTCAGCCGCCTGTTTGATGGCATTGGTTGTATCATCACCGACATTGGCAAGGGCAATCACCTGCGCCTTTGAAGCTTGCGCCTGCAAAAGGAAGGACGAGAAGTCAGAGGCTGCGAGGGGATGGCGCACAGCGCCCAGTACAGTGCCGCCGCCGGCGCGCACCACCCGTTCGGCAGATGCCTGCATCTGATGGCCGAAGCCGAAATCCGCGGTCAGGAAGAACCAGCTCTTCAGGCCGCGTTCCAGTAGCGCCCTTGCTGTTCCTGCTGCGAGTGAATTTGTGTCATCGGCTATATGAACGGTTGTGGGAGAACATTGCCCCGTCGTCAGTTCCGGCGTGGCAGCCTCTGCAACGAGGATGATCTTTTCCCGCTCTTTGCCAAGGCGCGCCACAGCCAGAGCTGATGGCGTATTGGGCAGATCAGTGATCACATCGACATTCTCGACATCAAACCAGCGGCGCGCGATTTGCGCAGCGACATCGGGCTTGTTGAGGAAGTCGGCTTGAATAACATCCACCTTCATGCCGGCTGCTCGACCGCCGTGATCTTCGACCGCCATGCGTGTGGCCAGTACGGCGCCCGGCCCGCCAATCTCCATCGAATAGCCCGACAGATCACCCATCACGCCGATGCGCAGTTGATTGCTTTGCGCATGGGCCTTGGACAAAAAGGGCAAGGTTGTGGAAGCAGCGAGAAGCTCACGACGGGAGAATTGAGCCATGTTCACATCCTCTCAGGCATGAAAGACCGTGGCGCGAAACGCGCGGAGTGTGTTTGGTTTGGGGAGTAAGGGCGGGCCATCAGCCCGCCCGAATTGTCTCAGCTCTTGACGTAAAGCTGTGCACCGCCGTCAAGGAATTCCTTGCTCTTCTCGGCCATGCCGTCGAGCACAGCCTTTTCATTGTCGAGCAAGGCTTGAGCCTCGACGCGCAAATCCTGCGTGATCTTCATCGAGCAGAATTTCGGCCCGCACATGGAGCAGAAATGCGCGACCTTATGCGCGTCCTTCGGCAGCGTTTCATCATGATAGGCGCGCGCCGTATCAGGATCGAGGCCGAGATTGAACTGGTCCTCCCAGCGGAAATCGAAACGCGCGCGCGAGAGCGCATCGTCACGGATTTGTGCGGCGGGATGGCCCTTGGCCAAATCGCCCGCATGGGCGGCGATGCGATAGGTGATGACGCCTGTTTTCACATCGTCACGATCCGGAAGGCCGAGATGTTCCTTCGGCGTGACATAGCAAAGCATGGCGCAGCCGAACCAGCCAATCATCGCGGCGCCAATGCCTGACGTGATGTGGTCATAGCCGGGCGCAATATCTGTCGTCAGCGGTCCAAGCGTGTAGAAGGGGGCCTCGTGGCATTCCTTCAGCTGCT
>CAZLBA010000184.1:0-4989 GCA_964557555.1 uncultured Beijerinckia sp.
ATCACGAGGCGCAGATTGGCCTCGACCATTTCCTTCTTCGCCTGACGAGCTTCGCGCTCGCCCTTTTGCACCATCTGGACGATCTTGCGGAATTCCTGAATTTCAAGGCCGGTCTCGGTCGCCAGCGCATGGATGTCGGAACGGATATTCTTGATCGCGTCCTTTTCCTTGGCGACGAAATCCTTCCAGCCGCGCGAACCCAGCTTCGACACGCGCAGCACCCATTTCGGATCAAGCTCCGAATTCTGATAGTTGCGCAGGAAGTCTTCGCGCGTCACGCCATAGCCCTCGGCGGTGCGGAACAGGCGCGTCTCCAGCGTCAGCAAGCGCTTGTTGATGTCGTAGAGCTGCTCGACCAGCGCATCAATACGGTTCTGGTTGAGCGAGAGCGACTTCACATCGGCCACGATCTCTTTCTTGAGCGCTTTGTATTTGCGCTCCTGAGCGGGGGTCAGTGTTTCGTTCTTCAGCTTGTTTTCGACATTCTGATCCTGCAAGCGGCGCAGCTTCTTGTAAGCATCCGCAATGCGGTCAAATGTGTCGAGCACTTTCGGCTTCAGTTCGGCTTCCATGGCTGACAGCGACACGGAATTTTCCATGTCATCATCTTCCTCGGAAAATTCTTCCGCCGGGATGTCGCCTTCGAGGCCAGCGGGGGGGCTGCGCGGCGCAGTTGCCGGCGCTGCCTCAGCAGCACCGGGTGCCGTCATGTCCACACGCTTGCCATCAGGCCCAGCATAGGTGGCTTCAAGGTCGATGATGTCGCGCAGGAGAACCTTCGCGTCATTCAACTCGTCGCGCCAAATGATGATCGCCTGGAAGGTCAGCGGGCTCTCGCAAAGGCCCGCGATCATCGCCTCGCGACCAGCCTCGATGCGCTTGGCAATCGCAATTTCGCCTTCACGCGACAGAAGCTCAACCGAGCCCATCTCGCGCAAATACATGCGCACGGGATCATCCGTGCGGTCGGCCGGCTCAGAGCGTGTCGTTGCTACGACAGCTGCAGGACGCGCGGCCTCGACAAGGTCGCCACCTTCCTGCTCTTCTTCACCCTCGCCCTCTTCGCCATCGTCTGCATCATCACCTTCGATGACATTGATGCCCATCTCGTTGAGCATGGCGTAAATGTCTTCGATCTGGTCGGATGAGACTTCTTCGGACGGCAGCACCGCGTTCAATTCGTCGTGGGTGACAAAGCCACGCTTCTTGGCGAGCTTGATCATCCGCTTGACGGCGGCATCGGAGAGATCGAGCAAAGGACTGTCAACGGTCTCAGCCGCAGTACCTTCGGCTTCCGTCTTCTCGTCGTCCTTCTTTGCCATTTCGTCCAACTCCGTTCATCGCAAAGGGCGCCAGCCTCAAAAAACAAAAGCGACGGCCTAAAAAGGCCGCCCCGATTCGAACACCAGAATGCGCAGGGCAGGTTAAGCTTTCGCTCAAACCCGGTCCCGTTCCCCTAAACACCTGTGCTCTGCCGCCCTGCTGCGCTCCCAAAGCCCTCAATGGTCGCCTCGCGACCCTCGATGCCGGACAGCTCAGCCTGGATTTCCCTCAGGCGGTTGAAATTGGCGTCCGTGGACTCTGTTCCCAGAGCCAGTTCTGCGGACTTCAGTTCCTTATGTAGCGCCCGCGCCCGCCGATGCAAGGCCAAGGCCTGCTTCAAAACCTCCTCGGCGTCGCGCTCTTGAGCCTGCGGACCCACGCACCAGCCCATAGATGGACCCACCAGCCGCTCGATCCGCCCCAGAAGCTCACCAAAACCCGCGCCTTCCAATGTATGGCGCACCTGCAGGGCGTCAACATCGGGGATCGCGATACGACCAAGTATCGCATTGATAAGCTTCATTAAATCGCGGTTTGCCAGATCCAGCGCGGCCAATTCCTCTGCATAATGAGAGGCAAGGCCCGGCTGGTTCATGGCCACCAGCGCGATCAGCGCCTCGCGGGACGATATAGCGCGGGCGGGTGACAAAAGCGGGGAGCGAGCCAGACCGGGGCTTGGCGGCAGCCCCTGTTCCACATAGCCGCGGGGCTGTGCAGGCGCGTAGCGCCCTCCCCGACCGGTGATATTGCCCCGCTGGCGTGGATAGGGCTGACGGGCGCCCGCTGCCTCTCCAAAGAGCCCTCTGAGCCGAGCTTCGAGGTCAGCCTTGTAGTGGCGGCGCAGGGTCTCGTCCCCAATAGCGCGGATCGTCTCCATCAGGCGGCGCTCAAGCGCAGCACGGCGCTCAGGCGTGTCGAGCGGACCAGCCTCGGTCTCGCGCGTCCAGAGCACATCAACCAGCGGGCGGGCGGATTCCAGCACCTCGGTCATGGCCACAGCGCCACCTGAGCGGGCGAGATCATCGGGGTCCTGACCATCCGGCAGGAAGGCAAAGCGCAGGCTCTTGCCGGGGCCCAGCAAAGGCAGGGCGGTTTCAATGGCGCGATAGGCTGCCTTGCGACCGGCCTTGTCGCCATCGAAACACAAGATTGGCTCCGGTGCCATGCGCCAGAGAAGCTCGCACTGGTCAGGCGTCAACGCGGTACCCAGAGGCGCCACAACATGATGGAAGCCAACCGCAGACAGGGAGATCACATCGACATAGCCCTCAACCGCAATCACGCTGCCGCTGTCATGCGCGGCCTTGCGGGCATTGTGGTGATTGTAGAGCACATGGCCTTTGTGAAAGAGTGGCGTCTCTGGCGAATTGAGATATTTCGCCGCAACGTCTTTCTCCATCGCGCGACCGCCAAAGGCGATGACGCGGCCAGACCTGTCGCAGATCGGAAACATCACCCGATCGCGGAAACGGTCATAGGGAACGGCGATATCTTCGCCATGCACCAGCAGACCCGCTTCGATCATCTGCTCGGCTGTAACATTTTTCGAGGCCAGATGATCACGCAGGGCAAAGCGCTCCGCAGGCGCATAGCCCAGCCGAAACTGCCGCTGCACCTGCGGCGACAAACCACGATCCGCCAGATAGCCGCGCGCCCGCGCACCCTCGCGCGCCTGCAATTGCGCTTCGAAAAACTGCGCGGCCATTTCGCAGACATCTTGCAGGCTGGCCCGTTCGCGCTCGCGCTTCTCGGCTTCGGGCGAGACGGTGGGAAGCGCGAGCCCGGCCTCCCCTGCCAGTCGCTCCACCGCCTCAGGGAAGTTCAAGCCTTCCGTGCGCATCACGAAATCGAAAATGTTGCCATTCTGGCCTGAGGAGAAATCGAACCAGGCCATCTTCTGGTCATTGACGAAGAAAGAGGGCGTCTTTTCTGCGCTGAAAGGCGACAGGCCTTTCCATTCCCGCCCCGCCTTGATCAGCTTGACGCGACGGCGCACCACCTCCGAGACCGGAAGGCGGGCCTTGATCTCATCAAGGAAAGAGGGTGGAAAACGCATCGAGGCTCTCAAGCTTTCAGTGCCTTATATATGGGGGCGGGGTGCCATTGGCGCACCCGCCAGAACGCCGCCGCTTATGCCCGATATTCCCGTTATCCACAGCCGGATTCACCATGCCCGTCTCAACCAGCTACCGCCCGGAGCGCCTGCATAGCTCGCTTGGCCCGGAATTTTTCGATCCCGTGGAGGCAGCGCCCTTCCCGCGGACAATCCTGCGCCATCGCAGCCAGCGCCATGCGGAGCCACTGGGTCTGGGCGACCTGAGTGACGAGGAATGGATTGCGCATTTCGGGCGCTTCGTGCCCCTGCCCGGCTCGCTGCCACAACCCCTCGCCTTGCGTTATCACGGCCATCAATTCCGCTCCTATAATCCTGATCTGGGCGATGGGCGTGGCTTTTTGTTTGCGCAATTGCGCGGGCCTGATGGCCGATTGATGGATCTTGGCACCAAAGGCAGCGGAACAACGCCTTGGTCGCGGCGCGGCGACGGACGCCTGACACTCAAAGGCGGTATGCGCGAAATTCTCGCAACCGAAATGCTGGAAGCGCTGGGCGTTGAGACCTCCAAAAGCTTTAGCCTGATTGAGACAGGCGAAGCTTTGATGCGCGGTGATGAGCCCTCGCCCACCCGCTCCAGCGTTCTGGTGCGCCTGAGCCACTCACACATCCGCATCGGCACATTCCAGCGCCTTGCTTACAATAGCGACACGCAGGCAATCGAACATCTGCTGCGTTACAGCGTGGAACAATATTTCCCTGAGCTGCGCGAGAACGAGATGAGCGCACTGGCAGTGCGCTTCCTGAGGGAAGTGCAAAAGCGCGTTGCGCGTATGGGCGCGCAATGGATGGTTGCAGGCTTTGTGCATGGCGTATTGAACACGGATAATATCAACATCACAGGCGAAAGCTTTGATTACGGCCCTTGGCGTTTTGCGCCCAATTTCGATCCCAAATTCACCGCTGCCTATTTTGACGAGACGGGGCTCTATGCATTCGGCAGACAGCCCGAAACCTTGTTGTGGAACTTGACGCGGCTTGCTGAATGTTTGCTGCCATTGTCTGAGCAATCGAGACTGGAAGAGGTACTGGGTGAGTTTGAACCGCTCATCCAGAAAGAATTTGCCGCGCAACTAGTACGGCGATTGGGTTTGAAGAGTGTATCCCACGAGGCGGATACCAAACTTGCTTCCAGCGTGGTGCAATTCCTGATCAAGACCCGCGCGCCTTTCGAGCAGTTTTTCTTTGATTGGTATTGCGGGATGCAATCACGCGAGCGCGCCGCTGCAAGTGTGAGTGCTGAGTTTTATTCTCGCGAAGAGTTTGAGCCTGTCTTTGCTGCGCTGTCGCAGTTTGAAGCCTTGGGAAATTTGAAGCACCCTTATTTTAATCGCGAGAAACCATGCACAATGTTGATTGATGAAGTTGAGGCGCTCTGGGCGCCGATTGCCGAACGCGATGACTGGAGCGCTTTTTATGGAAAGCTGCGGGAGATTGGGGAGATGCGGGAAGCCTATTCCTGAAGAGCTGAAACCTGCGTCGCACCCCCTTCTCCCAGTGGGAGAAGCGGGGCGCGTTCTTGAGGCAAGCCGCGTTCTCTTCATCACGGAAGC
>CAZLBA010000185.1:0-4835 GCA_964557555.1 uncultured Beijerinckia sp.
CCGCGCGGCGAGCCGTAGAAATTGCCATGCACTTCCGCCCATTCCAGAAATTCATCGGCATCGCGCATGCGCTCAAACTGCGGGCGCGTGATGAAGTGGTAATGGATGCCATCCACTTCCGATGAGCGGCGCTCGCGCGTCGTGGAAGAGACTGAGAGCGACAGATCAATGCTCTTGTCCTGCAGCAACATGCGCGTCAACGTGGTCTTGCCAGCCCCCGATGGCGAAGACAGGATCAGCATTAAGCCGCGCCGATCTTTCATGATGGGCGAGAGAGGGGGCGTGGAATTTTGTGTCGCGCTCATTCGATGTTCTGCACTTGCTCGCGGAATTGTTCGATCTCGACGCGCAGCTCCATACCAAGTGAGGTCAGCGCGGCATCATTGGATTTTGAACACAGCGTATTTGCCTCGCGCGCAAATTCCTGCGCGAGAAAATCAAGCTTGCGTCCAGCAGGTTGCGTGCTTGCCAGAAGGTCGCGCGCGGCGGCCACATGCGCCTTCAAACGATCAAGTTCTTCGCGCACATCGGCTTTGGCAGCGAGCAACAAAGCTTCCTGGTGCAGTCGCGCTGGATCAAGCGCAGGGCTTGCACCAGTGAGTGCTTCGACCGAGCGCTGCAAACGCGCTTTCACAGCGTCGGCTTGACGGCCAGGACAATCTTCAGCGGATTGTGTGAGGGTGGCGATGCGATTGACACGCTCGCTCAACACTTGCTGCAAGGCGGCGCCTTCACGCGCGCGCATCTGCAACATATCGGCAAGTGCTGCATCAAGACCTGCGAGTGCGGCCTTGCCGGTGGCAGCCAGCACGCTCTCATCATCACTGGCATCTGTGACTTCAACGACGCCACGCACATTGAGCAGGCCATCAAGCGAAGCGCTGCGCAATTTGTCAGAGGTTGGCAGCTTGTCGAGTGCAGCAATCAGCGAGGCCAGCACCTCTTCATTGACGCGCACTTGCGGGGTCGCTGCTTCGCGCTGCGCAGAAAGGGTCGCATAGACCGTACCGCGGGAGAGTTTGGCCGTGATCTTGGCACGCGCCTCCGCCTCGATGGCGTCAAAGCCCGGCGGCAGGCGCAAGCGCACATCAAGCCCCTTCGCATTGACCGCCTTCAGCTCCCAAGCCCAGCCCCATGGGGGGCAGTGGCCCGAGGTGCGGGCAAAACCGGTCATGCTCTTGAGACTCATGGCACCTGCCTCAGTGTGGAGGCGCACCATAGTGGCGTGCCCGCCGAGGCTCAAGCGATCTCAATCCTCATCCGCTTGAGCGGGGGCAGGTTTTGGCTTGGGCGATGGTTTGGGTTTTGGCTTGGGGGCCGCTTGTTGCGGGCGCGGCTCTGTTTGCGCCTGCGCCTGTTCCTGCGCGGTGGGTTTGGCGGCTTGGGGTTTGGGAGCCTGTGCCTGCGTGGTCGTTTGCTTGCGCGGCTGCGCAGCCGGTTTGGCGGGTGGCTCTGGCCGCATATCGTCGGGCACCATATGCGGGGAGTTCAAATCCCAGCGTTTGTTGCGCAGCGGATCAAGCGCTGTCCCTTCCGAAGCATCATAGATGCGCGTCACGCGTGGGGCGCCTGTGCCACGCAGATCAGCTGCGCTCATGGGCAAATCATCATCGCTGACGCTCATACCATTGCGCTGCGCACGCGCCCTCTGGTCAGCCCGCAATTGCGAAGGCACCGGATAGGCATTGGGATCTGTGACATCCGGGTCCATCGGGCCATCGAGCACATTGCGCGGTGCCGGGAAATTGGTTGCCAGCGATTTGTCGAGGTCAGGCGCCAAGCCAAACAGGGAAGGAGTAGGGGCTGGTCGATCGGTCGCGACAACGAGATCCGCGCCGCTGCTCGCGGCTGCGAAATTGGTGCCTTGCCCCGCATCCCCGCGACGGTCGCGCGGGGCACTTGGTTGTTGCGTCGAAGCGTCGGGGTCAACGCGGTCAACCGGGGCCGTTGCCGGCGCCGTGCCTGCGGGCGCGGCATTGCGCTCGCGCTCAATCTGCCGCCAACGCACCACGTTGCGGTTATGCTGCTCCAGCGTTTCTGCAAAAGCATGTCCACCGGTCCCGTCAGCCACAAAATAAAGGTCGCGCGTGCGGGAAGGATTGGCGACAGCTTCCATCGCCGCGCGACCGGGATTGGCAATAGGACCGGGCGGCAGGCCATCAATCTGGTAGGTGTTGTATGGCGTCGGGCGATCAAGCTCGCTGCGCAGAATGCCACGGCCCAGCGTGCCCTTGCCGCCAACAAGGCCATAGACGATCGTGGGGTCAGATTGCAGACGCATCCGTTTGTTGAGGCGATTAATGAAGACGCCTGCCACACGTGTGCGCTCATCTGCGCGACCAGTTTCCTTTTCGACGATCGAGGCGAGCGTGATCAGCTCGTAAGGCGTGGAGAGCGGCAAATCACCCGTGCGGCGCGCCCAGATCTGATCGACAACCCGCTTGTGATCGCTTTGCATCTTGGCAATCAGGTCATTGCGCGACATGCCGCGCGCGACACGATAGGTCTCAGGCAACAAAGTGCCTTCCTTCGGAATCTCGCGAACATCGCCTGACAGCAGCTCATTGTCGCGCAGACGTTGCACAATCTGTTCAGACGTCAGACCTTCTGGAATGGTGATCGAATGCAAGAGCTGCTTGCCACTGACCAGCGTGTCGATGACATCGCGCAGGCTGGCCTGCTGTTTGAAAAGATATTCGCCCGCTTTCACGCGGCTGCGATTGCCTTCAAGGATCAGCGTCACATTCAACAGGAAGCTGTTGGAAATGATGCCTTCATATTCAAGCTGCGAGACGATGTCGGGCACATCCGTGCGCGGTGCAATCATCACGACCTTGTCGGAGGTGAGCGGGCCGGGCGCCAGCAATTGCTGATGACCATAGGCAAATAGGCCCACGGCACCAATGCACAGGATCAGCAAGAAAGACAGGAAGCCGCTGATGGCGCCCAGTCGAGGGCTGCGCCTGCTGCGACGCGGTGGTGGCGGCGGTGGCGGTGGCGCTTCATCAGGCTGTAAAGCTTCGCGCGGCGTACGCAGGTGTCGCCGGAAAAAGCCCGCAGTCTCTTTCGGTGAAAGATCGGCAGGGTCTGTCGGGTTATTTCCGCTCATCGCTCAGACCAATGCTCGCAAGACTCGTCAGGACTTTTAACACAACAAACTAGACTAGCCGTCTTTGTGGCGAAACAGAGAACAGCAAGACGAATGTGGAGAACTGCGCCAGCTCAGTCGATCCGGCGCAGCACCAGAGAAGCGTTTGTGCCACCAAATCCGAAGGAGTTGGACAGCGCAACATTGATGTCGCGCTTGCGCGCCTTGTGCGGCACAAGATCAATTTCCGTCTCAACCGATGGATTGTCGAGATTGAGCGTAGGCGGCGCAATATTGTCGCGAATGGCCAGCGTGGAGAAAATCGCTTCGACAGCGCCGGCAGCACCCAGAAGATGCCCGATGGAGGACTTCGTCGAGGACATGGATACAGTCGAGGCGGCATTGCCGATCACGCGCGTTACAGCGCCAAGCTCGATCTCGTCTCCGAGGGGCGTCGAGGTGCCATGGGCATTCACATAGTCGATGTCGGAGGGCGCAATGCCAGCTCGCTTGATCGCCATGCTCATGCAGCGGAAAGCGCCGTCTCCATCCTCGGATGGGGCCGTGATGTGGTAGGCATCACCCGACAGGCCATAGCCAATCACTTCGGCATAGATCTTCGCGCCGCGGGCCTTGGCATGTTCATAGTCTTCCAGCACCACACAGCCAGCACCTTCACCCATCACGAAACCGTCGCGATCCTTGTCATAGGGGCGCGAGCCTTTGGTGGGCGTATCGTTGAAGCTGGTTGAAAGGGCGCGACAAGCCGCAAAGCCTGCAATGCCGATGCGATTGACGGCGGACTCAGCACCGCCCGCCACTATCACATCCGCATCACCAAGCGCGATCAAACGCGCGGCATCGCCAATCGCGTGAGCGCCCGTCGAGCAGGCTGTAACGACAGAGTGATTGGGGCCCTTCAAGCCATGCTGGATCGAAACATAGCCAGAGCACAGATTGATGAGGCGACCGGGAATGAAGAAGGGTGACACGCGACGCGGACCCTTCTCCTTCAACAGGAGAGAAGTTTCATAGATACCGCCAAGCCCGCCAATGCCAGAGCCAATGAGCACGCCGGTGCTGAATTGCTCTTCAGTGGTCTTGGGGTGCCAATTGGCGTCATTGAGCGCCTGAGTGGCCGCCGCAATCGCAAAGATGATGAAGTCATCGACCTTGCGCTGCTCCTTGGGCTCCATCCATTGATCGGCATTGAAGGTGCCGTTGGTGCCATCGCCACGAGGCACCATGCAGGCGATTTGGCAGGGAAGGTCAGAGACATCGAAAGCCTCGATCCGGCCAGCACCACTTTCACCGGCGATGAGACGCTTCCACGTCTCTTCAACGCCACAGGCGAGTGGCGAGACCATGCCGAGACCGGTGATGACGACCCTTCTCATGCCCATTCCTGAAACAACCTATCTTTAAGCTGCGAAGGGCCGGATAGACCGGCCCGGCGACAGTTCGTTGACGCTTCCGTGACAGATCACAGAAGGGAAGCGCTCCCGGAGGAGCTGCTGGCTCAGGAAGCCTTGGCCTTCTCGACGAAGCGCACAGCGTCGCCAACCGTCACGATCGACTCAGCCGCATCGTCCGGGATTTCCACGCCGAACTCTTCTTCGAACGCCATGACGAGCTCGACGCGGTCGAGCGAGTCGGCGCCCAGGTCATCGATGAAGTCCGCGTTATCGACCACCTTCTCGGCATCCACACCAAGGTGCTGGACGACGATCTTCTTTACGCGCTCGGC
>CAZLBA010000186.1:0-4819 GCA_964557555.1 uncultured Beijerinckia sp.
CACCCAACTCCGGTGATCCCTCAAGTAAATCACTCAATGACTCAGCATTACTGAGAATATTCTGGTAGGCGCTTTCAAGTGCATCTGTCAGGTAATAGGTACTTTCATAGATCTCTTTGTATCGATCCTGCCACGCAGCATACGTATCCGGGTTTAATTCAATAATCCCAAGGCAGTTATTTCTTAGGATTGCCCCCAAGCCCGCCGGACTCTCGCACTCCATAGCAAAACAGTCACCTAGATCATCATCGTCTTTCATTATCGCCCGAAATATTTCACATGCAACATACTCATAAGAACCTTTTTGTATACTTTGATCGATAAAATCTTTTGCATTAAAAATTGCGTACTTAGCCATGAGACCCTCCAAACTTTTTTGATATTTTAGAAATCTGCACTATCTGAAAATATGATTCGCCTTACCCAAAAAAACTGACTTTATCTTCATAAAAATTTGAAAATTGTTATCAGCAAAGACTTGTGCTTCTTCTATACTTGAGTAGAAACTCATATCTAAATCTCCATAAAGCGATAACTAATGTTTTATTGCTGACTACCTTGTTGTCTTGAACTACTGGCTCAACCTAAATCCTTCCAGCCGATTTGCTTTGATGCTGTAGAGGTCGTTACCCATGCTGACTCGCATGGCATCAATCACCGCGTGCTGGATGGATACGGGTAACTTGTGACGCACAATGAACGCATCATGAATGTTGGCAATGGGTGTGATGCCATGTTGAGCAAGTACTGCTCGCGCCGCATTCATAGCTTGGGTTTCTTGGTGCTGGTACAGATACGCCACCGCTTTAGATCGGCTGGGTCGTACTTTGGTGGTGACTAGCTCACCAAAATAAATCTCCGACAGTTGCTCCCTGACACCCGCTTCGAGGTACTTATCGAGCTGTGTCTGCTCATCGATGAACTTCTCGATGATGGGGCAGTCGAGGAACCGCTCACGATCATCTGCACTGGTCAGAATGCTGGTAAGCGCCACCGTGCGCCAACTGCCATCTTGCTCACGCCAGCCTTGGCTCTGGGCTCTTGCACCAAAGCCAATGGCGGTGACTGCTTGTTTGATCAAGCTATCCTGAAACTCTCTACTTGTGACTGGGTCCGTGCCGAAGGTCGCCGCGCGCACATCGCGCATGAATTCAGCGCGGTTTTCCACATACAAGAGTGATGCCCAGAACACATTAGTCCAGGGTTTGTTAGGCGCTATCTGGGTAGCGAGCTCCCGTGCAAAGGTCAGCTTCCAGGTAATGACCGAGGCACGGACATCGTATTCCCAGCAATCGCCAAGCATGGCGCGCCGCAGCGTCTTGTCAACATTCTGGACACTGACTCCCTCGTAGTACATGCGCCCAAATGCACTGGGTTTGCGGCGCATGGGTAAAAAGCCCCGGGTGTACTTGGCAATAGCGTGAATCACCATGGCTTGCTTGGTCAGCTGCTCAATACGGGTGGGGCTCAGTTTGCTGGCTTTGGTATTCAGCCAAGTGATATAAGCTTGCAACGACTCGATATCAATGGGTGCCAAGTCATATAGGGCATCGCGTGCTTGATTCGATAGCACCGTGAAGTAGTCCGGATACAGTCGGTGAAATAGCTCGCCGTGAGCAACGTCGGTATCGGACAAGAGCGCGTCAATGTCCGCAGCCGTGGTTGCAGTAGCAAGCTGTGCTGCAAGATCCGATTGCGCGTCATTGATGGTGACCAAGTCGGTGAGCTTGACCCGGGAAACCAAGCCATTCAAGTTACTGCCCAGCTCCACCACTCTCACGAGGTCAAGCCCATTGGCTTTAAGCCACGCATGCAAGCGCCACTTACCGGCGTTTAGCTGTGGACCTTGATGCGTCAACACCGACACCGGGATCGAATAGGTCCCCATCTTCAGGTCATACGGATCGCGTCCGCGCTGAACAGCCTTAAATAGCAAGCCTTCCAGCAAGCGCCGGTATTTTTCTAGGGCTTTATCAGCGCAGGCGGGTGGTTTGGGAAACGCCTGGCGTAACTGAGTCAGCACGCATGGATCAATTCGAAGTGAGAACATAAAATGAGATCGTTTCAAAAATACACACACTTATAGTAAGAAGCTGCGCTTCTTGAACCCCCGCATCTGCCCGCAAAGTGATTAAATGAAGAGACAAAAGACATCAGATAAAGGCGAAGCTGATACCCTGCTCTGTTCATTTTTTTCTCTCGCGTTGCAGTGATTTGCAGCAGTGGCGCTTTTTGTCCAGAGTCTGGACACTTGCCCTGTGTCCAGACTCCTTGCTGTCAAATGCCGGGTACAGATTTAGTTACCGGCGAACCCAACCGCTTGCTCAAGCCCCACTACAGCTTGTGCTAACTCTTCAGTAGGCGCACCCATACGCTGGGCAATGGTTGCCAGCATTTGATCTTCAAACACTCGATCGAATACATTGCCCTGCACGACTCGGTACTTGCCCGAAGATGCATCGCGCACAGATAAAAACACCACGAACTTGCCTGGCTCGTACTTGGGATCGGACTTGTCGTCCTTGGCAGCGGTCTTGCCCTTGAACTTGCTGTCCTGGTTGGGCTTTTGCGGTACCCACACATGCAGTGGGTCAGGATAGGCAAGCTCGACCGTGGAGGCATGCGCCAGTGCTGTACACAGGCGACCCACCAAACCAACACGGTTTTGTTTTTCTTCCCGAATTGCCCGAGCCGTTGCCTCAGCATTGGCTTGATCATCGGCTTGATGATCAAACACATGCTCAACCACCTTGGTCACGCCACCGTACTGCTCAAGAAAGCCTGCAAAGCTGTCCGTGGTCACACCAATCGCCATGCCCTTATCAATCGCAGTGGCGTAGTTACTCCAGGTCTGGCGTGACTGGTCAGCAAATACATAACGCACCACAATCGCAGCAGTAGTCGCTGCCGTAGACATACGCGCACCATCACGAATCCCTATTTGGCGGATCAACTCATTGCGCGTCTCACGACGCAAGGCAGATCCTTCCACTGAAACCACGTAGGCATACACCTGTCCTAGCAGCGCCCAGAGCGCCCGGTCCGAGCGATCAAGTACTTCAACCTTCAGCTGGGCATAGCTCGCCAGCAAGGTGTCGGCTGTCTGCACAGCAGAACTCACACCCGCAGGTACAGCGTCGCCGGCTGCTTTCACAGCATTCGCCGGCTTGGGACGAAACAGGTTCGTCAAAGAATTGGCGGTAACGCTGCCAGCTGCGTTGATCGAAGGTACAGCGAGAACGGTATTGGTCGTCATGACACGATCCTTTCAAAAAAGATAAGTCGGGTTGTCTAGCTACCGAAGCGCAAGGCTGCGTTTCGATGGGTGCGATTGAACCCGAACGCCCAGGTAATGTCTTTTGTGTAAAATATTGCATGACGTATTTCGTATAATGTTTTTATGCACACCCACCGTAAAATACTGAGCCTTTTGGCCAGCGCCCGGCATGCCACGGCCAAAGAAGAGGCTTTTTTTGACTTTTTGATGGCTAGCCCCAGCTACCAGCTCGCCCATCGAGTCAGAACGACAGGGATCCCCAAAGACGATCCGGTCACTGTGCCGGCTGACTTTGATCGGGTATTGGATGTCTACGATGTGTGCGGGAACGTGTACGAAATCGAATTCGAAGACTGGTGGGAAGAGCGGGGAAGAGACTTACTGCGCAATCCAAGCGATGCGGGGAGTTTGATCGCCTATCCAGTGGATTTAGCGCAATCGTCAAATAGACTGATCGATGATTTCACCGCGTTCATTCGTCAGGCAAAAGCGGATCGGACATCCAAGCGGATACCCACCATTACCTTCTTAACTAACAAAGTTCGGTTAAGCGCCTTAGATGCTCGACTTGCCTTGATCAATGACAAGGGCAGAATCGAGCGCAGGACTGGCAAAAAGATTTCGAACTGGCGACTTGGGGTCGAAGTACAGCTCAAAAGCAAGTGGGCAGACGAACTCAAGACTGCCACCAAGAACACCAGCGACAATCTTGAGGCCCGCACCAGTCTCGGGATACTGGTCAGCAAGCACTTAAAAGAGGCTTTTTACCTTGCTGAACATGCTGCGCGCGGTGTATTTCCTTCGCTTGAGCCTATTGATACCGGACTGTCGTTTGACTACGAACAGATCTGGAAATTGTCGTCTCAGCAAATCAAGCTCGCCCACCATCGGCGGCGCGAAAAAATCAAGCTGGGACTCGCAGTCCGTAAAACCTACTACGAACGCAAAGTCAAACCCATGATAAAGCGTCAACAAGCGATTGAAGCCATGGTCAAGGCAAGACTACTGCTCGAAGCGCAATAAATGGGAAGTGAGGTAGCGACTAAATACTGGGACAGAGGAGATACGCCATGCGTTTTTTTGAATTTGCCCCAGTAGCCCAACCGGTGCTCAAAATCAGCCAGCAACAACTTGCCCAGCAACGCTTGGTTCAGGCGGGTATCGCCCCGAACTCGAAGATACCGTCAACTTCACCGTCATTACCAGCACCAGCAGCATCTGTGGGAGCGTCAACGAATTCAGCCCAACAAACTACAACACCGCAACCCGCAGCATCACCCAAACCCACGGTCAAAGTCTATCCGCTTGCTTGGCAGCACCAGTGGCTACAAAAATATCTCGCTGCCAATATGGCTCGCGACGCCCAAACCGTAAAACCCACGGAGATGGACATAATCAAAGCGCAAATGAGATTTGCCGATGTACAGCGGCAAGCGGATCGCGACTATCAACTACGCACTGGTCTGCCCCCACCCGATGAAGGGGTTGACGGTGAGCACAAATGGGTCAAGCGGGACGATTGATTTAAGTGTTGCTTACACC
>CAZLBA010000187.1:0-4808 GCA_964557555.1 uncultured Beijerinckia sp.
CTCTTATGGCCAGTCGTTATGGCGAAACATATGCTGCTTGGCAAAAGAATCCGGATAGCTTCTGGGGAGAGGTTGCCCGCGAGATTGACTGGGTTGACGCCCCACGCAAGATCTTCGACGCCCATGCGGGGGTCTATGGTCGCTGGTTCCCGGATGCGAGCTGCAACACCTGCTTCAATGCTGTCGATCGCCATGCCAAGGGCGAGCGCGCCCAGCAGGATGCCATCATTTATGACAGCCCGGTGACGGGACAAAAGCGTCGCTACACCTATGCTCAGCTGCTGGATGAAGTGAGCAGGCTCGCCGCAGTGCTGCTCGATCTTGGAATCACCAAAGGTGATCGCGTCATTGTCTATATGCCGATGATCCCAGAAGCCCTGTTTGCCATGCTTGCTTGCGCGCGTATCGGGGCTATTCACTCGGTCGTCTTTGGTGGTTTCGCGGCCAAAGAACTTGCAACCCGTATTGACGATGCCGCGCCCAAGGCGGTGCTCACCGCGTCTTGCGGCATCGAGCCTGGTCGCGTCGTGCATTACAAGCCGCTGCTTGATGAAGCGATCAATCTGTCAAAGGCAAAGCCCAGCTCAGTTCTTCTACTGCAGCGTGAGCAATCACAAGCGAGCATGATGGCGGGGCGCGACCATGATTGGGCGACCTGTGTTGAAGCCGCGCGCAAGGCTGGCAAAAGCGCTGATTGCGTGACTGTGCAAGCAACCGATCCGCTTTACATCCTCTATACCTCCGGCACGACAGGCATTCCCAAGGGTGTGGTGCGCGACAATGGCGGCCATATGGTCGCGTTGAAATGGACGATGAGCAATCTCTACGGCATCAAGCCCGGTGAAGTGTTCTGGGCTGCATCCGATGTCGGCTGGGTCGTCGGCCACAGCTATATCGTGTATGCGCCGCTGCTGCATGGCGCGACTACGGTTGTCTATGAAGGCAAGCCCATCGGAACGCCGGATGCTGGTGCTTTCTGGCGCATGATCGAGGAGTATAAGATCAGCGCGCTCTTTACAGCGCCGACGGCCTTCCGTGCGATCAAGAAGGAAGATCCCAATGCGGAATTCCTGAAAAAATATTCCACCAAGACTTTGCGCACCCTGTTCCTTGCAGGTGAGCGTGCCGATCCTGACACGGTGCAATGGGCCGAAAGAATTCTTGGCGTGCCGGTGATCGACCATTGGTGGCAGACCGAAACTGGCTGGGGCATTGTGGGTAATCCGATCGGCCTTGGTATGTTGCCGGTCAAGCATGGGTCCCCCACGGTGCCGATGCCTGGCTATGATGTCCAGATTGTCGATGAAGCTGCCAAGCCTTTGCCCAATGGCAAAATGGGCTCCATCGTGATCAAGCTTCCCCTCCCACCGGGTTGTCTGCCAACCTTGTGGAACAATGATGAGCGGATGAGGGAGAGCTATCTTGCGGAGTTCCCTGGCTTCTACAAGACAGCCGATGCAGGCTTCAAGGATGAAGACGGTTATCTCTACATCATGGGCCGCACGGATGACATCATCAATGTCGCGGGACATCGCCTCTCAACGGGTGGCATGGAAGAGGTTCTGGCGTCGCATAAAGATGTCGCTGAATGTGCGGTCATCGGCATCAAGGATGAGCTAAAAGGTGAACAGCCTTGTGGCTTTGTGGTGCTGAAATCTGGTGTCACACGCTCGCCGCTGGAGATTGAAAAAGAGCTTGTCGCTCTGGTGCGCGAAAAGATCGGCCCTGTGGCGGCGTTCAAAATCGCCATCACAGTTGCGCGCCTGCCCAAGACCCGCTCCGGCAAAATTCTGCGTGGGACGATGAAGAAGATTGCCGATGGTGAAGAATGGTCAACCCCCGCCACCATCGACGACCCTGTGATCCTCGACGAGATCACAGCGGCGCTCAAAGCGAAGGGCATTTGATGCACAGGCTCCGCCTTCTCCCGATGGGAGACGGGGTGGCGTTCTTGAAGACAAAAAAGAGGCACCCCAACGGGTGCCTCTTTCATTAACGTCGAGCGGAAAAACTTCACTCGCCCTTCAGATCCTTCAACTTCGCGAAGACGGAGTCGAGGTCGTAGGGTTGTTCTTCTTCCGGCGGCGGGGTCAGCGGGCGCTGTGAGCCGAAGACATCTTCGTGGCTCAAAGGCTGATCGTCACGCGCGGTCGTGACTTCGGCTGGCAACAAGGTCGCGCCATGGTCGATTGCCTGATGCGGGCGATCCTTGTTGGCGCGCGCCACTTCCATATCCAGATCGATCTGGGAGCACATGCCAAGTGCAACCGGGTCCATGGGCGTCAAATTGGCAGCATTCCAATGGGTGCGCTCACGGATGGATTGCAGCGTGGACTTGGTGGTGCCTGCAAGGCGCATGATCTGCGCATCCTTCAATTCGGGATGGTTGCGCAATAGCCACAAAATCGCATTGGGGCGATGCTCGCGGCGGGACTTCGGCGTGTAGCGCTTGCTGCGCGGCTTGTTGTCGATGATAGAGGCAACCTTCGACACGGCGAGCTTGAGCTGGTGATCAGGATTTTCCTCTCCGGTGGCGATTTCCTCGCGCGTCAGCTGGCCGGATGTGATCGGGTCATGACCTTTGATGCCAGCTGCCACTTCGCCATCGGCAATGCCCTTCACCTCAAGCGGGTGGAGTTTGCAGAAATTGGCAATCTGATCGAAGGTCAGAGATGTATTTTCAACAAGCCACACGGCCGTCGCCTTTGGCATCAAGGGGGCGTTGCTCATGTTGCTCTCCTTCTGCGCCGGATGCGCGGGTCAGTAGATGTCAAGGGACGAGCGCCGCCGGGCTTCGGCCCGGCCGAGGCCTAGCCTCAAGCATCCATCCATGACGGGAATGGCTCGAATATAGGCCCCCCGTTGCGGGAATGCAACGCGGGCCGGTTAAAAAGGAACGCGACCGGGCCTTTCACAACAGCGCCGCCCGCTCCTCCCAATGGGAGAAGGGGGCGCGTTTTCCTCACACCACCAGCACCACCTTGCCGATATGGGTGGAGCCTTCCAGTCTGGCATGGGCCTTTGAGGCCTCGGCCAGCGGGAAGGTCTGATCCATCACGGGGCGGATCTCGCCGCGCTCGATCAAGGGCCAGACTTTCTCCCGCAAAGCTGCTGCAATCGCGCCCTTTTCAGCCACGCTGCGGGGGCGCAGTGTCGAGCCCATATGGCGGATGCGCTTCACGCTGAGGAATTTCAGATCCACCTTGGTGCCTTCCATCATGGCGATTTGCGAGACGCGGGCATCCATGGCGGCGCAACGGTGGTTACGCTCCACATAGCTGCCGCCAACCATATCAAGGATCACATCGGCCCCATGGCCGCCCGTCGCCTGCTTCACCACTTCGACGAAATCCTGCGTCTTGTAATTAATGGCGACGTCCGCTCCCAATTTCAGGCAGGCCGCACATTTTTCGTCCGACCCTGCGGTGGTGATGACTTTGGCGCCGAAAGCTTTGGCCAGCATGATGGCGGTGGTGCCGATGCCCGATGTGCCGCCATGGACCAGAAACCACTCGCCAGCCTTCAGTCCTGCCATTTCGAAAGCATTGACCCAGACGGTGAAGAAGGTCTCGCACAGGGCCGCAGCCTCGATCAGCGACAGGCCCGCGGGCACGGGCAGGGCATGGCTTTCATGCACTTTGCAATATTCGGCATAGCCCCCGCCATGGGCGAGTGCGCAGACCTTGTCGCCCAGCTTCCAGTGGGTCGCGCCTGCGCCAAGTGCCACGACCTCACCGGCGATTTCCAGTCCTGGCAAGTCGGAGGCGCCGGGTGGGGGCGGGTAACGGCCAAGGCGCTGCGAAATGTCCGGCCGGTTGACGCCAGCCGCAGCCACCTTGACCAGAATTTCGCCGGGTTCGGGATGGGGCAGGGGCCGTTCCGTCAGGGTCAGAACGTCCGGGCCGCCGGGCTCGCGAATGGTGATGGCTTTCATACTGGCAGGCAGGTTCATGGTCTCTCTTTCAAGGCTTCAAACCGCGTGTAAGATGGACCCGATCACAAGGCAGGACAATATGGCCATCTCAGATGATGATCCCTTTGGCGCCCCGCGAAAGAAGCCGACAAGCCACGAAATCGGCCAAAATCTCGATGCGCTGTCGGTCGATGAACTCGATGAGCGTGTCGCTCTGCTGGAGCAGGAGATCGAGCGGCTGAAAGCGGCACGCCAGTCCAAACAGGCCTCAAAGGCAGCCGCGGATGCTTTCTTCAAGCGCTGATGCATTAACCCTGCGCCCAACAAGATCGGCGCGGGCAGGACTTTGTGGGTAGAGTGCAGCGTCAAGTTGGGTGGGTTGAGTATGTCGAGCGTCACGAATCTGTTTGATCACACGCGCAACACTGTGTCCTTCGCGCAGAAGGTGGCGCAGTCGGAAAGCTTCAAGGCGCTCTTCAAGGAAGGTATGCAGCTGGTGGAAGCCTCGGCTGCCTATCTCGACGGTCCAGGCCGGGCTGAATCCAAAGCTCTGCCGCGCTCGATCGCGCTGTCCTATGCCTCGGAGAGCATGCGTCTGACCACGCGCCTGATGCAGCTGGCCTCCTGGCTCCTGCTGCAACGAGCGGTCAATGAAGGCGAGATGACGCAGGCTCAGGCCGCGCAGGAAAAGAACAAGGTCAAGCTGACCCGGCAGGAACTGTCCTGCGATGCCGCGGCTTTTGCGGAGCTTCCCCTGCGCCTGCAGGAGCTTTGCGAGCAGAGCCTGCGCCTGCAGGCCCGCATCCTCCATCTAGACCATCTCCTCTCCCAAAGCCTCATCCGCGAAACCTCCCGCCGGCCGGTGGCCATCGAAAGCCAGCTGGCAATGCTGAGA
>CAZLBA010000188.1:0-4713 GCA_964557555.1 uncultured Beijerinckia sp.
AGAGGTGGTAACCCCTCATCCGCCCGCATCCGCGGGCACCTTCTCCCAAAGAGAGAAGTGGGTGCGTTAAGAGCCTGCCTTCGAGAACAACCACCCAAAGATATTCCAGCTCGCGGTTGTCGTTTCCGGCGCCTGCTGGGCTGGCATTGGGGTCACCTTCCGTGGCCGCTTGTCATCGCAATTGCGCACGCCCAGCGAGATTAGCTCCGTGCCGGTCATGACGCGGTAGTTGCGGGTCAGCCCTCCCAACCGGGCCTGAATCGGCTTGGGGTAGCTCTCGAAGAGCTGGCGGGAAATGCCAAGGTCGGTTTCGCCGGTGATCTGGTTGTAGGCCTGATGGAATTTCAGCACGCTGGAGGGATAAACGCAGACCCCCGGCAGGCTCAAAGCCAATGTGCAGGCGGAGCGGCATTCATGCAGGCGCACCTCGCGGCCTTCCCTCCGGTAGCGCTCGGTCTGGGCGACATAAGACGAGACCAGTCCGCCCACATCCTTGGTCACCACGACCGGGGCGGGAAAGGGGGGTGGCTCAAGATAGGGCACGGGCTTCGTCCTCTTGCGAAGGTTGAGCCCCCTCTTTGGCCACGCCAGAAGGCCGCAATAGGGCCTAAAGACGAAGAAAAAGGGCGAAAATGGACCCGGATTTTGCCCTCAGGCCGCCTCGCCCTGCGGAAGCGATTCATGTATAGAGAGGCCCCAATGAGCCTTATCACCTCCACCAATGACCTCGCCGCCATCTGCGCCCGCCTCGCCCGCCATGACTTCGTCACCGTGGATACCGAGTTCCTGCGCGAGACCACCTTCTGGCCGAAGGTCTGTGTCATCCAGCTTGCCTCTGATGATGAGGCCGTCGCCATCGACACGCTGGCGGAGGGTCTGGATCTGCAACCCTTCTTCGATCTGATGGCGAATGAACGCGTGGTGAAGGTTTTCCATGCTGCGCGCCAGGACATCGAGATCGTCTGGAATCTCGCCAAGCTCGTCCCTGCCCCGCTCTTTGATACGCAAGTCGCGGCCATGGTCTGCGGCTTTGGCGATCAGGTGAGTTATGGCGAACTGGTCCAGTCGGTTTGCAAGGTCGCGCTTGATAAGTCTTCGCGCTTTACCGACTGGTCGCGCCGTCCGCTCTCGGATGCGCAAATCACCTATGCTCTGGCTGACGTGACGCATCTGCGCGATGTCTATCGCGCCTTGCTGGCACGGCTGGAAAAATCAGGCCGCACCAGTTGGCTTGAGGATGAGATGAAGACGCTCACCTCACCGGCAACCTATGAGCAGCATCCGCAAAATGCTTGGGAACGTTTGCGCAACCGCGCCCGCAAGCCGCGCGACCTTGCGGTGCTGATGGAGATTGCTGCGTGGCGCGAGCACGAAGCCCAAAGCCGCGATGTGCCACGTTCGCGTATTCTCAAAGACGACATTCTGGTCGAGATCGCGCTGGCGGCTCCGCGCACGCCTGAAGCTTTGGGCGGCCTGCGCTCTTTCCCTCGCGGTATGGAACGTGGGCGCTCCGGCGCTGACATTCTCGCCGCCATCGAACGCGGCCTTGCGCGGGACCCCGAGAGCCTGCCACGCATTGAGCGCGAGCGCCGCAACAATAGCGGTGGCGCGACAGTGGAACTCTTGAAAGTCTTGCTGCGCCAAGTGAGCGAACGTCACGGTGTTGCGGCAAAGATGATTGCGACTGTCGATGATCTGGAAGCCATCGCCGTTGACGACCGCGCGAAGGTTGCCGCCTTATCGGGTTGGCGGCGCGAACTCTTTGGCAATAAGGCGCTTGAATTGAAGCATGGACGCCTGGCTCTCACTGTTGAAGAGGGCAAGGTCGTCACGCTTGAATGGCAGGATGCGCCGGACGCGGCTGACGCCGACGCCGCCGAATAATCAATCCAAGATTTTGATGACGGGCTCACGGCCGATCAGCTTGGCCATCTGCTTCATGCGCCCATGCAAGCGATCATTAACAAGGGGCGCAAAATTGCGCGGCACCTTCAAAACAAGCTTGTCCTTCGTGCAGGTCATCGGGCAACGCGGCAAAACGCCCGGCATAGCCGCTGACAGAATATAGCCAACACGCATCGCTGCGCCCAGAATATGCGCACGGTCCAACATCCGCACAGTCGCAAGCGTACGGATCGTGGGGCTGACATCGGCATCCGGCCCCATATGGCGATAAGAGGTAGCGAGCGCGAGGAAGGCGCGACCGGGATGATCCACGCCAACAAAGGCGGCATTGGCAATGATATTCAACGACTGTTCGCCGCGATAATCAGGATGCGCACGCCAGCCAATATCCGCAAGCAAGCAAGCTGCATGGCGCAGGCGCTTTTCGTCTTCGGTCTCTTCGAGCTGCGTTGAACGCATGAAAACATCTGTCCAGGTGCAGAGATCTTCCCCATGTTGCGGCGCGCGCGAACGCAATACATTCAAGTCGCGCGCTGAGGCAATCAGGGGATCAAGCTTGCGCTGTTCTGCAGTCAGGCGCTCATAAAGCAGACCCTCGCGCACACCGAGCGCCGAAATAATGATTTCGCGGGGCTTGGCGCGACGAATGATTTCTTCGAGCACGGCCGCGCCATAAGCGAGCAAGGGGCGACGTGCCGCAGAGACGCTCTCGATCGCAATCAGCGCATCGACATTCACGCGCTCGACAAGTGAGGCAAAGTCTGCTGCATCACGCGCGGCTATACGGTAGCCATGCATCACATTGAGCGGATAATTGCGCTGGCGCATATGCAATCGTGCAAGCGCACGCCAAGTGCCACCCACAGCATAGAAGCTGCGACCTTGCAGATTTTGCAGCGGCTTGCTGTCTTCCAGCGCCTCGCGCACGATCTTGAGCGCTTTCTTGGGGCTTTTACCGGAAATATCCATCAGTGAGAGACCGCCAAGCGGCAAGGTCTGCCCCTTGCCAAGCTTCGCGCCCTTCACGTCGGCCAATTCCAGCGAGCCGCCACCGAAATCGCCCACAACGCCATCGGGTTTGTAAAAACCCGACACCACGCCCATGGCTGAGAGCTCAGCCTCCCGCTTGCCGGAGATCAACTCGATGGGGGCGCCAATGGCCTTGCGCGCCTCTTCAAGAAATTGCGGACCGTTGGACGCTTCGCGTGCAGCAGCGGTAGCCAGCACATGCACGTCGCCAATTTCCATGATGTCGCAGAGGACGCGAAAGCGCTTCAAGGCTCCAAGCGCTTTCTCAACGCCATCTTCCGGCAGCTTGCCTGTAACAGCCACACCGCGGCCAAGGCCAGCAAGCAGCTTGTCGTTGAAGATCGGGCTTGGCACGCGCGACAAGCCCTCATAGGCAACCAGACGAACCGAGTTCGAGCCGATATCGACAATTGCAAGCGGCTTACCAATGGCAAGGCGACCGGGTGCGTCGAGCTTCGCCAGACTTTTCGTCACATTCATCACATCACCGCATCAGCAGACGTTTGAACAAGTTTTTGGGACTGGACTCTTTCAGCGACTTGCCGCGACCTGAAAGGCTCGGATTGGTCATGAAGTAGTTATGCGCATTGAATGGCTCGGCGCCAGCAGGCAACGTAATACGCTCGCTGCGACCGTCAGGCAGAACGCGGTAGCTCTGCTGATTATCCATCATATTGGCGACCATGATTTGATCGAGCACCTGCTCATGCACGGTCGCATTGACAATCGGCACCATCACCTCGACCCGGCGGTCCAGATTGCGCTGCATCAGATCCGCTGATGAAATATAGACATGCGCCTTGGCATGAGGCAGCCCATGCCCGCCACCAAACGCATAGACGCGCGCATGTTCGAGAAAGCGCCCCACGATCGACTTCACGCGGATATTGTCAGACAGACCCGGAACACCCGGACGCAAACAGCATATGCCACGCACGACAAGATCGACCTGCACGCCCGCTTGGCTTGCCTTGTAAAGCGCATCAATGATTTCAGGATCAACAAGCGCGTTACACTTGCCCCAGATGGCAGCTGGCTTGCCTGCACGCGCAAAGCTGATTTCATCTTCGACATGTTGCAGGAAGCGCCGCTTGAGTGAAATCGGCGAAACGGCCATGCGCTCCAGTCCCGCAGGTTCCGCATAGCCCGTCACATAATTGAAGATGCGCGCAACATCGCGCCCAATCGCAGCATCAGCCGTGAAGTAGGAGATATCCGTATAGATGCGCGCAGTCACCGGGTGATAGTTTCCCGTGCCCAGATGGCAATAAGTGACAAGCGTCCCCGTCTCGCGACGCACAACCATGGATAGCTTGGCATGGGTTTTCAGTTCGATGAAGCCAAACACAACCTGTGCACCTGCGCGCTCAAGATCTCGCGCCCAGCGGATATTGGCTTCTTCATCGAAACGCGCCTTGAGTTCGATGAGCGCGGTAACGGATTTGCCTGCCTCTGCTGCCTCAATCAAGGCACGCACGATGGGACTGTCATTGGACGTGCGATAAAGTGTCTGTTTGATCGCAACGACATTGGGATCCCGCGCGGCTTGCGTCAAGAATTGCACAACCACGTCAAAGGACTCATAAGGATGATGGACGACGAGGTCCTTTTGCTTGATCGCGGCGAAACAATCGCCACCATTATCGCGCACGCGCTCAGGGAAACGCGGATTGAAAGGCGGGAATTTCAGATCCGGCCGCTCGACATCCACGATCTCTGACAATTCATTGAGCGCCAGCATTCCATCATGGATGAAGATTTCTTCCGGCAGCACATCCA
>CAZLBA010000189.1:0-4134 GCA_964557555.1 uncultured Beijerinckia sp.
GGGCTATATTGAGGTGAATACGCCGCAAGTGCTCGACCGCGCTTTGTGGGAGACCTCCGGCCACTGGCAGACCTATCGCGAAAATATGTTCGTCACGCAGACGGAAGATGAGCGCGTGTTCGCTCTGAAGCCGATGAACTGCCCCGGCCATGTGCAGATCTTCAAGAATGGTTTGAAGTCTTATCGCGACCTGCCATTGAAGATTGCAGAGTTTGGCACTGTGCATCGCTATGAGCCGTCAGGCGCGTTGCATGGCGTGATGCGCGTGCGTGCCTTTACGCAAGATGATGCGCATATTTTCTGCACCGAAGATCAGATCATGGATGAGGCGATGAAGGTCAATGACCTCATCATGTCCATCTATAAGGATTTCGGCTTCGAAGATGTGGTGGTGAAACTCTCCACCCGTCCAGAAAAGCGCGTTGGCTCTGACGAAGCCTGGGACAAGGCGGAAGCCGCACTCTCGCGCGTGCTTGATACGCTGACCAGCCGCGGCATGAAGACGGGCATCAATCCGGGTGAGGGCGCATTCTATGGCCCGAAGCTCGAATATACGCTGCGCGACGCGATTGGTCGCGAATGGCAATGCGGTACGACGCAGGTTGATTTCAATCTGCCCGGCCGCTTTGGCGCTTTCTACATCGCACCCGATAGCGAGAAGACAACGCCGGTGATGATCCACCGCGCGATGTTCGGTTCGCTTGAGCGCTTCATCGGCATTCTGATCGAGCATTACGCAGGTCATCTGCCACTGTGGCTCTCACCGCTGCAAATCATGGTCGCAACCATCACGCAGGAAGCGGATGATTACGCGATGGATGTGGTGGCAACGGCTCGCAAGATGGGCCTGCGCGTGGAAGCTGATCTGCGCAATGAGAAGATCACCTACAAGGTGCGCGAACATTCGCTTGCCAAGGTTCCGGTCATGCTGGTGCTCGGCAAGAAGGAAGCAGCTGAGCGCACCGTCTCCATGCGTCGTCTCGGCTCGCAGCAACAGACCTCCATGAGCCTTGAAGAAGCGCTGAAGGCGCTGGCTGACGAGGCGGTATCACCCGACGTAAAACGCGGCTGATTTAAAGTCGCCCAATTTAAAGCTAAGCTGAAGCGCTGTCCCAAAAGGGTGGCGCTTCTGCTTTGGTATTTTGTATTGACATTTGTACATACAATTGGCAGGCTGATATGGATTTTCAAGGCTTCGATTGGGATGCGGGCAACCGCGAGAAATGCTGCAAGCACGGGGTAAGTGTGCGGGAGATTGAGGCGCTTTTTCGCGGGCGACCTTCCGTCGAGCCGGACCTTGCACATTCCGCGCTTGAATACCGGTTCCGTGCCATCGGGCAGGTGAATGTCAGATGGCTTTTCGTCGTTTTCACGTTGCGCGACAGGGGCGGCTTGACGCTGCTGCGTCCCATCAGTGCGCGTTACATGCATCTCAAGGAGATTGCCGCCTATGGCAAAAGAAACTCGTAAGCTGAAGAAATTTCCCGTCTTGCTCACGGATGAAGAGGCCGAGCATTTCGTTGAGACCGCCGATCTTACCGAATATGACCTCTCCGGCTTCAAACCCATGCGCTTTGAGCTTCAGCCCAAAAGCGAGCGGATCAATATGCGTTTGCCAAAGCCTCTGTTTGACGAGGTGAAAGCGCGGGCGCAGAAAGAGGGTATCCCTTATCAGCGCTATATTCGCCGCGTGCTGGAAGCGGCGGTGTCGCCTGCCTCGCCCAAACAGCGCAAACGAAAATCAGCCTGAACTCAGCCGCGCCGGGGGTCGGATGGCTTCTCGTCGGTGCGCGGTTTTGGTGGTGCAGTGCCACCGGGCGCCAGCGTGCGAATATAGGCGACGAGATCGGCAATCTCTGCGTGGGTTAGGCTCATATCTGGCATACGGGGATAGGGATTACTCAAGAAACGTGTGAGGCGCTGGGCATCCTGGCGACGCGCGATATCTGCAAAGCTTGGCACATCAGCATTTGCGCGTGTCTGTTCGGGCGCGACCACATGGCAGGCTGCGCACCAGCGGTTGGCGAGGCGTTTGCCGTTGGCGGCATCTGCTGCATGGGCGGCAACTGGCAAGCTCAAGGCGATTAGAATCAAAGCACGCATAGGGCCTCCATGAATGCCATCATGGCCTCCCTTAACTGGTGGTGCCTTGCGCTTGATCAAGCTGAACAGAAAAGGGCGGGTCTGAGCCCGCCCGCTGCGCGTTACTTGCGCTGTGTGACCGAATTCATCTCGGCTTTGATGTCGGTCCAGTCCTGCGCGTAGTCGCAGTCTGCATATTCGTGGAAATAGGGACCGCCCAAGGTGTAATGCACCATCGGCGCATCCGCCTTCATGGGATATTCCCCGACGAGCCAGTTCCAATCGAGCGGCAGGCTACCGATCTCATCTTCGGATTGCAGCCATTTGAACTGATGCAGCTCAAGGCCGCTCGCCTTATTGACGAAATCCGTCGTCAGGCTCTTGCAGCGCGCATTGTTGAACAGCATCACGCTCGACCAATTCTTCATCTTATATTTGGTCTGCACATTGTTGAGGAACTTCGTGTCAGAGGCTGGCACATAATCATGCTTGCAAACCATGACCGCATAGCGGTCATCGGCGAGTGCGAAGAGTTTGGCGATGTCATCGCGCGCAATGATGTCGCAATCCACAAACAAGGACCAACCCTGATAGTGCGACAGATAGGGAGTGAGGAAGCGGGAGAAAGAAAACTCAGTTGATTGCAGCTGATTGCGTTCACGCTCAAACACACCATGCAAATGCTTCAGGGCGATGGGCGTAAAACTCACCGGCACCGAAGACTTGCGGATCACACTGTGGCAGAAGGTGTGATAGGCAACGATCTCGTTGGGGTCATAACCAACGAAGATACGGACAGGGGTCTGCATGATCATCTCCTGCTTGTAACTGACCCTGATCAGGCCTGTGGCGCGGCACTTTCATCCACCACCACGCGGAAGTCTGGCTTGCCGTCGATGATGGCCTGCTCAACACGGATCGAGCCAAGGGTGGGCAGTTGGGGAATGGGCACATCCTTCTGTTGCAGGATGACATAGCCCTTCGTGCCAATGCTGACGATGACATATTTGCCACGCTCGAAGAGTTGCGCTGCGACGAGCTTGAGGGTCGGGTAATAGGTGTCTGCCTTCCAAGCGGAAGGATGGGCCGGATCGACCAGTATCTGCACATTCCCGCCGGGCATGGACTGAATGATGAATTTCGCCTTGTTCGGCTTCCAGTCTGGCCCCAGTGAGAGGTCCATGATCCAGTTGCAGAAGAATGTGCGACAGGCAGTTGGCCGATCCGCATGGATCGAACATCCCTTGCCAGGGGCTGCATGCTGACACCATTTGCCACGCGGCTTTTCAAGCTCGTCCAGCTCAAAGAGCTTGCAACAGAGCATACAGTCGCCGCATTGGCGGGGGGCGTGTTGAGGATTGGTCATCTTTTTTCGACTTGATGAACACTGAGCGCGTTTATTCGCAGGATTCCGGGGGGCGTTCAAGGCGTGCTGTGTTTTTATTCGATCGCCGATGGGCAGACGCCTAGCATTCATTGTACCACTTCAATAGATGTGGTTAGTATCTCCATCCGGAATTGCTCTTGCGGCTTTTGAAACACTCTTTAGGCAGGAGTTAATACCTATTCGGCGCCACGCATGAATGGTATTTATCAATCGAAAGCCGGGACAGGAGCTTCGAAGGGCAGGTAAGATGTCTATAAGCGTGCTGACTAAGGCCACAGCTGTCCAGGAATGGCCCTTCCCCTATATCTGCATTGAAGATGCGCTCCCTGAGAAAATCTATGCGGAACTTGAGGCAAGTTTTCCGGAAGCGCTCATCTGCAGCACGCCTGCGCTCGATGGCGGCATAACCTATCGTTACAAATCCAATCCTGCGCTGCTCGACGCGCGGGTGCCGCAAATCTGGCGAGACTTCTTCGCCTTTCATACGAGCCAAGAATATTTCCAGTCCTGTATGCGGCTGTTCGAGCCTTATCTTGAGGTTCATTACCCCGGCTTGATTGATTTTGCGTCTCGCACACGCGCGACGATCCGCAATATCGACAATAGCGGTGAGTTCGTCACCGACTGCCAATTTGTCGTTCATGAACCCATTGATGAAAGAGGCA
>CAZLBA010000189.1:4144-4690 GCA_964557555.1 uncultured Beijerinckia sp.
ATGCGCAATCCCGCTGATGAGAGCCTCGGCGGCAATTTCACGCTGCATGACATCCCTGCGCAAGTGGAAGAGGTCAACCGCTCATTGGGCCGCGAAGTGTCTGTGGCTTGCCACAACCCTGTTCTGGAAGTGCCTTATAAGAGGAATACTTTTTGTATGTTCCTCAATGTCAAACATAGCGTGCATAGTGTCACGCCGCGCATTCAGCCCAAGCATCGGCGGCGCAGCATCAACATCATTGGGGAATTCAACAACACCGGTGCGATGTGGCAGGTTAAAGAGGTTCGATAGTCATGGCTTTCAATGCGATCATGCAGTTTGCCGTTGCGTCACTGGTGAGCAAACTTCCCGCAAATCCAACGGTCGTGGAGTGGGGTAATCAGCGGTTCCGCTATGATCCTGCATGGGTAGATCATTGCGGCAAGACCGCAGGCAGGAAGATCCGCCAGCCGGTCGAATTTGTGTGGGAATATTTTGAGGACCTCGGTTTTAGCAACTACTTGGCCATCGACATCAATACAGAACTTCGCAGTATTGCGATGGATC
>CAZLBA010000190.1:0-1138 GCA_964557555.1 uncultured Beijerinckia sp.
TCATCAAGTCATTGCGGCTCTTGCATTCCGACCAGATAGCTGATCAGTTCAAGCAGGGTGTACTGAAGATGATTCAGGAAAGACAAGCCCGTATCAACCCGGTCACTGTTGCGTTCTGGCTAGAATCCTAGGCGATAACTAGCGAGGTTGACGCCGATCGCCGATGTTTCCTTCAGGGAGAGTTTATGCCCCAATCTCGAACTAAAGCTGCAAGAAAGCAGGCTACTATATTCTCAGAACGATTGATCTCAGCGATCGAAATTGCCGGTGTGCCTGACAGTGCGACAGTCGTGCAGCGTGAATACAACAGCCGTAGTAATCAACCACCGATTTCTTCACATGCCGTACGTAAATGGCTGACGGGCGAGGCTATACCGACCCAAGACCGAATTCAAGTACTAGCTAACTGGCTTAACGTGTCACCAAGTTGGTTACGGTTTGGTGAGGAACTAGGCGATACCAAGATGAAAGATCTGACAGCGCGAGAGTGGCGCCTTATTAGGGGTTTTCGGCTGCTGACAGAAAAGCAGAGGGCAACTGTTTTGACAATGGTACTGGCAATTCCCGCTGCTGGGTCAAAGAGGTCAAACCAAAATTCGACAAAGTAATCTGTATTTATTGACTATTGAATGGTCCACCCAATACGCAGTTCATACTTGTCCGAAAGGGAAAATCTATTCAAAGTCAACAAGCTCATCCCATTCAATGTGTATCAAAAATTGGTCACGCTGAGTTTTTAGAGATGAGTGATACTCGAAAGCATAAAGAAACCCCATAATTGAAGATGGTGGGTAAGGGATCAGGTCCCCTGAGAAACTGTACCAACAATTTTTTCCGTGCCTCGGAAATGAAAGTGTTAATTCATTAGCACCGTTTTCAATCGCCTTCTCAATATGGGAGGACAGATCGATTGCGAATTGGTTGCCATTGCCAGTACTTATCCATCTCAAAAAGTCGGCTTTGAAAAAGCAAAATGCTTTGTCAACGGTTTGATCTCCAATGATATGTTCCGAGTTTTCTATGTTCCAATTTATCTCAATAATCGAAATTTTATGTATTTGCTCTTCAAAAATTTCTTGCAAGTCGCGTAATGTATCTACAATTTCTGGAATTTGTTCACTATCATAGAGATGCGATA
>CAZLBA010000190.1:1148-4682 GCA_964557555.1 uncultured Beijerinckia sp.
CGATATGATGGGCTGCGAGGATGAAAGAATTTTCTTTAATGATCGCCGTACTTCATCTAGGGGCGCGTTGTTGGATAGGAGCTCGAGGTCGAGTAAATCGATGATTTCACGTGCACCCCTAGAGAGGTTCCATCTGACCGGAAAATATGACTCAAATAGAGTGCCTAATCTACTGTGGACTCTGTTGAGTTTCGCGGCCTCTTCCCCAGTATAAAGGCGCATCTCATCAAAGCACACGAGTGAATCTGGGAAAGCATGTTGAAGCCATTCAGTATTTGGTGCAATCGACCTGTACACATCAAAGCCTGATCGACGAAATATTTCAACGTCGACGGTACCGTCGTCTAGAAACAATACTGACTCCCATTTTTCTAGCCCTGCCTCAAGAATTGCACACCCCATCATCTCAAAAAAATACGAGTCTTCGCTCAGATTTTTTTTGAATTCTTCCTCTTTTTTGTCCTGGGCAGCTTTTCTGAGCTGAGCATTTATAAGTCTTTGCTCTCTTTCTTCCCGTTTCCGCTCCTCATCTGCAAGATGACGCTGAAGAATTTTTTTTGCAATTGAGGAAGGTGTAAAGCTCATTGTTTATCCACCTGCTATTAGGTTTCGCTTGATGATGACTGAACTAGCGCACGACGGCAGGCTTGTTCAAGGCACGGGTACGACTGCGCAGGGGCATAGTAACCATTATTAAACATCAAGCAATACACCAGGTTATGGCTGCGTCAGTGGCTATTACTGTTGGATAGTAAGAACAGTTGATCACGGCACAATAAAGCTCACTACGTGAGCCTGATCTGCGTATTTGTTTCTATTTAGAAACATTCCTTAACCATTCCCCAAAAACCTAAATCCTAATCTTGGACGTCTCGATTGTTCACAAGTGATGGAAAGATCGCTTCAATATCATGTGAAATCTCAGCGAATTGCTCCCTTAGCCCTTCGCCGTGATACAGCTTCAATAATTTTTCATTGCTCACTTTGCCCACGGAAATAAAATCTTTCAAGATTTTTTGAGTAAATCCGACGAGCAAGACGTGCTTACGAATTGACGTTGCAATTTTTTTCAAATTATCGTGATTAGCTATGATAAGTTTTTCTGTTTCACGAATTGATGAAAGATCTTTTGATAATCGACCAAGTAAGCTTTCGAAGATATCTTGATCGGCTATTCTAAGAGTACTCAACAGCATGCTTCGAGCTAGATCGACCGCAATGAACAAGTTGGAATAATCCATGCGCTCGTCATCAATGATGACAACAAAACCGACTGCAGGAATCCATGAAATTCCCTTAACATAATTTTTTAATGCTTCAGATGAGCGGTTCTGATCAAATACAATTATCGCGAGCTTGGCGTCGCGGTTAACCATTGACTCGAGCATCTGGCTGAGGGCTGTATCGCGCGGACGTCCTAAGCTGTCAGTGCCTTCAATCTCACCCAACGCGAAAGACTGATCAAACTTGATCTCAACCGCAATCTTTTTGTCTTCTTCACCATTGACTGTAAGAACAATATCGCCAGTCTTGTTGCGTTTGATAGCGCCCACAGATGAGCCAGTTAATTGGACTCCATCACTATCATGTCCAACGCGATTTAAATAGGTGCGGATTTCATTAAAAATTTGAGTTTCTGCTTTAATGCCTGACTCAGTAGTTTTTTCCTTGGCCTTTACATTGCGCTCATAAATTAGCTTCAACGACTCAAGCTGAGTTCCTAACTCGCTTTCAGTTTTACTAAGGAACGCAGCGAAGCGATCTTCCATGAGTGCGATAACACCAATCTGTAATGCACGTTTAAATTCATCATCTCTTTTCTTCTCTGGTAGATCATCGAAATACTTGAAGATGAGCGGGTGCTCTAAAGAGCAACTTGAAATGTTAACCGCCTTACTTGCTTGGTCTAGTTTGATAATTGCCATAAGTTATTCTTTATCGTGGACTCAGCGCATATGGCTGATTTATTGCGATTATGGTTACTTTGAAAGATAATTTTTGCTAAACACATCATCTTTTTTTGTAATATTTTTCATAATTTTTTAGTGTGTCGATTATCACTCTTGCTTGGAGAATATTTTTTCGTCAGATTTGTGTTCCTCGTAGTAGGCTCGCAGAGTGTCCACAACTTTTCGAACGCTATAAATTAAGTTGGGCATATTGAGCCCGAAAGGGTAGTGCAGAACGTAGTTTCCAATCAGACCAACTTCGCCATCACCCCAGCGGTAGGTGACGTATCGAACGAGAAAGGATCTGAAATTCGCCTCTGCACATATTTTCTGCAAGTCCTCGTCGTTTAGTTCGCTGTTCAGGGTCAGATGTCCGCGAACCATCAGGGCGGCATGATCGGGGTGAACGATGATCCTGAGATTCACCCATGTGCCCAGTAAGAAAAGGTCGCCATCCTCTTCAAGCATAGCCTCATAGCCGGCCTCTTCAAAGCGCGCCTTGAGTAACTCGGTGCTGACATTTTCACGTGCGATTTCACGGGCCATCTCGAGCTCCAATGGTATGTGCTTTTGTAGTGGTTGAGTCGGTAGTTGCAATACCTTGAATCTCTCTGTCATACCGATTCTCCGGGTTCAGCGACATTGAATACAAGCATTTATCAGCTGAGGACGCACAGCCAACCCGCCTGATAAGTCGCCAGTCTTGCGGACCACAGCGCCTGACGAAATGCGTTGGCTTGTTTTACCGTCCCATAATCCTAATGGTTCCCCATCGTTCCGGTGTGCCGAACCGGTTCGTGCAGAAGTCGACGCTTCGCAACCCGCAGGTCCCTTGCAGTTGGGTATGCAGTTCAGCCAGACGGCCTCAGCAAGTCCCGGGGCGGCTGCACACAGGCACAGGCTCATTTTTGCGCAAGCTAGAAGTACTGGTTGGAGCTTGTTTGCGATTTTCACTCAGGCCCTCGCTATAAAAAAATGATTAGTTCTCTGGATTATCGCCTCCCGCAGGCTCAATTATTGAGCTAGGCGGGACTCAAAATACCAACGTGAACCAATAATTTATTCAAGGAACCGGCCGAGGGGATTGTTATGAAAATTGTATTCCGCGTACACGTCCACACCGAAGATGAAATCCAAATAGGCCACAAGCTCGGGTTTTCCGGCGTCCACGGGGTTGCTGCCGTTTCTGCAACTGCCAACCCGGAGGGGTTCACACCACTGTCTGCAGCCGCCCGGATCTATGGCTGGGATCGCGATTTGATTGCAAGGGCATCACAACAATGTAATGAGCGTCGAGAGGTAGCGATTGTGGATCAGGTCTCACCCACGTTGCTACTGGTACCTAAAGTGACCGGTAAAACGTCCTACAAATTTACGGTAGAGGGGTGCGCCATTGATCTGCTGATGGCGGCGAAGCATTTGAAGATCAAGTCTCTGCACTTTACCCACTTTGGATTCATGCAAAGTTGCAAAGTAGCGGACGATTTCAAAAAAATTCTGGAGATCTTCCTAAATCCACTTAATGATCTATCGTTGGAATATGTTATCTGGGAGATTGATTACCGAGGGTTAAGACTGCTGCAAG
>CAZLBA010000191.1:0-4661 GCA_964557555.1 uncultured Beijerinckia sp.
ACCATCCGAGAATGATCGTTATGAGAACGATGTTGACGGTTTGATATCAGTTTTCCCGAAAAAGGCAAGGGAAATCGCCCGTGAACAGGCGCTGGTCACGAATAGCTCGACAGCCCAAGCCCCAGCCCCTAGAGGAGGGGCGGAACATTGCTCCTCCCCTTGCGTGATTGATGCGACTGAAACCCGGCTCACGCGGCCTTACCATCCTGCTCGCCATGATGACGGGGTTGGGGCCGCTTTCGACAGATATTTATCTGGCCTCCATGCCGTTCATCGGCGCGGCGCTGAATGCATCGGCAAGTGCCGTGCAATTGACCATGTCGGCCTATGTGATCGGCTTTGCCTTTGGCCAGATCATTTACGGGCCGCTATCTGACAAATATGGCCGCCGGCCTGTGCTGCTCACCGGTTTTGCAATCTATCTCGCAGCGACTTTTGCCTGCATCTTTGCATCCACCATCGAGACGCTGATCACCGCGCGCATCATTCAATCGCTTGGTGCCGCCGGCCCCATCATTCTCGCACGCGCCATTGTGCGTGACCTTTATGAAGGCGCGCAGGCGGGACGCCAGCTTGCCCTGATGAGCACGATTGTCGGCTTCACCCCGATTGGCGCGCCGGTGCTTGGTGGCGTGCTGCAAGCCTTTTTCGACTGGCATGCAAGCTTTGTCGCAATGCTGATGGTGGCCGGCATTCTCGCCTTCGTTGTGCTGCTCTTGCTGCCAGAGACCAATCACAACCGGCAGGAAGGGCCGCTATCCCCGCGCAGCATCCTGACGAGTTTTGGCGAGGTCGCAAAAAACCATGCTTTTCGCACTTATGCGGGGATGCAGGCCCTGAGCTATTGCGGGCTCTTCGCCTTCCTGTCGGGCTCCTCTTATGTGTTGCAGAAGGTCTATGGATTCGACTCCATCTCATTCGGACTGATGTTTGCCTGCTGCTCCGTCTGTTATGTCTCCGGCGCCTATATTGGCGCGCGCATGGTTGCGCGGCGCGGGCTTGATGGCATGATCGCACGCGGCGTTGCCATCATGGGCTTTGGCGGCGTGGTGCAACTTGCCAGCGTCGTCGTCTTTCCGAATGCGCCGCTGGCCTTCATCATTCCAGAGATGATTTATTTTTTTGGATTGGCTTTCATCATGCCCAATACGGTTGCTGCGGCCATGTCGCCTTTTCCCGAACGGGCGGGCGCTGCGTCTTCACTGATGGGCTTTGTACAGATGAGTGCAGCAGCCCTTGTGGCCTGGGGGATGGCGTTGTTTCTTTCAACGAGCGCCATTCCTGTTGCCATAGTGATGGCCATTTCCGGTGCGAGCGCTTTCGCACTTTTTCATCTGACCAAGCATCTGCGCTAGGCGATCTTCTCAACGGCACTGATGAGACGTGCAATATCTTCCTCGCGCGACAGGCGATGGTCGCCATCCTTGATCAAGGTGAGCGAAACAGGATCAGTGCCCAAGTGATGAACCAGTTTCATTGAATGGCTGGGTGGCACATCAGGATCCTGCATCCCCTGCAAAATATGAACAGGACCGTAACTGCGCAGTTTGGAGCCAAATAGAAGATGTTTGCGTCCATCTTCAATCAGCTCGCGCGTGATCGGATAGGCATTCGGTGAATATTGGCTTTCGCGCATCCACAAGCCCTTCTCCATAATCTCCGCGCGCACCTCTTCACTCATCTGCTTCCACATCAGCTCTTGCGTGAAATCGAGCGCGGGCGCGATCAGCACCATTCCAGCAATGCGATGCGTTTCATCAAGCTCGCCCAGCGCGCGCGCAACGAGCATCGCGATCCAGCCACCCATCGAGGAGCCGATCAGGATTTGCGGCCCGGTGGTCTGCTCACGGATCATATGGAGGCTTTCTTCGAGCCACTGGCTGATCGTGCCCTTGGCGAAATCTCCCCCCGACTCGCCATGGCCTGAATAGTCAAAGCGCAGCAAGGCGCGGCCCTGCTCAGCCGCCCATTGGTCGAGCATGGTCACCTTGGTGGAGAGCATGTCGGATTTGAACCCGCCCAGCCAGACGAGACCGGGGCGGTTTTTCCCTGCATCCGTCGGAAATCTCCTGCGGAAGGCGAGACGACGACGGTTGCGCTCGTCGCCCAGTTCGAGGAAGGTCGGCTCACTGATTTGGTCGATGGCGCTCATCTCGTCTCGGCCTGTGCTCGATGATCATGGACTGAGGCTTATGCGGCGCGCGCGCGTCCCGCAACCGGGACGGATAAGAGGCTGATGAAAAGGGACGCAACACGACTGGAGTCCCTGCCCCGTTCGCTGGCGGGGCGCACGATCCTCCAGATCATCCCCGATCTGAATGCGGGCGGGGCGGAACGCACCACCATTGACGTGGCGGCAGCCCTTGCAGAGGCGGGTGCGCGTCCTCTGGTGGCAACGCAGGGCGGTCGCCTCATCAGCGAATTGCAGGCGGTTGGCGGCGTATGGATTCCCTTCCCGGCGAAAACCAAGAACCCGCTCGCCATGGCCCTGAATGTGCGGCGCCTGTCGCGCATTTTGCGTGACGAAGGGGTCGATCTCATCCATGCGCGGTCACGCGCGCCGGCCTGGGTGGCGCTTGGCGCAGCGCGCGCCACCAACACACCCTATGTCACGACCTATCATGGAAGCTATGCCTCGCAGTCTGTGCTCAAGACATTTTACAATTCAGTGATGGCGCGCGGCGATGTGGTGATTGCCAATTCGCATTTCACCGCAGACCGCATTCGCCAGATGCACCCTTTTGCGCAAAAGAATATCTGCGTCATCCATCGCGGCACTGATCTCAAAGCCTTTTCGCCACGTGATGTTGATGCTGCGCGCATTCAAAAGCTGCGCAAGGATTGGGGCGTCAGTCCTGAAGATCGCATTGTTCTGCTGGCGGCCCGCCTGACACAATGGAAGGGACAACTTCTGCTGGTGGAGGCCGCGCGGCGGCTGATGGAGGGTGGTTTGCAGGATGTGAAATTCGTGCTCGCTGGCGATCCGCAGGGGCGCGAAGGCTATGTGAAGGCGCTGCGCAAGAAGATCGACGAGACCGGCCTGAGCGAGATGGTGCGGATGCCGGGACATTGTTCAGATATGCCGGCTGCTTTCATGGCCGCTGCCGTGGTGACGGTGCCTTCCATCCAGCCGGAGGCCTTCGGTCGCTCAGCGGTTGAGGCACAGGCGATGGGCGCACCTGTTGTGGTGAGTGATCTGGGCGCTGTGCCGGAGACCGTCCTTGCGCCGCCAGATGTCGATGAAGCGCAGCGCACCGGCTGGCGCGTTCCAGCCAATGACGCACAAGCGCTGGCAGATGGTTTAGCCCATGCACTCGCGCTGACCCAGAGTGCGCGGGAAGCTTTGCGGGCACGCGCCCGCAGCCATGTCGAACAGAATTTTTCCTTGGCGCACATGTGCGCGCAAACATTGGCAGTTTATGCGCGACTGCTGGGCGAAGATGGGCCTGCCTAGCCCTGTGGGTCATTGACTTACGAATGCAATCCCCTAAAGCTCTGCGCGGGTCCGGTCCTCGTGGCTTTGCTGCGGGGGCATTAAGCGCATTCAGTCACCGGGTCCGATGAAAAACTGACAGGAGATCGACCATTCGCCGCCCAATGAAAGCACCGCCCGTCCCGCAAAAGACGGGACCGAAAACCAACCGTGAAATCCGCGCCCGCGAAGTGATGCTGATCGACTCAGAAGGTCAGAACCGAGGCGTCACGGAACTGGGTGAGGCCTTGCAGATGGCGGAGGAGGTCGGACTGGATCTCGTAGAGATCGTCCCCAATGCCACGCCGCCGGTTTGCAAAATTCTCGACTACGGCAAATTCCGCTTCATGGAGCAAAAGAAGGCTGCTGAAGCGCGCAAGCGCCAGAAGATTGTAGAAATCAAGGAAATCAAGCTGCGTCCCGGCATTGATGACCACGATTACGAAGTGAAGATGAAGGCCGTCCGCCGTTTCTTTGAGGAAGGTGACAAGGTCAAGATCACGCTTCGCTTCCGTGGCCGCGAATTGGCGCATCAGGATCTGGGCTATGCCCTGCTGAACCGCGTCCGCACCGAGACCGCCAATTATGCCAAGGTCGAGGCCGAGCCTTCCATGGAAGGCCGCCAGATGATCATGGTTCTGGCCCCCAAATAAGACGAGCTGCGCCGGCCGGCCTGCCCTGCAGAGGAGGCCGGCGGCCTTCCGCCGCCCCGCGGCCGCAAAAACCCGCTTGCCCGTGGAATTCTCCTGCCGATGAGCGCTTGCAAGCGGCCCTCCCCCCCGCTATAAGCCCGGCTTCGATCCGCCCGGCCGTTAGGGCTGCCGTGGCGGGTCTTTTCGCTCATTCCGATGCGAACCGGCTTTCAGCCGGCCAACCCGACAGGCGATACGCGCCTCAAGGAGAGCCAAATGCCCAAGTTGAAGACGAAGTCAGGCGCCAAGAAGCGCTTCAAGATCACCGGCACCGGCAAGGTCAAATATGCCCAGGCTGGCAAGCGCCACGGCATGATCAAGCGGACCAACAAGCAGATCCGGAACCTGCGCGGCACCAACGTTCTGTTCAAGACGGATGGTGACAACGTCAAGCAGTACTTCCTGCCCAACGGCTGAAGTTCCAATCCCGGTTTTTGCTTTTTCTAGACGTTCAGGAGATCAGCCATGGCACGTGTCAAGCGCGGTGTAACCGCCCA
>CAZLBA010000192.1:0-4530 GCA_964557555.1 uncultured Beijerinckia sp.
TGAAAGCCGACCATGTTGTAGAGCGTGCCCAGCGCATTGTCCTGCCGCAGCTGAATGACAGCATAGGGCTTGACCCCCGGCGTATGGGGATTGGTGAGGCCGAAGGGCTTGAGCGGCCCATGGCGTAATGTCTCGCGCCCGCGCTCGGCCATGACTTCAATGGGCAAGCAGCCATCGAAATAGGGCACATGTTCCCATTCCTTGAAGGAGGTCTTTTCACCCGCCAGCAGCGCGTCGATGAAAGCTTCATATTCGTCGCGCGACAGCGGGCAATTGATGTAATCGGCGCCCGTTCCGCCGGGGCCTTCCTTGTCATAGCGCGACTGGAACCAAGCCTTGCTCATATCAATCGTGTCGCGATGCACGATGGGCGCGATGGCATCGAAGAAGGAGAGTTGTTCCTCGCCTGTCAGCTGTCCCACGGCTTGCGCCAAAGCGGGCGAGGTGAGGGGCCCGGTTGCGATGATGACACTCTGCCATTCTGGCGGCGGCAGGGCCGTCACTTCAGCCCGCTGCAGCGAGATCAAGGGTTCGGCCGCAATAGCAGCGGTCACCGCCTGTGCGAAGCCTTCGCGGTCAACAGCCAGCGCGCCTCCGGCAGGCACCTGATGCTTGTCCGCGCAGGCCATGATGAGCGAGCCCATTCGTCGCATCTCCTGATGCAACAGGCCGACAGCATTCGTGGAAGGCTCATCAGAGCGGAACGAGTTGGAGCAGACGAGTTCGGCCAGCTGGTCGGTCTGATGGGCGTCAGTCGGGCGTTGTGGGCGCATCTCATGCAGCACGACAGGCACGCCTGCGCGCGCGATCTGCCAGGCCGCCTCGGATCCTGCGAGGCCGCCGCCAATGATGTGAATGGGAGAAAGTTTTGCGGACGGGTTCGACATGGCGCGGACCCTAGTGATTCAAGCGGGCAAAAGAAAGCGCCCGCCGGGGGAGGGTCCGGCGGGCGCCTGAAAGTCAGGACAAGGATGGGGGGAGGAGACCTGCCCTGACTTGAAAACTTAGAAACCAGCAACCTGGCGGGCGACGGGCTCGATGTCGCTGCGGGTGAGGCCGAGATCGGCCAGTTCACGATCCGTCAGGCGAGACAATTCACGAACCGAAGCGCGGTAGCGGCGCCAGGCGCTCACTTTTTCTGCGATCAGCTTGACCATTTGTTCCATTCCTTCATTGCGGTCCGTTGAGAGGGGAGCGACCGCCGTCCCTTGATGCAATGCAATATAAAGATTCGAAGTTCCCTTTGTAGGGGGGGCGACGCAAGGCCGTTATGCGTCCAGCGCATACCACGCCAGATCCAGATCATGGCAGTAATGTGTCAATTCTCATAATTTGAGAGAGTAAGCGGCAGCTTGAAAGGGTAAAGAATGCGTAAACCGCAGTTCGCACCTGCACAAGCTGGGCAGGCGGCTATTCTGCCGCCTGCGTCTTTTGGGGACGGCGCTCCAAGACTTCCTTGAGGAAGTGGCCGGTATGCGACCGGGGATTTTTTGCCACCTCTTCAGGCGTGCCGACAGCGACGATCTGACCGCCCCCGTCGCCGCCCTCCGGGCCCATGTCGATGATCCAGTCAGCTGTCTTGATCACTTCGAGATTGTGTTCGATCACAACCACCGTGTTGCCTTGATCAACAAGCTCATGCAGCACTTCGAGAAGCTTCTTCACATCATGGAAATGCAGGCCCGTTGTCGGCTCGTCCAGGATGTAGAGCGTGCGTCCCGTTGAACGGCGCGATAATTCCTTGGACAGTTTCACGCGCTGCGCTTCGCCGCCTGACAAGGTGGTTGCCTGCTGTCCGACGTGAACATAATCCAGCCCCACCCGTGCGAGTGTTTCCATCTTCTCACGAATGGCAGGAACAGCCTTGAAGAGGTCGCGTGCTTCTTCGACTGTCATGTCGAGCACATCTGCGATGGACTTGTCGCGATATTTCACTTCAAGCGTCTCGCGGTCATAGCGCTTGCCCTTGCACACATCGCAAGTGACATAGACGTCCGGCAGGAAGTGCATTTCGATCTTGATGACACCATCGCCCTGACAGGCTTCGCAGCGTCCGCCTTTCACATTGAATGAGAAGCGACCCGGCGCATAGCCACGCGCCTTGGCTTCGGGCAGCTGCGCATACCATTCGCGGATGGGTGTGAAGGCGCCTGTATAGGTCGCCGGATTTGAACGTGGCGTACGACCAATGGGCGACTGGTCGATGTCGATGACCTTGTCGAGATGTTCAAGTCCTTCGATGCGATCATGCGGAGCTGGGTGTTCAAGTGCACCGTTCAAGCGACGCGCAACGCCTTTGAAGAGTGTATCAATCACCAGCGTCGATTTGCCGCCCCCCGACACGCCGCTGATACAGGTGAAGGTTCCAAGCGGAATTTCAGCGGTGACATTCTTCAGATTGTTACCGCGCGCATTGACCACTTTGAGACTGCGTCCGACTTGCGGCTTACGGCGGGCGCGCGGCACCATGACGCTTTTGCGGCCGGTGAGATAATCGCCAGTGAGCGATTTTTTGTCGGCCATGATTTCAGACGGCGTGCCTTGCGACACGACTTTGCCCCCGTGAATGCCGGCACCCGGACCAACATCGACAACATAATCGGCTGTCAGGATTGCGTCCTCATCATGCTCGACAACAATGACCGTATTGCCCAGATCACGCAGGCGTCGCAATGTGTCGAGCAGTCGCGTATTGTCGCGCTGGTGGAGTCCGATGCTCGGTTCGTCGAGCACGTAAAGAACACCCGTCAAGCCAGAGCCGATCTGCGAGGCCAAACGGATACGCTGACTTTCCCCGCCGGACAATGTGCCCGATGAACGTGACAGGGTGAGATAATCAAGCCCCACATCTTTGAGAAAGACGAGACGTTCGCGAATTTCTTTCAGGATGCGTGAAGCAATCTCATTGCGCTTCTTGTCAAGATGCTTAGGCAGATCGGTGGCCCAGTCCACCGCATCGCGCACCGACAATTCGGAAATCTCTCCGATATGCTGGTGATTGATCTTGACCGACAGGGCTTCCGGCTTCAGGCGGAAACCCTTGCAGGCCGCACAAGGCTTGGCTGACATGAAGCGGCCAATTTCCTCGCGTGCCCACTCACTCTCCGTTTCAAGGAAGCGTCGCTCAAGATTGCGCACGACTCCCTCAAAGGGTTTCTTCACATCATAAGCGCGCAGCCCGTCATCATAAGAGAAGCGGATATTGTCCTCACCCGATCCAAACAGGATGACGTCGCGTGCCTTCTTGGGCAGCTCTTCCCAAGGTGTGTCGAGACGGAACTTGTAATGCTTGCCGAGTGCTTCGAGTGTCTGCGTGTAATAGGGGGATGTGGACTTTGCCCAAGGCGCAATAGCCCCCTTGCGCAGCGTGACTTTGCCGTTCGGCACGACCAGCTCTGCATCAATCTTCTGCTCTGAGCCAAGACCTGAACAGATGGGGCAGGCACCAAATGGATTGTTGAAGGAGAATAGCCGCGGCTCGATTTCGGGAATTGTGAATCCTGACACAGGGCAGGCGAATTTGGATGAGAACATGATCCGCTTGGGCTCACCCTTCGCATCCTTGTCATCGGCATATTCCATGATCGCAATGCCATCTGCGAGTTCGAGCGCGGTTTCAAAAGACTCAGCGAGGCGTGCGCCGATGTCATCACGCACCACGATGCGATCAACGACCACATCAATATCATGCTTCAATTTTTTATCGAGGGCAGGCGCATCTGCGATTTCATAATATTTGCCGTCGATCTTGAGACGCTGAAATCCGCGTTTCATGAAATCCGCGATCTCTTTGCGATACTCGCCTTTGCGTCCACGAATGACAGGTGCCAGCAGATAAAGACGGGTGCGCTCTGGCAGGGCCAATACGCGATCAACCATCTGGCTGACTGTTTGGCTTTCAATCGGCAGTCCTGTTGCAGGTGAATAGGGAATGCCAACACGCGCCCATAGCAGGCGCATATAGTCATGGATCTCCGTTACCGTGCCGACTGTTGAGCGCGGATTCTTCGATGTGGTTTTTTGTTCGATCGAAATGGCGGGCGACAGACCATCAATCTGGTCCACGTCCGGCTTCTGCATCATTTCGAGAAACTGGCGCGCATAGGCCGACAATGACTCTACATAGCGCCGCTGACCTTCTGCATAGATCGTATCGAAGGCGAGCGAAGACTTACCGGAACCTGACAGACCGGTAAAAACTACAAGTTTGTCTCTCGGTATCGTGAGATCAACGTTCTTGAGATTATGCTCGCGAGCGCCCCTAATGGTGATTGAACGCTGGTCTGCGCCTGTTTGCAGTGCAACAGAACTCGCGTCTTTGGGCTCCGGGCTCTTGGTTCGGGTGCCGGTCTTGGGGCGAGCAGCAATTTTCGGCGACTTCATTGGGAATTTTTCCATCAAGGGAGTTGCGTAGTTCTACGCAGAAGGTATGCAGACGGATGGTCAATGCCATCCAGATGCGATAGGAGAACCAGAGGGCGCGTCCGGTTGGTGTGTGCCACAGTCGTGTGAATTCACTCAAGCCTTACC
>CAZLBA010000193.1:0-4488 GCA_964557555.1 uncultured Beijerinckia sp.
CGCCCGTGTCCGCCCATGGCCATGCCCCTGCAAGCCCCCTGACCGCCCGCAAGTCCGGCGCCCTTTCAGGCCATCTGCGCCCGCCCGGGGACAAGTCCATTTCTCACCGCGCGCTGATCATGGGCCTGCTCGCCATTGGTGAAACAGAGATCACCGGCCTGCTCGAAGGCGATGATGTCTTGCGCACGGCGGAAGCCTGTCGCGCTCTGGGAGCGAAGGTGGATCGCCTCGGTCCGGGCCACTGGAAAGTGCAGGGCGCTGGCATCGGCACGCTGCAAACCCCACGCGAAACTCTTGATTTCGGCAATGCGGGCACCGGCACACGCCTGATGATGGGCGTGGTGGGTGGCCAGGGCATCACCGCCTCTTTTGATGGCGATGCCTCTTTGCGCAAACGCCCGATGCGCCGCATTCTGGACCCGCTGACCCTCATGGGGGTGGAGGTGCTCTCAGAGGCCGAGGGAGGCCGCCTGCCGGTCACATTGCGCGGAGCTGCCGACCCCACCCCGATCGAATACAAGACGCCAGTGGCCTCCGCACAGCTCAAATCAGCCGTATTACTGGCGGGGCTGAACTCGCCGGGCCGTACCGTCGTCATCGAGACGGAAGCATCGCGTGACCATACGGAAAAGATGCTGGCTTATTTCGGCGCGCAGATCACCAGTGAGCCTTATGGGGAGCATGGTCGGCGTATCACGCTGGAAGGTCGCCCCTCACTACGCGCCCGCGCTGTCATCGTGCCCGCTGATCCTTCCTCTGCGGCTTTCGCATTGGTCGCGGCTTTGATCGTGCCGGACTCGGATCTGACGATCGAAGGTTTGATGATGAATCCGCTGCGCATCGGCCTGCTCGATTGCCTGATGGAGATGGGTGCCAATATCACCGTCACCAATCAGCGCATCGAAGGCGGCGAAGATGTTGCAGATCTCCGCGTGAAATATTCGCAGCTCAAAGGTGCTGATATTCCAGCTGCCCGCGCCCCTGCGATGATTGATGAATATCCCATCCTTGCTGTGGCTGCCGCCTTCGCCAAAGGCGAAACACGCATGCGCGGTTTGCATGAATTGCGCGTGAAGGAATCAGACCGCCTGGCCGCCGTGTCTGATGGTTTGACGGCTTGCGGCGTGAAGAACCGGATCGAAGGCGATGACCTCATCGTTGAAGGTTCAGCACAGGTGAAAGGTGGGGGCACGGTCGCAACGCATCTTGATCATCGCATCGCCATGAGTTTTCTCGTCATGGGCCTTGCGAGCGAAGCGCCCATCACGATTGATGATGCCAATATGATCGCCACCAGCTTCCCCACTTTCCGCCCTGCGATGGAAAAGCTCGGCGCTCAATTCGGCTGACCTCATGATCATTGCAATCGACGGACCGGCCGCCTCCGGCAAAGGCACCATCGCGCGACGTTTGGCAGCGCATTACAAACTGCCGCATCTCGACACCGGCTTGCTCTATCGCGCCACCGCACGCGCCTTGATGGAGGCGGGTGAGCGTCTCGATGACGAAGCGCGCGCTGTCGAAGCGGCACGCGGTTTGGCGCTGACCGATTTCGATGAAGAGAAATTGCGTGGGCGCGAAATGGGCGAAGCGGCATCCGTTGTGGGTGCGATCCCGGCGGTACGCGCTGCGCTTCTGCAAATGCAACGCAGCTTTGCCAATCGCGATGGGGGAGCTGTGCTCGACGGGCGCGATATCGGCACCGTGATCTGTCCCGATGCAACGGTGAAAATCTTCGTCACCGCGAGCCCCGAAACACGCGCCAATCGTCGCGCGCTGGAATTGAAGGGTCGCGGTGAGAAAGTTGATTTTGCCGCTGTACTGGAAGACATCCGCAAACGCGATGAGCGCGACAGCGCCCGCTCTTCCGCACCGCTCATTGCTGCGAAAGATGCCATGCATCTTGATACAACGCTGCTTGATGTGGAGGCGGCTGTGAAAGCCGCCATCGCGATTGTGGAGAGCAAGCGGTAAGGACGCTTACGCGCCTCGCCAAATTGGCTCCAGCATTTTGGATTGTACGACCGCACTGCCCATCCGTATTGGCGATTCCGGCTACGTGTGATTTGATCACTGCAAATGCCTTTAACGTGTTCCTTTTCAGTCCAAATGATTCGAGACAGCTATGGTCCTCAAGTATCACCCTGAACCCGGCACGATTTTAATGTGCGCTTTTGACGATCTTGGCCTCAGGGAACCGGAAATGGTCAAGTTCCGACCGGCACTTGTTATCTCTCCGCGACTGAAGAGACGAAGCGATCTGTTGGTGGTTGCGCCCCTTAGCACCACTGAGCCTACAGAAGTGATGCCCTATCACTCTGTGCTCGAACTAAACCCGCCGCTTCCCTCGCCATGGGCGAACCCAACCATGTGGGTGAAAGCAGATATGCTATACACGGTCAGGTTTGAGCGACTTCAGCTCATCCGCACAGGAAGAGATCACACAGGGCGTCGGAAGTATCTGACAAGGCAGATAAGTTTGGGGCAACTCAAAGACGTACGCAGGTCCGTCTTGAATGGGTTGGGAATGCAGTGGTTGACAAATTACCTTTAATCCCCATTTTGGAGGCTCCTGCGCTGCTGCAATTGCAGCATCAGGCTTTCAAGACCCTTCGGGGCAGCCGCGTAGCCGAGTGATACCAAGCTCACCGCGCGGCTCGAAATTTCCGCTCCTGAGCGGCTGTGGTCTTAGAGCCCCGCCTTACGGTGGGGCTCTTTGCTTTCCAGCGAACGCTTACGCGTCCTTCCAAATCTCTCTTGCCATTTCAACCGCCAGACGCAGCTTGTCTTCCTGCTGTTGGGGCGAGATCGCGTTGCCGTCTTCGATGCTGGCAAAGCCGCATTGGGGCGAGATCGCCAAGCGATCAAGATCAACAAAGCTGGTTGCATCTTGCACACGGCGACGGATCATGTCGCGATCTTCCATCGCACCTGTTTTGGTCGAGATGAGGCCGAGGACCACCATCTTGTTCTTCGGCACGAAACGCAGCGGCTGGAAAGTGCCCGCGCGCTCTGAATCATATTCGAGGAAGTAGAAGGGTATTTCGAGCTTGTTGAAGAGGCGATCTGCCACATCATCATAGCTGCCTTCAGAGTGGAACTGACCGGCGCGATTACCGCGGCACAAATGCATACCAACATGCATTCCCTTTGGTACCTGACGTAATACGCGATTGGTCACATCGATATATGTGTCGATCAGGGCCGACCAATGGTCGCCCCGCGCAGCAAGCGCTTCCTGCACATGGGGGTCGCCAAATTTGGCAAAGGCCGTTTCATCCATCTGCACATAGGTGCAGCCGGCATCATGAAGCGCGGTCAGCTCTTTCACGAAAGCGTTGACCGTATCAGACCAGAAACTGTCTGTGTCCTTGTAGGCATGTTCGAGAATCGCAGCATCACCACCGCGGAAATGTAAAGCGCAAGGGCCGGGAATGGTGATCTTCGGCACGGCATTTTTGACGAGCTTCTTGAGGAACAGAAAATCCTCGACATGGATCGGCTTTGTCCATTGCAAGCGGCTCTTGATGCGCGCGCGCGGCTGGACGCCACGGCGGGGCGTGGCCGCCTGACCCTGCTCTTCCGGCGGCACCCAGTCGGGCACGATGTCGCCCAGCTGCGCAAAAAAGAAGCTGTGATAGGAGGCGCGGCGAAACTCCCCATCGCTCGCCAGCCGCAAGCCCACCCGCTCCTGCAGCGCCACCGCATCGGCAATGGCCGCATCTTCGGCCTGGCGCATTTCGGCATCGGAAATCTGGCCGAAACGGTGTTTGCGGCGAAGCTCAAGTAGCTCGGCAGGACGAAGCAGTGAACCGATGTGATCGGCGCGGAAAGGCGGTTGTGGCATTCTGTCCTCCCGAAGACTTTTGCGACTAGGCCAAGCTTTTGCCCTGCTCCTGCGTGGAGCACAATGCCAAAAACTGTCACCCCTTCGGCCCGCTCTTGTGGACAAGCCCGCCGCCTGCTAGAGAGCAGCGGTCCGGGAAACCGGGCAGGAAACGGCTTTTGCGCATCCGCCTCGCCGGCCCGCCCCCTCAGGCGGTGGTTCCATCCAACGTGATGGGGCGCGGTTGCAACAAAGTCAGGCCCACTCAAACCAAAGCCGGCGCGCCCTACAGGGCACCTCAGGAGATCCAATGTCGAATTCTGCTTCCAGCTTTGCGCCGTCGCGCGAAGATTTTGCTGCTTTGCTCGATGAGAGCTTTTCTGCCAACGACGCCTATGAAGGTTCGGTCGTAAAGGGAAAAGTTGTTGCCATCGAAAAGGACGTCGCCGTCATTGATATCGGTCTGAAGACCGAAGGCCGCGTTGCCCTTAAGGAATTTACTGGCCCCAACCGCGATCTCGCCATCAAGGTCGGCGATGAAGTTGAGGTCTATCTGGAGCGCGTCGAAAATGCGCTCGGTGAAGCCGTCATCTCGCGCGACAAGGCTCGCCGCGAAGAGAGCTGGGTCAAGCTCGAAAAGGCGTTCGAGGCCAAGGAAAAGG
>CAZLBA010000194.1:0-4404 GCA_964557555.1 uncultured Beijerinckia sp.
AGGAGCCGATCCCGGTCCTGCCGACCGTGCATTACAATATGGGTGGCATTCCGACGAATTATCACGGCGAAGTGCTGACCAAGAAGAATGGCGATCCAGATACGGTTGTGCCGGGTCTGATGGCGCTGGGTGAAGCTGCTTGCGTGTCGATCCATGGCGCAAACCGCCTTGGCTCCAACTCGCTCATTGATCTCGTCGTGTTTGGTCGTGCCGCTGGTCTGCGCGCTGCTGAACTCGTCACGCCGGGTGAGAAACAGGCCGATCTCCCGGCTGACTCGGCCGATCTCGCGCTGTCGCGCCTCGACAAGTTCCGCTATGCGAAGGGCGGCACGCCGACTGCCGAACTGCGCAACAAGATGCAGACCACGATGCAGAACAACTGCGCCGTGTTCCGCACCGGCGAAGTGCTCGAAGAAGGCTCCAAGCTCATTCACAATGTGTGGTCGGGCATGGGCGACATTGCGATCACAGATCGCTCGCTCATCTGGAACTCCGATTTGCTTGAGACGCTCGAATTCGACAACCTCATCATTCAGGCTGTCGTGACGATGGACTCGGCTGTCGAGCGCAAGGAAAGCCGTGGCGCCCATGCGCGCGAAGACTATCCGGAGCGCGATGACAAGAACTGGATGAAGCATACGCTTGCTTGGGCGGATGCGCAGAAGAACTCGATCGCGATCGATTTCCGTCCGGTCCACACTTACACGATGACCAACGAGGTCCAGTATATCGAGCCCAAGGCTCGCGTGTACTGATCGGGAGAAACCGCAATGGTCGAACTCGCACTTCCCCAGAACTCGCGTCCCACGGTCGGCAAGACCTGGCCGCGTCCGGCGAATGCCACCAATGTCCGCGAATTCCGCATCTATCGCTGGAACCCGGATGATGGCGCCAATCCCCGCATCGACACTTACTATGTCGATATGGATGATTGCGGCCCGATGGTTCTCGATGCGCTTTTGTGGATCAAGAACAAGGTCGACTCGACGCTGACCTTCCGTCGCTCCTGCCGTGAAGGCATTTGCGGTTCCTGCGCCATGAATATTGATGGCACGAATACGCTTGCCTGCACGAAGGATATGGCCGTCATCAATGGCGTCGTGAAGATCTATCCGCTGCCGCATATGCCGGTGGTGAAGGATCTTGTGCCGGATCTGACGCGCTTCTACGCGCAGCACGCATCAATTGAGCCGTGGCTGCAGACAGACACGCCCAAGCCTGAAGCCGAATGGCGTCAGTCGCCGGAGGATCGTGTCAAGCTCGACGGGCTTTATGAATGCATTCTGTGCGCCTGCTGCTCGACCTCTTGCCCCAGCTATTGGTGGAATGGTGATCGTTATCTCGGCCCTGCCGCTTTGCTGCAAGCCTATCGCTGGCTGATCGACTCGCGCGATGAAGCAACCGGCAAGCGTCTCGACAATCTCGAAGACCCTTTCCGTCTCTATCGCTGCCACACGATCATGAACTGCGCCAAGGCTTGCCCGAAGGGTCTGAACCCGGCAAAGGCCATCGCAGAGATCAAGAATATGATGATCACGCGCCAGATCTGATCGCGCGCATCATGCAGAAAAGAAAAGCCCCGGAGCGATCCGGGGCTTTTTCATTTAGCGCAATTCAAACACGCGTCGGTGCAGATCGACCATGGCGGTTGCAAAACCGTTGAAGTCATCGGCGGCTTCGCTCAACAGGGTCGCAGGGGTCGGCGCTTTGGGCGAAATCTCTGCGCGGGATTCATCTGGCTCATAGCGCAGCTCTGCAGCGAATTTCTTCGCAAGGCGCAGCATGGCGAGATTGCTTGTGAGGCAGCTCATGTAAAGCGTCTCGGCGCGACGATTGCGAGCTGCGCGCACAATGCGCCCCATCAGCTCTTCGCCAATGCCCTTGCGTCGCCAATCCCGTTCTACACTGAAGGCGGCCTCTGCCGATCCGCCGAAACCAAGCGGCAGATTATAGCCGATGCCCCGCAGCTCACCTGCGCCACGCACTTCGCCCTCGGCGACGAAGCCATAGATGACGTCATCAATGCCAAAGCAGCGCTCGGCATAATTGCGGACGAATTCGTCAGACACGGCCATGCCGAAGCGGTCATGCCTGCTATCCGCATCAAGCCGGAGAAGATGATCGCGGAATCCGGGCAGGTCGGCTGGTACGAGCCGGCGAACTACCCCTCCGCTGATGGATGTTTGGCCCAAGGTGAACTCCTGTCGGCTCGTGCCGTGATTCACCCCCCTATGCAAAAGGTAGGACAGTTTCGTGAAACTACAATGGCCGAATTCTTAGCATTTCGGGGGAGGCGGCAAATTGACAGGGGCTTGCGCCCATTTCAGCGCAAAGGTAGCAAGCGCGCAGGAGAAAACTTGTGACAACACCGGTCTCTGATCGCTACGCCGCCCTTGTGCGCGATGAAGCCCTTGAAAGGGACGCCGCGCAGGAAAAGATCGTGCGCGAGCTTGATCGGCTGGTGGCCGAACTCAGCGAGTTTCAGCTGGCGCGTAAATCGAGTGCACTTGGCTGGTTTTTTGGGCGCAAGCGCCCACAAGCTCCGCAAGGCCTCTATGTCTGGGGATCGGTCGGGCGTGGCAAGACCATGCTGATGGATCTCTTCTTTCAGGTCGTGCCGGTGCAGAAGAAGCGCCGCGTGCATTTCCACGCCTTCATGGCTGATGTGCATAAGCGTGTGCATGAATGGCGGCAGTTGAAGAAACAGAACAAGGTGAAGGGCGATGATCCGGTTGCGCCCGTAGCGGATGCCTTGTTCGAGCAAGCCTGGTTGTTGTGCTTTGACGAATTTGCTGTGAGCGACATTGCTGATGCGATGATCTTGGGACGTCTGTTTCAAGCGCTCTTCGCGCGCGGTGTCGTTGTCGTGGCGACCTCCAATGTTGAGCCCTTGCGTCTTTATGAAGGCGGACTCAATCGCGCACTCTTTTTGCCATTCATCGGCATGATCGAAGCGCGTATGAAAGTCATGAAGCTCGACTCGCGTACAGACTTCCGTTTGGAGAAACTTGCAGGCAATCCCGTTTATCACGTACCCGCTGATGAAGGCGCTGATGATGCATTGACGCGCGCCTTCAAGTCACTCACCGGTCACAGCAAGGGAAAACCGCTTGAATTGGAGGTCATGGGCCGTAAAGTGTTTGTGCCACAGGCCTCCAACAATGTTGCACGCTTTGCATTTGCGGATCTGTGTGAGCAACCTTTGGGTGCGGGTGATTATCTCGAAATCGCACGGGAATTTCATACCGTGCTGATTGATCGCATACCCGTCATGGACAGCCCCAAGCGCAATGAGGCGAGGCGCTTCACCTGGTTGATTGATGCGCTTTACGATATGCGTGTGAAGGTCATCGCGTCAGCAGAAGCTGAGCCAGATGGCCTTTACATTGCAACAGAAGGTCGCGAGGCGTTTGAATTTGAACGTACGGCCTCACGTTTGATCGAAATGCGCTCGACCGATTATCTCGCCCTTCCGCATGGACCCGCTGAAGCTTTGAGCGGTAATGCGACCGGTCTGGTGGAGACCTGATCATGGCGCGCGCCTCAAGCAGCGAATCAACGGATGTGAAGCTGCTTGATCTGGCGGCCGATCATATTCGCCAGCATGGGCTTGCGCGCACCACGGTCGTTGCCATTGCGCGCGAGGCGGACATGTCCCACGCCAATGTCTATCGTTACTTCCCCTCAAAAGAGGCGCTTGTTGATGCCGTCACCGCGCAATGGTTGAAGCCGGTGGAGACAGGCTTGCGCGATATTTCCGATGCGCCCGATCCGGTGTTCGATAAGCTTGAGCGCATCTTGGCGGCTGTGCATTCCGCCTATCGCAACAAGCTCGAATCCGATCCGATCATTTTCGCGCTCTTTGTGGAGGCGACCCGCGAGGGCCGGGGCGTGGCGCGCCGACATCGGCTGAAGCTGCAGGCCGAGGTCCAGCGTGTGATCGAGGAAGCAGGCTTCTCGCCCCCAGACCAGCGCAGGGCCTTGGCTTTGGTCTTTGATATGTGCCACAGATTCCTCAACCCTGCTTCAGTGCGGGCAGATGCGGAGGTCACTCGGCCACAAATCGAGGCCCGCTTTGACCGCGTCGTGCGTGCCCTCGTACGAACCCTCTCCGCCAGCCCGCTCTAAATTGGTTACAAATGACAAATTTTGTAATTTGTCACCGTTTTTTGCAGCTCGGCCAATAGCCAAGACCGGGCTGGTCGGGCTATCTTTAAGTGCTTGAATGAAAAGAACAAACAGTGGGAACGCAGCGGAGCTGTGGGCTCATCTCCGGGTGGGTGCTGAAATCTTAGCCTTTGTCATGACTTGCCTCTGCCACGGAGCAGAGTCAAAGAAGCGCCCGCTCAGGGAAAGCCCTGCCTTACGCAGCGCGCCCGACGCTTAAACGAGAGGACGTCCTTC
>CAZLBA010000195.1:0-4347 GCA_964557555.1 uncultured Beijerinckia sp.
GCCTTCATCCAACTCCCCACTGCCTCAATCGACTGGGAGGGGGATACGGATCGCAGTGCTAGCGCAAAGATGACGAGGCAGCGTAGTGGGTCGGTCTGGTCCTGAGGCCGACAAACCAAGTTAAGAGTGAGAACGCGGTCACTTTCCTGGGGGACTGCTGCAATGACAGAGGCTAAATGACCGATCCTGAATGAGCAGACCCTTCTGGGAAGGTTGTTTTTGTCGTCGCAAGTTGGGGGGCTGAGTGGAAATCCAACGTCCAGTTCCTCCAGCAGTGGGTTCATAGCTTTGCCCCACGTTGAAGCTCTTATCGGCAGGAATTGCTCGGCAGCAGGGGCAACCGACAGATTGCCGAAGCAGCCGAAAACCAAAGCCAAAGCAATGCGCCAAAAATGCATGAGTAAAGCCCGTCTTTTAAAATACCGGGCGACGGTAGCACATTCCTACTGTTCAACAACGCCCCAATGAAAACGCCGCCCGATGGGGGCGGCGCTCTCAATTCAGCGCTGTGGCGCGGCCTTATTTCTTCAGGCCGGCAGCCTTTTGCATCACGTCGCCCATTTCCTTGGCCTGTTCCTGAATGTTGGCCATCTGCGCCTTCAGATATTCGGTCTGCAGCTGCATGACTTCCTGCACATCCTTGGCATGGACGAGCTTTTCGGCCAGATCGAAAGCAGCATTCACATTGCTTTCTGCGAAGGATACGGCCTTGCTGGAGACATCCTTGGCGCCCGACAGGGCGGGATTGGCAGAAGGCTCAAGGGCGGTTGAGGTCTTTTGAACCGCACCCATGAAGCCTTCAAAAGCCTTGCGGGCCTGAGCAACGCTGCGCTCGGCAAATTCACGCATTTCGGCGGGGACTTCGTAATTGTTGGTCATGGCGGTGCTCCTGTTTGAGACAGTAACGCTGATGACCCCTATATAGCTCATGCCATTGTGCAGTGCAATATGATTGTGCATTGCACAATAGTTTACGATGATTTCGGTTCGGGGCCTGCCTGCCATGGACCCGCAGCGGCAGCCCCTCTAATGTCAAGGATGGCGGTTTCCGGGCTTTCGGAGACCCCCTTGGCGTGGAAAGTACCCGTTCGCATGAGTTCCGGCGTGTTCAGACCCTCTCTGGCAGACCTGAACGCCCTTTTGGCGGAGCAGGCGCTTGCGCCCATGCTGGCTGATCATGTGCCTTTCTTCATTGCGGCGACCTATCCCGTCCGCCTCACCTATGTGTCGGGGGCCTTGCAGACCCTCTTCGCGGAAACCCGCTTCAATGAGCTTGAAGCTCGTTTGATGGGTGCGCAGGACGGCCATCGCCGTCTCGACAAGCTATGTGGCACGCTGGTGCCGGGTGGTGGTCCGCAGCTTCATCGCCTGCGTGCCGTCTTTGGCCCTCGCATCGAGACGTTGACACTCAATCTGCGCCGCACGGCAGCGCCCAGCTCTTTTGTCATCGGTGTCGTGGCGGGTATGCGCGTGCCACAGCCGACCGGCGGCTATCCTGCCCCGCTTTTCTCGCGCGAGATCATGGCGGAGGCGCCTGCATCTTTGTCGAAGCCCTTGCCAGCTGCCCCCATGGCCACACGAGCCGAGGCACCCGCGCTGGCCGGCCTCATGCGCTTTCTGTGGCAGAGCGATGCAGGCCATCGCTTGAGTGAAATCACCGCGCCTTTCTGTGAGGCGCTTGGCTATCAAAAATCTCATCTCATCGGTCACTCCTTCCCGATGCTCGCCAGTGTGTGTGGAGAAGCGGCGAGCGATGCATTGGCAGATGCGCTTGACAAGCGCGACACATTCAGCGGGCTAGAACTTCATTGGCCGCTCGCCGCCGGGAGTGGTGCTGCGCATATCGTGCTGGGGGGCCTGCCGGCCTTTGATGCCGCGCGCAACTTCCTCGGCTATCGCGGTTTTGGAACGCTTGAGCCGGTGGTCGTCGAAGCGCCCGCGCCGGCTCCTGAGCAAGAACCTGCACCTCGCGGTGAGCCTGCGCCACAGCAATCCAATGTCGTGCCCTTGCGCGGCCGCCGCGATGAGCCTGAAGCGCCGCGTGCTGCGGTGAGCGAGGTTGATCTTGTGTCGCTGTCTCCAACCGAGCGCAACAACTTCCGCGAAATCGCGCGCGCTCTGGGTGGTCGTGTCGAAGAGGATGTGCCTGCCCCGCCAGCGCCAGCGTCCGTGTCTGCGCAGCCATCGGCGGGCAAGGTGCTTGATGATGTCGCGCTCAATGCGCGCCGCGTACTCGATCGTATTCCGGTTGGCGTCCTTGTCAGCCGCATGGAGATTCCGCTCTTCCTCAATCGCACCCTGCTTGATCTCATCGGCTATGAGGATGTGGACGCCTTCCATGACGGTGGCGGCCTCGACTCCATCTTCGAAGGCCCTAGCGATGCGCCGGGTCTTGCGTCGATCCGCACGACATATGGTGAAGTCATTTCGGTGGATGTGCGCATTCAGGCTATTGATTGGGACGGTGAGCCTGCAACGCTGACCACGATCCGCAGGCCCGATGGCGAAACTTCCCCCCGCATTCGCGCTCTCGAAGCGGATCTGCGTTTGCGTGAAGGTGAAGCGCGCGAGCTTCACACAATCCTCGACACAGCCACCGATGGGATTGTCTTGATCGACGCTTCAGGTGTCATTCTCTCGCTCAATCGTTCGGCCGAGGCCCTGTTTGGCTATGAACAGGCAGATGTCGCAGGCCAGCCCTTTACCGCGCTCATGGCCAAAGAAAGCCATGCGACGGTGAGTGGCTATCTCGACTCGCTGAAGAGTGAAGGCGTTGCCAGCGTTCTGAATGATGGCCGCGAAGTGCTTGGCCGCGCGCGCCAAGGTGGCGATATTCCGCTCTTCATGACGGTGGGACGCATCACGGCAGGGCAAGAGCCGAAATTCTGCGCCGTGTTGCGAGATCTTACCTCGTGGAAGAAGGCTGAGACGGAATTGCAGTCGGCGCGCCGCGAGGCGGAGCGTTCGAGCGCCTTGAAGTCTGATTTCCTTGCCAAGGTCAGCCACGAAATTCGCACGCCGCTCAATGCCATTTTGGGCTTTGCCGAAGTCATCATCGAAGAGCGCTTTGGGCCACTCGGCAATGAACGCTACCGCGATTATCTGAAAGACATTCACTCCTCTGGCGCCTATGTCATGAGCCTTGTGAATGATCTGCTTGATCTGTCGAAGATCGAAGCAGGGAAGTTGGAACTCAATTTCGCCAGTGTCGATGCCAATCGCATTGTGGCGGAATGTGTGTCCTTGATGCAGCCGCAAGCCAATCGCGAGCGCATCATCATTCGCGTGTCGCTCGCGCCACGTCTGCCCAATCTGGTGGCAGATGAACGCTCATTACGTCAGATCGTGCTGAACATTCTGTCCAATGCCGTGAAGTTCAACGAGCCCGGTGGTCAGGTCATCGTCTCAACCGCTTTAACCGATGCAGGTCACGCCGTCATTCGTATTCGTGACACTGGCATCGGCATGAGCGAGAGCGAATTGGAGACAGCGCTTGAGCCTTTCCGTCAGGTTGCAACCTCGCGTCGCACCGGTGGCACCGGGCTCGGCTTGCCATTGACGAAGGCGCTTGTCGAAGCCAATCGCGCCTCTTTCACCATCAAGAGCGCCAAGCAAGATGGCACGCTGGTGGAAGTCTCTTTCCCGCCGACACGCGTTCTGGCTGAATGACGTCTGAGCGCTGGACCTCTGCACCGCAATTCTCGCGCGCGCTTCCCCCTGCGCAAGCGCCCATGCGCGAAGGCCATGCGCAATTGCGCGGGGCCAGGATTTATTATTGGGATACGGGCGGTGAGGGCACGCCGCTTGTGTTGATGCATCCCGCAACCGGCAGCGCGCATATGTGGCTCTATCAGCAGCCGGTCTTTGCGAAAGCGGGTTTCCGTGTCATCGGCTGGTCGCGTCGGGGCCATCGCGGCTCTGATGCAGTCGATCGCGCTGATCCGGGTTCTGCGTCGCAAGATCTCATTGACCTGCTCGATCATCTGCAGATTGCACGCGCGCATCTTGTCGCGAGCGCGGCGGGTGGTGCGATTTCTTTTGATGCAGCCTTGCGCTTTCCAGATCGTATCGCCTCGCTGGTGATTTCTTCCAGCGTGGGTGGTGCGCAGGACAAAGATTATCAACACGCCAGCGCCAGCATTCGCCCGCCGGGCTTCGACAGCTGGCCCTCTGACTTTCGCGAGATCGGCCCCTCTTATCGCGCTGCTGATCCTGAAGGTGTGCAACGCTGGCTTGCGCTGGAGCATGGTGCCGTCACCGGGGAGCGCTTGGGGCAAAAGCCGCTGATGCATGTCACTTTTGCAGCACTGGAAAAGCTGCACTGCCCGACTCTGCTCATGACAGGCG
>CAZLBA010000196.1:0-4297 GCA_964557555.1 uncultured Beijerinckia sp.
ATGGCTCATAAGCCGGCGGCGAGTCGGATTTGTTCGGCAAGTTTAGACTTCGGGCGGTCAAGTGCAACTTCGACCAATGAGGGCCGACGATCCGGCAAAAGCGCCAGAAGGCTTAGCTCGTCCCCTTCAGGGACCACTGCAAGCCGTGCTGCGGCCAAGGACTTGATGAGAAGGCGCAGAGGCGTTGTATCCGCGTCCAGCACGATGTGACCCTGAGCAAGGGCTGCTTTGACATCGGGCGGGCAGGACTCGATCAGCGAGGATGCGCGCCTTGCTGCCTGACTGCACAAGACAACTGCAGGTCCTTCACTTGCAAAGGGCCCGTAGATCTGGGCGATACGCGACCGTGCTTTTTCGAAATGTTGGGACGCAAGAAAGGGGGCATCGACCTCATGCAACTCCTCCACCTGCACGATGCGGTGACGTCGCATCAATTCAAGCGGGCGAGGCTGAAAGAGCTGATCAATCAAAGCATCCTGAAAGCGCCTTGTCCGTCCCATCTCCATATTGACGAGTAACAGGACGTTTTCTGGAAGACCGGCAGGCTCAAGCGCGAAAAAAGGAGCGACCACACCCGCAACAAAGCCCGATGCGCTCACATCAGCGCCTGCGTAAAGAACCAGCGCAGGTTCGCGGGCAATGCGACGCGGGAAGATGTGGCCAATCAGATCAAGATCACCTTTGGGCAGTAAGGAATCGAACTCACTGGCGCTCTCAACATATTTGCCTTCGACAAAGAGGTCGCCAGAACCCGGATTGATGTCGAGCCGCATCCTTGCACTGCGCCAGAGCCATCCGGCGCGCTCAACCTGTGTCGCAAAACGAAGTTCGTGGCGCGGCAGATGTGGCCAACGCCTATGCAACAGCTTGCTTGCCTGCACCCGAAGTCGCTGCAGGTCTCGGTTCTCGAAGAACCAGACTGAGAGGTTGCGGAAAGCTTGACGGATCATGGGGCGTGGGGCAAATCTCAAAATGAGCTGTGAAACCGCTCATTTCCTGACCGAGATGTAACATGTCGCAGCCCGCAGTCAACTTGAACGTATTTACCAATGTTACATCGCTTGATACGCGCCATTGCCTTGTGCCGGAGGCGGTGAAGTCTTTTTTCCATTGCTTTGGAGATGCACTTGATCATCGCCAGGTGATCACTCGTATCTTCATTGACCCCAAGCCCTTCAGAGAGAATTACGAAGCCTGGGTAAATGCCATTGCCGCAGGCCTGCCAAATACTCGCTTCGAGGTGGTGACGACGAATGGGCTTGTCGATGGCTTCTGGCGCTCTGTTCATATGACGGAGGGTGAATTTGCGATGCAGCTGGAACATGATTTCGTGTTCCTCAAGGATCGCATTCCCCATTCATGGTCGCAGCTCATTGAAGAAATGCGCCATTCACATCTCAATTTTATTCGCTTTAACAAGCGCCGTAATGTGCAAGCTGGTTATGACTTTTTCATGGAGCGCGATCACTTTGCAAAAGTGCCACTGAGCCGCATCAGTGGGCGGTCCAATAATCCACATATCATTCATGTTCCCTTCTATCGCGCCCTTTATCGCGATGTTCCTGACATCGAGGTTTTGGGACTCGAGGGCGGTCTGTGCCGGCGGGCAGGGGGTGGGCATGTCTATGGGCCGCCTGGATGGCCACGCACCGTTCAGCATCTCGATGGCCGCCATATTCGCCTGAAAGATGGGCTCGCACGTGCGCTTTGGCTTGCACGCGAGCGAGGCATGAATATTCTGACAGCCTCGCGCGCGGCGCGATAAAGGAACGGGCCCTTGCATCTGCCACCTATCAGTCAGCTTCACCGTCTGCCGGAATTCATCCGCGACTTTCTGCAGTACCGGCGCATGGCGGCTGAGCAGAAAACCCGGCTGCCTTTGTTGCGCGACTGGCGCCCGCGCATGGAAGATGCGACCGCAACGACAGGTTTCGATGCGCAATATCTCTATCACTGCTCATGGGCTGCACGGGAGCTAGCTGCGCGAAAGCCACAGCGTCATGTCGATTTTTCTTCATCACTCTGGTTTGTCGGGCTCGGCTCGGCTATCTGCCCCATCGAACATTATGACTACCGCCCGCCGGAACTTTCGCTGGATAATGTGAAGGTAGGGTCATGCGATCTCATGCAGCTGCCTTTTGCCGATAACACGCTGGCATCCATCTCTTGTATGCATGTGATTGAGCATATCGGGCTTGGCCGCTATGGGGACCATATCGACGCGACAGGTGATCGCAAGGCGATGCAGGAGCTTGCGCGTGTTCTGGCGCCGGGCGGCACGCTTTTGTTTGCAACACCAGTCGGACGTCCGCGCATCGTCTTTAACGCGCATCGAATCTATAGTTATGAAGAAATCCTCGCTGCTTTCCCTGAACTCACTGTCGAGAGCTTCGTCCTCATCACAGATGGCAGGCATGGTGGAAAGTTGGTCGTGAATGCCGATCCAGCGATGGTGGCTGAACAAAGATATGGCTGCGGCTGCTGGGTATTTCGCAAGCCCGCTAAAGCATGATCCAGTCAGGCGGATACAAGTCCCCAATATAGGTCTCACGCAAGGCCCGCTCTGTTAGCCAGGCGCGCGGCGCGACGACAAAAGGATCATCGCGTCCATCCAGCCATGCGCTCCAATAGCTATAGGTGCTATTGGCAATGATATGGCTCTGCGCACAGCTCATTAAAAACATATCATCATGTTGCGAGAAGCCTTCCACAAAGGTGATGTCACCGCAGCCCTGTAACAGATCGCGCGCGAAGGGCGTATTGTCTGAAAAGCATAGCAACTGCTCGCAAGGCCGTGCGGCACGCGCAAGCTTGATGGCGCGCTGATAATAATCACGCCCCAGCGTGCCATGAACTTCGTTGGCGACTGGATTTTTCAAAAAGTCACCCGCGCGAACATGTATGGAAAGCGAATGGGGGCTGATATTGGCTGCGTAGTCTTTCGCGGCCTGCGAGGCCGCGATCAAGGGGCTGAAGGTCTGACGAATCTGAGCAGCGCAGTCATTGAAGTAACGCCAGGATTGGAAATAGCCGCGCAGAAACCAGTCTCCTTGCAGAGTTTCTAAGCGGGCATCATAGGCATAGCTTTGCTCTTCAAATATTCCATCCCAGTCTGGTGCAACCTTCAATATGCCAGAGGGCGCAAGCTTTGCGAGCTGGCGCAGGGCCCGATAGGGCAGGCTACGTGGAGAGTTGAAGATCTCTGCCCCATGCGCGAAAGGTTGCAATGCATAGCCGCGCAGGCTGGCGGAACGAAAATTCGAGACCTCAAATTGAAGCCGGGCATCGATGCGCTTGGCGAGAGAATAAGCTGCAGCTGCTTGAAAGAGCTGGTTCCCCAAGCCGCCACGTAATTCAACCCTGATGCGAGGCGCGTTCATTAGCGCATCCGAATAGCATCGACCAAACGCCGCAAGCGACCGTGACGCGCCCGCTTGATAACGCGGATCTGATAAAGTTCGGGATGGATCACATCCATGGGCTCGGCAAGGTCGCTTGGTTCCATGAGCGAGGCCGCGCGTGTGGGGTCAACATACAAGACGATGTTCTGTCGATACCAGAAATTCACCTCCTGATTGGTCCAGGTCACGCGGCGCAGCAGCAAGGACGGTTTGTAACCGCGTGCGGCAAAGAGTTCTGCCCAATAAGATTGCCATTGTTCGTTGCGATGCCCTTCACCCCCTTGTTGAGGAATAGCAGCAGAGAACAAGACAACAGGCGCACAGTCGCACAAACGCTCCACCAACAAATGTCCCTTCTCGGCGGAGAGGTGTTCAGCCACTTCAAGCGACATCGCAAGATCAGCGGTGCCAAGATCTGGCCATTGCGCTGCCTCGAAATCAATCCGTGTGAAGGATGTTGGGGCGATGAGCAATTGGCTATCGTCCACCCATGGGCCATCAAAGCCGCGCACTGTCTGCGCGCCGAGGTTTTGTGCGGCCTTCAGCCATGTCCCCACACCACATCCCACATCCACGACGCAGGATGCGCCGTAGCGCTGCAACAATGCCCCCAGCACGATCTCGCCCGAACGCAAAGAAGAGGCAGTAAAATCGTCGTAAAAGGCTTTATCATAACGAGCTGTGCGCTGGCCCGGAATCTGGATCATGGCGTGGCGTCTCACGGTCCCTCGCGCGCCGAGATCGGCGGCTCATCGGAAAGGGTGATACACTTCCTGTTGCCAAAATGTCCAGCAGGAGACATAGGTGACCCAGGGGCTCTGCCCGAGGCGAAGGTGGCGCGATGTGCGGAATTGTGGGGCTGTTCCGGCCTGGCGGCTTGCTGCCGAATGAGGGTG
>CAZLBA010000197.1:0-4193 GCA_964557555.1 uncultured Beijerinckia sp.
CCGACGACTCACGGCGATCTTCTCGTCGAGCGCTCGGGCTCGCAGCACCGTGCCCCGCAGCGTCGCCCGCTTCGGCATGAGCATGCCGATGTTGACCTCGGCACGGCCACCACCCATGGTGCCCACCTGCACGATCGTGCCGCCGACGCGCAGCGTGGCGATGTTGCGATCGACGTAGTCACCTCCGATGACGTCGAGCACGACATCGACGCCGATGCCGTCGGTGAACTCGAGTGCGCGTGTCACGAAGTCGTCGCTCGTATGGTCGACGGCGAGGTCGGCTCCGAGTTCGATGCACGCCGCACACTTGTTGGTCGAGGCCGTGACGACGACGTGCGCACCGATGGCGCGACACAACTGGATGGCCGCGGTACCCACCCCCGATGCACCGGCGTGCACGAGCGCGACACGACCCGATGTGAGGCCGCCCTGCAGCACGAGCGCGTCCCATGCGGTGATGAACACCTCGGGAATGGCCGCGGCATCGACGAGGTCGATGCCATCGGGCACGCGCATGGCCTGCAGTTCGTGGATGACGAGACGAGTGGCGTACGCGCCGCCGTTGACGATGCCCATCACGGCATCACCCGGGGACCAACGCGTCACCCGCTCACCACAGGCGGCGACACGGCCCGAGAACTCCATGCCGGGGATGGCCGGCGACGGCAGCGGGAAGCCGGCGAGCGGAGGAGCGGGATAGAGCCCGCGCCGTTCGAGCAGGTCGGCCCGGTTGAGGGCCGTGGCCACGACGTCGACCAGCACCTCATCGGGGCCGGGCACGGGATCGGCCACCTCCCGCACCTGCAGCACCTCTGTTCCGCCGGTTCCATCCAGGACGATCGCACGCATGGGCACCAGCGTACGATCACGGGACCATGACGACCGAAGAAGTGCACCATCGTTCATGCCCGCTGTGCGAGGCCACGTGCGGACTCGAGCTCACCGTGCGCGACGGCGTCGTCGTTCGCATCCGCGGCGACCGCGACAACGCGTTCTCCCAGGGCTTCATCTGTCCCAAGGGTTCGGCGCTCCATCGCCTCCATGACGACCCCGATCGGCTTCGGGCCCCGATGGTGCGAGAGGGTGACGATCCCGACACCGCCACTTGGCGAGAGGTGACATGGCCCGAGGCATGGGCCGTCGTGTCCGAGGGCTTGCGCGGGGTGATCGACCGAGACGGTCGCGATGCCGTAGCCATCTACCTCGGGAATCCGAGTGTGCACTCACTCGGGCCCGTGTTGTTCAACGGCCCGCTCATCAAGGCGCTCGGCACCCGCAACGTGTTCTCGGCCTCGACCGTCGACCAGATGCCCAAGCACGTCTCGAGCGGCCTGCTCTTCGGCAATCCGCTGGCCATGCCCGTACCCGATCTCGATCGCACCGACCATCTGCTCATCCTCGGAGCCAACCCCTACGAGTCGAACGGCAGCCTCTGCACCGCTCCCGACTTCCCCGGTCGCATCGACCGCATCCGAGCGCGCGGCGGCAAGGTGATCGTGATCGATCCCCGCCGCACGAAGACGGCGCAGAACGCCGACGAATGGCATTCGATCGTTCCCGGCACCGATGCCTTCCTGCTCGTGTCGATGCTGCACGTGCTGTTCGCCGAGGACCTCATCTCGCTCGGTCGGGTCGACGGCATGACCTCGGGCCGACGAGAGGTCGCCGATGCGGTCGAACCGTTCTCGCCAGAACGAGTCGCCGCCGTGTGTGGCATCGATGCCGACACCATTCGCCGACTCGCACGCGACTTCGCGGCAGCCCCGACCGCCGTCGCCTACGGACGCATCGGCACCCACACCGTCGGCTTCGGCACGCTCGCCTCATGGGCGGTCGACGCGATCAACATCGTCACCGACAACCTCGACTCCCCCGGCGGTGCGATGTTCCCGCTGCCGGCCCATGATTCGGGGCGGGGCAAGGGCAAGGGCCGCGGATTCACCACGGGTCGCCGTCACAGCCGCGTCGGCGAGCATCCCGAGGTGCGGGGCGAGTTCCCCGTCACCATCCTCCCCGACGAGATCCTCACGCCCGGCGAGGGTCAGGTGCGTGCGCTCGTCACCGTGGCTGGCAATCCCGCGCTCTCGAACCCCGATTCGGCTCGGGTCGAGGCTGCTCTGCGGGACCTCGAGTTCATGGTGTGCGTCGATCCGTACCGCAACGAGACCACCCGATTCGCCAACGTCATCCTGCCGCCGCCGAGTGCGCTCGAACGCAGCGACTACCACATGGCGTTCTTCAGCCTCGCCGTGCGCAACTTCGCGGAGTGGTCGCCGCCGCTGTTCCCCACCGAAGCGCCGCAGGAACATGAGATCCTCGCTCGCCTCGCACTCATCGCCACCGGCCCCGAGGTCGGTGACGATCCGACCGTGCTCGACTCGATGCTCCTGCACGGCGCGCTCGATGCGGCCATCACCGCGACCGACTCCCCCATCGCCGACCGAAGCATCGATGAACTCGTCGAGATCGTCACCGCCGACCCGTCTCGCACCATCGTCGATCATCTCGTCGACGTGATGATCCGCACCGGCGCCTACGGCGACTGGTTCGGTGTCGTTCCCGATGGCCTGTCGCTCGACGTGCTCGCAGCCTCACCGCACGGTGTCGATCTCGGACCGCTCACTCCCCGGCTTCCTGGCGCATTGCGCACGGTGTCGGGCACGATCGAACTGGGCAACGACGCCATCCTCGACGACCTTCGCCGCCTCGCTGACTCACTCGAGGCACGTGAGTCGACACCCGTCGACCCCGATGAACTCGTGCTCGTCGGTCGTCGCCACCTGCGCTCCAACAACTCGTGGATGCACAACATCGAGGTGTTGGTCAAGGGACGCGAGCGTTGCACGCTCCAGGTGCACCCGGACGACGCCGCCCGTCTCGGTCTCGTCGACGGCGAACCGGCCGAGGTGCGCTCACGCGTCGGCGCGGTCACCGCTCCCGTCGAGATCACCGACGAGGTGCGGCGCGGAGTGGTCAGCCTCCCGCATGGTTGGGGTCATGATCGCCCCGGTGCAGCTCTGGGGGTCGCCAACTCGCGGGCTGGCGTGAACTCGAACCTGCTCACCGACCCCACACCGCTCGATCCGATGTCGGGCAATGCCGTGCTCAACGGCATCCCGGTGACGGTGAGCGCTCAGCCGGCGTAGCCGTCGAGGATGCCCGTGAGCCCCGTGGGCTCATGCGGACCGAACACCAACTGCTCGAGCACGCCCACACCCTCGCGGTCGCCCATGCGCACCTTGCACAGCGTCTGGATGTGGATGCTCGAAGGGTCGAGGGGTGCGAAGTCGTCGAGCGCGATCGCTTCGTAACCGACCTCGAGCGGACCATGCAGCGAACCATGTGACCAGTGCGGGTGCATGTAGCCGATGCCCCGCATGCGGAACGTGTAGAGCCGTTCGAACTCGATGCGGTCGACCACACCATCGGAGTGCGTGACCTCGAGCCAAGCGGTGTCCATCTCACGACGACCCTGTTGCCATTCGATGCCGTAACGGATGCCGTGCAGCTCCTCGGGCTCGACGATGTCGCCCCAGGTCGGTGCATCGGGCGAGTCGAGCACGGGCACCACGAGGGCGGACTCCATCCAGCGCGTGCCGTCGGCTCGCTCGAACATGGCGAGATGCGTGCACATGTCGTCGAAGTGGAGCGGGGCCCACAACCAGAAGATCTGCGTGGCCGCGGGCGGGAAGTTGGTGGGCGCCTGCACACCGACACCGCGCACACCCCAGGAGCGATCACGCACGCCGAAGGTCGTCTCGGCCCTCACGTCGATCGTGCGGCCGGCGACGGTGATGGTGCCCTCCCACGTGCCCCACTGGGTGAGGCGCGTGTAGTCCATCATCTTCACGTTGTTGCGCACGATGGTCTGCTTGGGTTCCTCGATCGCCGCAGTGCGGGCTCGGAACAGCAGATCGCACGACAGTCCGTGCTCGTTGGGTTCGACCGTGAGTCGGATCTCACGCAGGGGCTCGGGCACCGACACGGTGATCGGGCCGATGGTGGTCTCACGGCCGAGCGGCATGATGCCCGACGCGAAGATCGAGTGCTCCACGCCGTCGACCACGACACTGAACGCGGCGTCGATCACTCCGCGGTTCGGGTAGTGGCCCATCGCACCACCGATGAAGAACGCACCGTCACGATCGCACCCATTGAAGAAGTAGCGGTCGTAGTGGTGCGGATCCGCGCTC
>CAZLBA010000198.1:0-4187 GCA_964557555.1 uncultured Beijerinckia sp.
ATCGTTCCGATGTTGCAGTGCGGCTTTGTACGTTCGAATTTTTCCTTGGCCATGGACCTGTTCCGAATGTCTGCGTGGGGAGTCTGGCTCCACAGGCGGGATTAAGGACGCGCCCCCATAAAACGGTTCTTCGTCTTCTTCAAGTGTGGAGGGCCAGAAAAGGCCTCATCACAGGCGCGGGAGAACCAGCCCGCCCACCTTGACGAAAGCCCCCGCGAAGCCGACCTTGCCCCTGAGGTGCCGGAAAACGGCCACCTGATAGGGAGAATACCCATGAAATATTTCAAATCCGCTGTGGCCGCAGGTCTCACCCTGCTCGCGGCAACCGCCGCTCAGGCACAGGATGTTGTGAAGGTCGGCCTGATTGCACCCCTGACGGGACCGCAAGCTGCTTCGGGCCGCCAGATGGTGGCAGGCGCGCAGCTCTATATGGCGCTCAACGGCAATAAAGTCGGCAACAAGACAATCCAGCTCGTCGTGCGTGACGACCAGGGCACCGCCGATATCACCCGCCGCATCGCGCAGGAACTCATCGTCAATGAGAAGGTCGCCGTCATTTCCGGCTTCGGCTTGACCCCTCTGGCCATGGCCGTCGGCCCCGTGATCACGCAGGCGAAGGTCCCCGCGGTGATCATGGTGGCAGGCACTTCAGCCATCGTGGGCACCTCCCCCTATTTCGCCCGCGTGAGCTTCACCCTGCCCCAGAACACATTCCCCGTGGCAGAATGGGCCGTGAAAAATGGCATCAAGAACGTCGTGTCGCTGGTCTCTGACTATGGCCCCGGCCTTGATGCGCAGAACACCTTCAAGCGGACCTTTGAAGCAGCAGGCGGCAAGGTGCTGGACCAGCTGAAGGCTCCGCTCGAAAGCCCCGATTTTGCGCCCTTCCTGCAGAAGGCCAAGGATCTGAAGCCTGACGCCGTCTTCCTCTTCGTGCCCGCCCCGCAGGCTGGCGCACTCATGAAGCAGGTTGTTGATCGCGGCTTCCAGCAGGCTGGCATCAAGATCATCGGCACCGGCGACGTGACGGATGACGATCAGCTCAATGGCATGGGTGATGGCGTGATCGGCATGATCACCTCCTACAACTATTCATCCGCGCATGACTCGCCTGAGAACAAGCGCTTCGTGGCGGAGTTCCGCAAGGCCAATCCGCAGATGCGCCCCAATGTCATGGGCGTCAGCGGCTATGATGGCCTGCATCTGATCTATGAAGCGCTGAAGAAGACAAACGGCAATACGGATGGCACCGCCCTGATCAATGCGATGAAGGGCACATCATGGGTTAGCCCACGCGGCCCGATGTCGATTGATCCCGATACGCGCGATGTGGTGCAAAACATCTATGTCCGCCGCGTCGAGCGCAAGGATGGCGAGTTGAACAATGTCGAATTCGACGTGTTCAAGAATGTGAAAGATCCGAAGTAAGGATCCGGCAATTGACGTCTCTTAAGGCGCGCTTCACGGCGCGCCTTTTTTATTTTCCAAGACTTCCGCTCGGCTGCATTTGGTTCGTTTAAGGGGCCGCAAAATCGTCACCGGCCGCTTCCACTCCCCGTCCGGACCAGTCCCGCCACCCGCCGCTCATGGGCGCTCGAATACAGACCCGCTGTTACAAGCTCATGCGCAACGAACTTTACGACTCACCTGTCGTGATAGCTCGTGGATCTTGTTTCGTGAGGATTGGAGCGGGTGAAGGGAATCGAACCCTCGTATTCAGCTTGGAAGGCTGCTGCTCTACCATTGAGCTACACCCGCGCTGGCGCAGATATGCCCTGCGCGGGGGCTCGTGGCAAGGGGTGACTGCGAGCCGCCAAAATCCCTCAGCTGGCGAGGGCGCGGGCGATCTCTTCGATGGGGTGGCGTGTGAGGTCCTTGTCAATTTCCCCGACCACCCGCTCAAACAGGTCCTTGCCACCCGCCTTGCGCAAGACGCCAAGGGCGCGCGGGGGAGCGATCAGGACGATCTCCCGCACAGAATTGCGATCACAATGGGCGGTGAAATCTGCAAGCACATCTCGCACAAATTTCTCCTCTTCGGCGGAATGAAAATTGACCTCCTCCACCGCGCTGCGGGGTCCCATATGATCGCCTTGGCGTTGTGCGGAACGTCCGGGCCGATCTGCACCCAAGTCTCTGCTATGGCTGGAGGCGGTTGGCGCGTGAATCTCACGCTCGACGATCAGTTGCGGTGAACCTGCCGGACCATCATTGCGCAGCATGAGTGCCTTGCGACCGTCGCACACTAGAATGCGGGCATCGGGGTGAAGAAATCTGTCCATGACCCTCTCCTTGAGTAAAAAACTACTTAACAAACATCTCTTCTTGCGCTTTGATCCGTGTCATCGCGGTTGAGTCGTCTTGTTGCTGTAACTCAACTGTCGAGATTGAAATTGTTTGGAACCTTTTGCTGTCTTTTTCATTAGGGGCTTGTCATGCCGAACTATGTTCCTTCCCAACTCTCCCATCATCCCGAATTTGAATTGCTGCATGAAGAGCGGGCGAATTTGCGCGCGCGCATTCTTGAGCTTGAGACAAAGCTCGAAAAAACGCAGCACTTCCAAGAATGTATTCAGCGGCAGCTGGAGCGCATTCAAGATCTGGAAGCCGAGTTGGATGCGACGCGCGCCACCTTGCGCGAGACGCAGGTTTCTTTTGCCAATAGTGATGAGGAATTGACGCGCACACGCGAACGGCTACGCCGCAGCGACTTGAGCAATCGCCGCCTGCTCGAAACGCTCACCGAAAACGAGCAGCTTTATCTCAACGAAATGAACGCGATGCGCCGCTCGCTTCTGGAGGCGCAGGCGGCCCGCCGCACAGCTGAGGTGGCCCGCAGTATCGCCCACCGGCCCCGCCCCCATCTGACGCAGGAGTTCTTGCGCCAGCATCCCAAAGTCATTCCCTTCCAGCGCAGACAGACGTCGTGAACAACTGCCCAATTTCGACTATGGGATGATTGAACATGACCTAGGGAATAGCTAACCCACTGCCCAACAAGCGATTTGTTGATGTGGAGGGGTTCGGTGGGGCGTTTTCCGTGGGGCTATGTGCTGATCGCCTTTGGCCTCGGCATATTAGCCAGCTCGATATTTCTTTACGTCACGGCCTCGCAACTGCCCGCAACGGCTGCCAAACAAACCACTGGCCACCAGCGCAGCCTGCGCGCCAACTAGCTCCGCGCAGCACGGGTGGGGAGTTTCCGCCTTTTCGTATGAGCAAGTTTTTTCAACTGCGTCTCGCTCATCGTCTTCGCCATATCTCGTGAAGCGCCTTTGAGTGTGGACTTCGGCGTTTCGCCGCGTTTGGCAGCGAGTGCTGCGCCCGCGGCCATCTGCTGTTTCTTCGATTTGGCCGGCATGGCGCCCTCCTCTCTCGCAGGCAGCGCAACGCTTCAACGGAATGCGGGTTCCCTGTCCCAGCACACAGCGTGCAGGGGAACAGGCAGCGGGCCGAAGGGTTGAATGCTCAGCCCCGCCGCAATGAAAGAGCCCCACTCGTGAGCCATCTCGCCCTTCTTGGTGATTCCATCTTCGACAGCACAGCTTATTTACCGCAAGCGCAGCGCCTCGATCATCTGCTGCGCGATCATCTGCATGATTGGCAGATCACCCTTTGTGCAAGGGGTGGCGCGCGCCTAGGTGACATTCATCGGCAAATTCATTGCGTGCCGCAAAGCGCCACACATGTCATCATGTGCATTGGCGGCAATGACATTTTGGCCTTTGCACATTCCATGGTGCAGCGTGGCGGAAGTCCGGTGGAATTGTTGGGAGGCTTGAAGGAGTTTCTGCGCAGCTTCCGCAGTGATTATCTGCTGGCAGCGCAAGAGGTAAGACGGCTTGGCAAAACATCTGCCGCTTGCCTGCTCTATGAGCCGCGCATTCCCGTCCCGTTGCTGCGTGCCACTGGTGCACAAGCCACGCGCACCATTAATTCGAGCGTGGAGGAAGCCGCGCGTCTGGCCGATCTTGATGTGATTGACCTCTCCATCGCCTGCCGCGCCGCGCAAGACTTCGCAGACCCTATCCATCCTTCGGTGCAAGGATTGCGGAAGATCGCGGAGCGTGTCGCATCATGGGCAGCGATGGAACATGCGCGCGCCTGAGCCCGCACCTGCCAAGGATCTCAATTGGTTGCAGAGAAAGTGGTGGGGGAAGTAGGACTCGAACCTACGAAGGCATAGC
>CAZLBA010000199.1:0-4178 GCA_964557555.1 uncultured Beijerinckia sp.
TTCCGTGCGCTCTGGATCCAGCGCCTCAACGCCGCTGTGCGTGAATTCGGCCTGACCTATAGCCGCTTCATCGACGGCCTCTCCAAGGCTGGCATCGAAGTGGATCGCAAGGTTCTCTCCGAACTCGCTATCCATGAGCCGGCGGCTTTCAAGGCCATTGTCGAGAAGGCCAAGAGCGCCCTTCCCGCAACGGCCTGAGGCCCAAGCGCGAACAAGCTACGAAGGCCCGCTTTCGCAAGCGGGCCTTTTGTTTTGTCCCGCATCCTCGACAAGCGCGTGAGCCCATGGCAAAAGCCGCGCATCCTCTTCATCGCGAGACCTTGGCCCGATGTCCGATCTTGCCGCCCTTGAAGCCGAAACCCTGACCGCGATTGCTGCTGCACAAGATGAAGCAGCCCTTGAGACCGTGCGCGTTGCTGCGCTTGGCAAAAAGGGTTCGATCTCTGCTTTGCTGGCAACGCTCGGCAAGATGTCACCCGATGAGCGCAAGAGCGCGGGCGCGCAGATCAATGCGCTGAAGGACAAAGTGAGCGACGCCTTGAGCGAGCGCCGTACTGTTTTGAAATCAGCTGCGCTTGAAGCACGGCTTGCCTCAGAGACGGTCGATGTCACTTTGCCGGTACGTGAGAGTGGCATTGAGACAGGGCGCATTCACCCCATCTCGCAAGTGATGGATGAACTCACCGCCATCTTCGCAGATCTTGGCTTTTCGATTGCCGAAGGGCCGGATGTGGAGAGCGATGACTACAACTTTACCAAGCTGAATTTCCCCGTGGGCCATCCTGCGCGCGAAATGCATGACACCTTCTTCTTCAATCCGAATGAAGCGGGCGAACGCAAATTGCTGCGCACGCATACAAGCCCAGTGCAGGTTCGCACCATGCTGGCGCAAAAGCCGCCGATCCGCGTGATCTGCCCCGGTCGCACCTATCGCTGCGACAGCGATCAGACGCATACGCCGATGTTCCATCAGGTCGAAGGCCTCGTCATCGACAAGCAGGCCAATCTCGGTCACCTGAAATGGATTTTGGAAGAAAGCTGCAAGGCCTTTTTTGAAGTGCCGAATGTGAAGATGCGCTTCCGCCCGTCTTTCTTCCCCTTCACTGAGCCCTCGATGGAAGTCGATATTCAATGCTCACGCAAAGGCGGCGAGATCCGCTTTGGCGAAGGTGATGATTGGCTCGAAATTTTGGGCTGCGGCATGGTGCATCCCAATGTGCTGCGCAACTGCGGCGTCGATCCTGATGAATATCAGGGCTTCGCCTGGGGCATGGGCATCGACCGTATCGCCATGCTGAAATATGGGATGCCGGACCTGCGCCCCTTCTTTGAAGCCGATGTGCGCTGGTTGTCCCATTACGGCTTCCGCCCGCTTGATTTCCCGACCCTCGCCGGCGGCTTGAGCGCGTAAGGAGAGAGACAGATGAAGGCGATGACATCAACTCAGGCGCAAAGGAATTTCGGGAAGATGCTTGCGACGGTGTCGAGAGAGCCCGTCGTCATCACACGCCGCAATATCCCCGTCTGCGCTCTGTTCTCTCTTCAGCAACTTCACGACCTCGTAGATGGTGAACTTGCAAAGGCAACCCACAACGAGGGCTATATCGGAGTCGAAGGAAGCGAAAGATTGCTCCGTCATCTTCGAAATCATTGAGCACTTGTTGGAAACGCGACATCGATTCACAAAGCCCTCGAACGGGGCTGGAGAAAGTAGCCGGTTATGAAATTCACCCTCTCCTGGCTCAAGGATCATCTCGAAACCACAGCCTCCACGGCGGAGATTGTGGAGACGCTGACGCGTATCGGCCTTGAGGTCGAGCATGTCGATAATCCGGCTGATCGCCTGAAGGACTTCGTCGTCGCTTATTTGATCGAAGCCAAGCAGCATCCCAATGCAGATCGCTTGCGCGTCTGCATGGTGGATACGGGCACTGGCACACCCGCACAGGTTGTCTGCGGCGCACCCAATGCGCGCACGGGTTTGAAGAGCGTCTTTGCGCTGCCCGGCGCTTATATCCCTGCCAAGAACATCACGCTTTCGAAGGGCGTCATTCGCGGCGTTGAATCAAACGGCATGTTGTGTTCGGCCTTTGAACTGGAACTTTCCAACGATCACGAAGGCATCATTGAGCTGCCGGAAGATGCGCCTGTTGGTCAGCGCTATGCGGACTATGCTGGCCTTGATGAGCCTGTCATCGAAATCAATCTCACGCCCAATCGGCCCGACGCTGCAGGCGTGCATGGTATTGCGCGTGATCTTGCAGCAGCAGGTCTTGGTCGCCTGAAGGAGCGCGAGCTGAAGCCTGTTGCGGCGAAGTTCCCCTGCCCTGTTGGTGTGAAGCTCGACTTTGCTGCGGACGATAAACATCTCGCGCCCATGTTCGCCTTGCGTCTTGTGCGCGGTGTGAAGAACGGTCCTTCGCCTGAGTGGTTGCAGAAGCGCCTTAAGGAAATTGGTCTGCGCCCCATCAATGCGCTGGTCGATATCACCAATTACATGACCTTTGATCGTGCGCGTCCGCTGCATGTGTTTGACGCGAAGAAGGTCGCAGGCAATCTCGTCGTGCGTCGCGCCAAGTCTGGCGAAGAGATCGTGGCGCTGGATGGCAAGACCTATAAGCTTGATGAAAGCAATGTCGTCATTTGCGATGACAAGGGCGTTGAATCCATCGCCGGCATCATGGGCGGCGAGCTCTCTGGTTGCGATGAAGCCACGAGTGATGTGCTGATCGAAAGCGCCTTGTGGGATCCGCTCAACATTGCGCGTTCTGGTCGTGGCCTCGGTATTGTGAGCGATGCGCGCTATCGCTTTGAGCGCGGCATTGATCCAGCTTCTGTGCTGCCCGGCCTTGAACTGGCGACGCATCTCGTGATGGAGATTTGCGGTGGTGAGGCCTCTGAAATTGTCGTGACTGGCGAGCAGCCCGCAGCGAAGGCCAATATCGAATTCCCATGGAGCGAAGTGAAGCGCCTCACGGGGCTTGATCTCGAGACTTCAGAAATGGCGTCCATTCTGGAGGGTCTTGGCTTCGGCGTCATGCGCCAGTCAGGCAATGCGGATCGCGTCTTTGTGCAGATCCCAAGCTGGCGTCCTGATATTGATGGCAAGGCTGATCTTGTCGAAGAGATCACGCGTATTGCGGGTCTTGACCGCGTCACCTCAACGCCGCTGCTGCGCGATGAAGCGACGATTGCCAGGCCCATTCTCACGCTCTTGCAGAAGCGCACGCGCCAAGCGCGCCGCGCACTTGCTTCGCGTGGACTGGTTGAGGCGGTCACTTGGTCCTTCGTGTCAAAGAGCCGCGCAACTTTGTTCGGCGGTGGCGCGCCTGAATTGGCACTCGCCAATCCGATTGCGGCTGATCTCTCCGATATGCGTCCGTCTTTGTTGCCCGGCCTGATTGCTGCGGTTCAACGCAACGCCGATCGTGGCCTTGGGGATGCAGCTTTGTTTGAAGTCGGCCAGATCTTCAAAGGCGCGGGCGAGAAAGATCAGCGCATGGCAGCAAGTGCTGTGCGTCGTGGTAGCGCAAAGCCCACAGGTGCCGGCCGCCATTGGTCGCAGCGCGTCAGCAATGTTGATGTGTTTGATGTGAAGGCCGATGTGATGGCGCTTCTCAACAGCCTCGGCGTTGCAACAGGTGGTTTGCAGCTCGTTGCAGGTGGCCCTGCATGGTTCCATCCCGGCCGCAGTGGCACGCTGCAATTTGGACCTAAAAATATCATCGGCTATTTCGGGGAAATCCACCCGCGCGTACTCGAAGAGCTTGATGTTGACGGTCCCGTGGTTGCCTTTGAAATCACGCTGGACGAAATCCCGGCACCGAAGGCAAAGCCCACCAAGACCAAGGGCAAGCTTGACCTGTCCGACTTCATGCCGCTCGAACGCGACTTCGCCTTCATTGTTGATCGCAGCGTGAAGGCCGGCGACATTTTGCGCGCAGCACAGGGTGCTGACAAAGCGCTCATCAGCGATGCAAATGTCTTCGACGTTTATGAGGGGACTGGCATTCCTGATGGAAAGAAGTCAGTGGCGGTGAGCGTAACTTTGCAACCGCGTGAAAAGACTTTGACCGACACAGAGATCGAAGCCGTGATGGGCAAGATCGTTGCCGAAGTGACGAAGAAGACCGGCGCGACATTGCGCGGGTAAAGGCAAGAAGAGGCCGAAGCGCCTG
>CAZLBA010000200.1:0-426 GCA_964557555.1 uncultured Beijerinckia sp.
GACCCTTTTCAACGCGCTGACCCAGACGGCAGCGGCGCAGGCAGCCAACTATCCCTTCTGCACCATTGAGCCCAATGTCGGTGACGTCGCGGTCCCCGATAAGCGTCTTGAGACGTTGGCGGCCATTGCAGCCTCGAAAGAAATCATCCCCACCCGCCTCACCTTCGTGGACATTGCGGGCCTCGTGCGCGGCGCCTCCAAAGGTGAAGGGCTTGGCAATCAGTTCCTTGCCAATATTCGCGAATGCGATGCCATCGCCCATGTTGTGCGCTGTTTCGAAGACAGCGATATTACCCATGTCGAAGGCAAGATCGACCCGATCAACGACATCGAGACCATCGAGACAGAGCTGATGCTGGCTGATCTTGAGAGCCTCGAAAAGCGCGTCGGCCCGCTCGAAAAGAAAGCCAAGGGCGGCGACAAGGA
>CAZLBA010000200.1:436-4149 GCA_964557555.1 uncultured Beijerinckia sp.
ACGCGCGCGGCAACTGGGGCGACGCCAGCGGGCTCGTCGGGCAGAACCGCTACCTCGACTGCTTCGCGGGCAACCGCGACGAGCGGCTGCAGGCGAGCATCCGATCGAACATCGGCAACTTCATCGCGGCCGACGGCAGTCAAAAGGAACTGCTCGACCTGATGATGCGCTGCCTCGTGCCCCTGCGCGAAGGCAAGCCCGCGCGTGCAGCTGGCATCAAGCCGGAAGAGCGCAAGGCTTTTGCCTCGCTGGGTCTGCTCTCCTCAAAGCCCGTCCTTTATGTCTGCAATGTCGAGGAAGCCTCTGCCGACAAGGGCAACAGCTTCTCGGACAAGGTGAAAGAGCGCGCGGCAGCCGAAGGCGCGGCCGCTGTTGTCGTCTCGGCCAAGATCGAAAGCGAGATCGCCATTCTGCCGCTTGAGGACCAGAAGGATTATCTCGAAGCGGTCGGGCTCGAGGAGCCGGGCCTCAACCGGGTCATTCGTGCGGGCTATGACCTTTTGCATCTTGTGACCTATTTCACTGTCGGCCCCAAAGAGGCCCGCGCCTGGACGATTGAAAAGGGCACACGCGCACCGCAAGCCGCCGGCGTCATCCATACGGATTTTGAAAAGGGCTTCATTCGCGCAGAAACCATTGGCTATGACGACTATGTGACCCACAAGGGCGAGACGGGCGCGCGCGAAGCTGGCAAATTCCGGCTCGAAGGCAAGGACTATGTGGTGCAGGACGGGGATGTGCTGCATTTCCGCTTCGCCAATTGATGGAGAGCAAGATGCTGCGTTTGAAGTCCGCACTGGCTGCAGCATTTGTATGCCTGCCCGCGATGGCATTTGCGCAGAATTGGCCCGAGAAGAGCATTCGCCTCGTTGTGCCCTTCCCTGCGGGCGGCCCCACAGACATCATCGCGCGCGTCCTCGGACAAGCGATGACCGATGCACTCGGCCAACCGGTCGTCATTGACAATCGCGGCGGTGCGGGCGGCGTAACCGGCACCGATCAGGTCGCAAAATCTGCACCCGATGGCTACACGATTGCACTCACAAGCGCGGGTGCCCTGTCGATTTCGCCCTCGCTGCAACGCATGCCCTATCATTCCACGCGCGACCTCATCCCCGTGACGCTTGTCGCGAAAGTTCCGGAACTTCTCGTTGTGCCCGCCAATGCGTCATCGAAGTCGCTGGACGAATTCCTTGCAGCTGCCAAAGCGCGCCCTGGCTCTTTCAACTATGCGTCAACAGGCCCTGGCGGCATGCCGCATTTGGCGGCTGAACTTCTGAAAGCCAGCGCAAAAATCGACATGGTCCATGTGCCTTATTCAGGCGCGGCCCCTGCTGTAACGGATCTGCTGGGCGCGCGTGTTGAAATGATGTTCGCCGACATCCCCGTGCTGCTGCCTCACGTACAAGCCGGTAAGTTGCGCGCGCTTGCTGTCGGCAGCGCTGAGCGCGTCTCCATGCTGCCAGATGTGCCGACCACCAAGGAAATGGGTTTGGCCGCAGTGGAGGCCGAAAACTGGTATGGTATTGTTGCGCCCGCTGGCACACCCAAGCCCGTGATCGACAAGATGCATGCAACCATAACCGCGGCACTGCGTAAGCTTGAGGTTAAGCAGAAGCTTGAGCCGATCGGCGCCATCCTGATTGGCAACACGCCGGAGCAATTCACCGCCTATATCCAATCGGAAGAGAAGAAATGGGCAGAGGTGGTGCGCGTGTCTGGTGCCAAACTCGAATAGTGCCGTTGACCTTTTCTCAAAGAGATTGTTCCCTGCCATCATGGTGATGTCCGCAACAACCACGAGCCGCCGCTGGAGCCTGCCCAACATCCTCACTTATGGGCGGGTCGTTGCCGTGCCGATTGTGGCGGCTCTGCTCTTCTATCCGGATGAACATTGGGCGCGCTGGACGGCGCTGGGCGTCTATTCCGCTGCTGCCATTACGGATTTCTTCGACGGCTATCTGGCGCGCATCTGGTCGCAGCAATCTACCCTCGGCCGTATGCTCGACCCGATTGCCGATAAGCTCCTCGTCGCCGCCACGCTGATGATGCTGATTGCTGACCGCGCCATCACCGGCTTTTCAATCTGGGCGGCGCTCATCATTCTGTGCCGCGAAATTCTTGTGTCCGGCATGCGCGAATTTCTGGCAGAGCTGCGCGTCAGCCTGCCGGTTTCCACTGTCGCGAAGTGGAAAACAACCGTGCAGCTCCTTGCGCTTGGTTTTCTGATCGCAGGCCCGGCGGGGGATGAGGTTTTGCCGGGGAATACCATGATTGGCCTCACCCTCCTCTGGGCAGCTGCCATTCTCACCCTTTATACGGGCTGGGACTATCTGCGCGCCGGCCTGAAATATGTTGAGGACTGACACCATGAAGGCGGTCTATTTCGCATGGGTGCGTGAGCGCATCGGCAAGACCGAGGAAGATATCGCGCCGCCTGCGGACGCACGCACCGCTGGCGATGTTCTGAACTGGCTCATCACGCGCGGCGAAGAATATGCTTACGCCTTCGAAAATCCCAAAGTCATCCGCATCGCGCTTGATCGCACGCATGTCAAACATGACACGCCCCTCGGTGATGCGCGCGAGATTGCTTTCTTCCCGCCGATGACGGGAGGCTAAAGTGCTGCGCACCATCCGCGTTCAGCACGAAGATTTTGATGCAGCGCTTGAAAGCGCAAAGCTCACCAAGGGCCGCACAGATATTGGCGCAGTCGTCACCTTTGCGGGCCTGTGCCGCGATGAAGGCGGCAAGCTCGCAGCGCTCGAACTCGAACATTACCCCGGCATGGCAGAAGAAGAGATCGGCCGTGTCGTTGATCAGGCGATTGAACGCTGGCCCTTGCAAGGTGTGACCGTCATTCATCGCTTCGGGAAGATCGAGCCCGGCGCCCAAATCGTTTTGGTCGTCACCGCCTCATCGCACCGCATCGCGGCTTTTGAAGCTGCGACCTTCCTGATGGATTACCTCAAAACCCGCGCCCCTTTCTGGAAGAAAGAACACCACAAAGACGGCACAGCCGGTGATTGGGTTGAGGCGAAAGAAGCGGATGACGACGCGGCGAGCCGCTGGCACAAATAAAACCGCCGAACCACGTTTCCGCAGTCCGGCGGTCAAACTCTCACCCGGTCTCAACGCATCAAGCGTTCACAGCTGCCGTGTAATCTTCGATCAGCGTGCGCGAGAGATTGCCCGGCGTGAACTTGTAGGGGCCCACTTCTGACACTGGGGTCACTTCAGCGCCTGTGCCGCAGATGAAGCATTCGTTCATGCTTGCGAGCTCTTCCGGCATGATGCGGCGTTCAACGACTTCGATGCCGCGCGCTTTCGCAAGACTAATCACCGTGCGACGGGTGATGCCATCAAGGAAGCAATCTGCAATCGGCGTGTGGATGGCGCCATCCTTGGTGAAGAAGATATTGGCGCCGGTGCATTCAGCCACACGGCCCTGCCAATCAAGCATCATGGCATCCGCATAGCCTTTGCGCTCAGCGCGGTGCTTGGAGATGGTGCAGATCATGTACAGACCCGCAGCCTTGGACTGGCAGGGAGCCGTCATCGGATCAGGGCGGCGATACTCAGCGATATCGAGCTTGATGCCGCGCATCTTCTCATTCACGTCGAACATGCTCGGCCAATCCCACACGCAGATCGCGACATTGATCGTGGCGTGCTGAGCAGCAACCGCCATCATCTCGCTGCCGCGCCACGC
>CAZLBA010000201.1:0-4128 GCA_964557555.1 uncultured Beijerinckia sp.
ATGACTTCCGAAATCCGCGCGCGGGCTTCTGACACGGTCCAAGACTGCATGACGGCCTCTCCTGTACAATTTGTACAATAGAGGACTGTTCCACCCTCTTCAACCGGGAACCTCCGTCACCAGCTGATCCAGTTTGTAAAACCCACCCGGCAGATGATGGGCAGGGTGGGGGAGTTGGGGACGAGCCGAGAGACATGGCAGGGCTATCCAAATATTTTCAAAGCGATGGAAAATAGGGTTGCAATGGCGATGGATAGATTCATCCATTCGGTCAGTTTCATTATCTTAGCAATAATGACTTCAGAGCGGCTCACTCGTTCTATGAAAGGAATACCGTAGGCTTCAGCTCGCCCCTTCATCAAAGCAAGCATTTGATCGGCATCGCAATACAGACCAGTGACATTTAGCTTCACGCGGCGTGTCCCAGAACTGGGGGCTCACCCCACTTCAAACCATCCCACCAGTCCAGCTGCTGCAAAATCCAGGATTGTGCTCTCGATCAGCCACCGACCCGGATTGTCCGCGACGAAAGCGGTGCGCACGGTGCGGCCGGGGGGGATGATGACGGTGTCGCGCCAATAGGGTTCCCATCCGTCATCGAGTGGATGCAAAACGCGCATCACATGGCCCTGCACATGGATGGAATGCGGCACGGCGCTGCGATTGGTGAAAGCGATCGTGACGATCTCATCTTCATCGACCTGAAACAGCGCCCTAGTATTGGTGCCATCACCCGACGCACCATTGAAGCCCCAAAAAGCCTTCGCGTCATTTCGTCCGGTGGAAGTAATGGCCAGTTCGACCCGTTTGGCTTTTTGCAAGCGCATCTGTTCTGGCAGTTGCGGATTGCCGCGTGACCGGACAGGCCCTCGCCGCTGACGTGGTGAGCCTTCGCTCTTGAGAAAAATAAGCGGTTGATCAGGCTCGCCGCCTGTCTCGCGCCGCAAGCCGCCCCCGCGTGACCAGATCCGGCCTTCGCCCTCGCTGGGCAGATCCAGCACGACGTCGAAGCGCGCCCCCGGACCCATGGGCAGCATGTCGCGCGCGGGTTCGAAAGGCTCGCAGCTATGGCCATCAATGCTCACGACTTGCGCGCGGATGTTTTCGAACAGGACGCCCATCAATCGCGCCGAACAGGCGTTGAGCATTCGCAGCCGCAAACGCTCATTCGCCCGCCCCGCGATGATCATGGGAGCCTTGCGATTATTGACGGTAAGAAGCGGCCCAATGCGCCCCTCAGCGCGCAGATCGCGCAGATCAGGAAAGGGGCCTCTGATCTGGCCCGCCTCATCCAGCCGCCAATCATCGAAGATGGCGGCCAGATCCCGATCAACCTCTGGCTCATTCGGCCCCTCGACCACCAGCAACCCATAAAGACCCCGTGCCTTTTGTTCGGCGGCGGAAGGCCAGAGCTGGGGGCGGCACCAGTAGGTGCCAGCTTCGCGCGGGGTGAAATACAGGTCAGCACGGGCACCGGCTGCGATCTCGACTCCATCCATATGGTTTGGCAGGCGAAGACCCTGCCAGTGAAGGGCGGTGGTCTGGTCGAGCCGATTGGTCAGGCTCAGGGCGAAGCTCTCGCCCACCCGCGCCCTCATCAGCCGACCGGGCTCGGTACCGCCCAAGGTCCAGAGCTGCGTGGCAGGAGCGCCATCCCCCTGAAGCCGCAGCGATGCGCCCCGCAGCTCAAGCCCTTCACCCTCAGCGCGAGCGGTTGAAGCAAGGCTGGCGCTGGCAAGACCCAAGAGGGCCGCGCGGCGGGAAATGACAGTTGACATGGCAGGCTTATAGGGTCGTCACCCCCGGCTGGCGAGGCATCCAAACGGCCCAAAAGAAAACTTGTTCGTCTTTGGCCAGCTTCGCCCCACTTTTTTGCTGCATTCACCGGGAACCATTGCTATAGAGCCGCACCCAGCGGCGAAACCGACGGGTACATTCGCTATGGGCGGGTGTCAGTCGCGGGCGTGGCGGAATTGGTAGACGCAGTGGATTTAGGTTCCACCGCCGAAAGGTGTGGGGGTTCGAGTCCCTCCGCCCGCACCAGACACCAAGCCCAGACGTCGGATGCGAGCCGCAGAAGTTTCACGATTAACCCGGACCCCGGTCCGGCCAACGTTTCCGGAAGGCGACCAAGATGCAGGTGACAGAAACCCTCAATCAGGGCCTCAAGCGCGCTTATCAGGTGGTTCTGCCTGCGCAGGATCTCGCCCAGCGCCTCGACAGCCAGCTGGTTGAGATGAAGGACAAGGTGCGGATCAATGGCTTCCGTCCCGGCAAAGTGCCTGTCGCCCATTTGAAGCGCATGTATGGCAAGTCGGTCATGGCCGAAGTTGTGCAGAATGCCGTCAACGAAGTGAACCGCAAGATCGTTGATGACAACAAGTTGCGTCTGGCCAATGAGCCGAAGATTGATTTCCCCTCCGATCAGGCGGAAGTTGAAAAGGCGCTTGAAGCCAAGGGCGATCTGAACTTCTCCATCTCGCTCGAAGTGTTGCCGCAGTTCGAAATCGGCAAGTTTGACGATGTGGCGCTGGAGCGCCCCGTCCTTAAGATCGAGGAGAAGGAAGTCGATGACGCCATTCAGAAGATGGCTGATCGCAACCGCTCCTATGAGCCGCGCGCCGAGGGCGAGGCCGCTCAATCGGGCGACAAGGTGACGATTGATTTTGTCGGCAAGATTGATGATGTCGCTTTCGAAGGTGGCAGCGCGACGGATACTGACCTCGTGCTCGGCTCCAACATGTTCATTCCGGGCTTTGAAGAGCAGCTTGTCGGCATCAAGGCTGGTGACGCGCGCAAGGTGAATGTCACCTTCCCAGAGACCTATGGCGCGGCCAATCTCGCGGGCAAGGCGGCTGTGTTTGACGTGACAGCCAAGGCTGTTGCCAAGCCCGGTCCTGTCGAAATCAACGATGATTTTGCCAAGGGCTTCGGCATCGAAAGCGTCGAAAAGCTCAAGGACGCCGTTCGTACCAATCTGCAGGGCGAATATGATCGCGTCTCGCGCGCCAAGCTGAAGCGCGCTCTTCTGGATGTGCTCGACAAGCGTTACACATTCGAGCTGCCCGAAGGGCTGGTCGAGCAGGAATTCAACGGCATCTGGCAGCAGGTGCAGGCTGAACAGCAGCGCACCGGCAAGACTTTCGCGGATGAAAACACCACGGAAGAAAAAGCCCGCGAAGAATATATGACGATTGCCAAGCGCCGCGTGCGCCTCGGCTTGTTGCTCGCGGAAGTGGGCGACAAGGCGGAGCTGAAGGTCACCGATGACGAGCTGTCAGCGGCTCTGGTCGAGCGCGTGCGTCAGTTCCCCGGTCAGGAAAAGGCCGTATGGGACTATTACCGCAACAATCCTGAAGCGCTCGCTTCTGTTCGCGCGCCCATCTACGAAGAGAAGGTCGTTGACCACATCATCGCTCAGGCCAAGGTGACCGATAAGCCCGTCACAAAGGAAGAGCTGATGAAGGAAGACGAAGAGGTTTGATCCCTCTTCCAAAGGCCTGATTTTGGGGCGGGGGCGTCGATGCGGCGCCCCCGTGCCCTTTTCGAAGCCCTGTGTGATGACTATGTTGGATGAGACCCGCTCTCGGCCCGATTCGATTTCAAGGATCCTCAGGAATGCGCGACCACGTTGATATCTATAACAGCTTCGTCATCCCTTCCGTTGAGGAGACGACGTCGCGTGGCTCCTATCGCTATGACATTTTCTCCCGCCTCCTGAAGGAGCGCATCATCTTCCTCGCCGGCCCCGTCGATGACCAGTCAGCCACCCTGGTTGTTGCTCAGCTCCTGTTTTTGGAGGCCGACAATCCCAAGCGGGAAATATCTTTCTATATCAACAGCCCCGGCGGTGTGGTGACCTCCGGCCTGTCGATCTATGACACGATGCAGTTCATCCGTTGCCCGGTTTCGACCCTTTGCGTGGGTCAGGCGGCCTCGATGGGCTCGCTGCTGCTCTGCGCCGGTGAGCCCGGCATGCGCTTCAGCCTGCCCAATAGCCGCGTGATGGTGCACCAGCCCTCGGGCGGCTTCCAGGGCCAGGCCTCGGACATCCTGCGCCATGCCGAAGACATCATGAAGATCAAGAAGCGCCTGAACGACATCTATGTGAAGCATACCGGTCAGGAC
>CAZLBA010000202.1:0-3626 GCA_964557555.1 uncultured Beijerinckia sp.
CGGTGAACCGCCCCCTCTGCGACGGCACGCATGGGAAGATTTGAGGGTTAGAACGGCGCCCCGCTTCTCCCATCGGGAGAAGCTGTCAGCGGAGCTGACTGATGAGGGGTTACGCTCCTGCGATTGAGAGGCACCCCGGCGGTGCCTCTTTCTGCATATCCCGATCCCCTCATCCGCCCGCATCCGCGGTCACATTCTCCCTATGGGAGAAGGAAATCCCGCCCATAGACTCTTCCCCCCCAACCCGCTACCAACCGGGCATCCATCCGCCAAACCCGGTCAAGCCCATGCGCCCGCTCAAGATTGCTCCTTCCATTCTGGCTGCTGATTTTTCGCGTCTTGGCGAAGAGGTGCGCGACATTGTGGCGGCGGGGGCTGATGTCATTCACGTTGACATCATGGACGGGCATTTCGTGCCGAACATCTCCTTCGGCCCGGCTGTCATGCAGTCGATCCGCCCTGTCACGACAGCGCCTTTCGATGTGCATCTGATGATTTCGCCGGTTGATCTTTATATCGACGCTTTCGCCAAGGGCGGCGCGGATATCATCACTGTTCACGCAGAAGCTGGCCCGCATCTGCATCGCTCGTTGCAGGCCGTGCGCGCAACAGGCAAGAAGGCGGGCGTGGTGATCAATCCCGGCACGCATGAAAGCGTGATTGAGCCTGTGCTCGACATGGTTGATCTCGTGCTCTTGATGTCCGTCAATCCGGGCTTCGGTGGCCAGAGCTTCATTCGCTCCACTCTACCGAAAATCAAGCGCGTGTCGGATATGTTGCAAGGGCGGGATATCGACCTTGAAGTTGATGGCGGCGTGACGGCAGAAAATGCTGGTGAGGTCGCTGCTGCAGGTGCCAATTGGCTTGTTGCCGGGTCAGCCGCTTTCAAAGGCGGGCGTGATCGCTATGCCGCCAATATTACCGCGATCCGCAACGCGGCCCTTTCCGCGCGTGGCGAACGAGTCTGAACAAAGACTGACAAACATCTTCAGTCTGCGCTCAGGACCAAAGATTTATCTCTCTACCGGGGCCAAAAGGGAGAGAGAGATGAACCAGCTCAAGCTTGCACTTGTTGCGACTGCGCTCACGCTCGGCACCATACCCGCGGCTCAGGCTGCGGTTGGCGGCTTTGATGGGAATAGGCCGCAGCCCTCCGCGCCAAATGGCCTGCAAGAAGCGCGCTGGGTCTGCGGGCCCTATGATTGACACTGGATGCCAAATCGATAGCTCTGTCATCGTCCTCACCATTATCCCCACCACCACCATCACCACCGGCGGCACTGGCGTCACTGGTAAGCGTGAGGCGAGCGCTTTATGATCCTGCATGAACGGCCCTGCCATGGGCAGGGCCGGCAAATGGGGGAGAGACTGCGCAATGGATCCTGTGCGCCGCGTGAAGCGCGATGTTGTCATCGCCAATCGAATTCTGGCCCAGCAAGGGGTGCTTGATGCCTATGGCCATGTCAGCATGCGCCATCCGACCAATCCCAACAAATATCTTCTTGCGCGCTCGCTGAGTCCAGCCATTGTCGAAGAAGACGATATCATTGAATTCGACCTTGATGGCACGCCCCCCGCTGATGAGAAGCGGCCGCTTTATCTGGAACGCTACATTCACGGCGGCGTCTATGAGCGTCGTCCCGATGTGATGGCGGTGCTGCATTCCCATGCAGAAGACGTGTTGCCCTTCACCATCTCAAAGAAAGTGCGCTTGCGCCCGGTCATTCACAATGTTGGCGACATGGGCCGCGAAGTGCCGGTTTGGGATATCGCAGAAAAATTTGGCGATGACACGACCCTGCTCGTCACCAATATGGCGCAGAGCCGCGATCTTGCAGTCTGTCTTGACTGCAATCGCATGGCCTTGATGCGCGGGCACGGCTTTGTCTGTGTGGGCCGCTCGATCAATGATCTGGTGCGCTTGTCAGTCTTCATTCCACGCAATGCGCGCGTGATGATGAATGCCATGCGTATGGGCGATTTCATTGCGCTCTCGGAAGGCGAAGTGCAGGCAAGGTTAAAGCTTGATACGGAATCGCCGGCGCTCAAGCGTGGCTGGGAATATTGGGCTCGCGAAGCAGGTGTGGGGCATCTGCTCGAAGAGTGAGCCTCACTCCAGAGGCTCGGTCCCGCGCGGCTCACCGTTGGAGCCCAGCGTGATTTTCTCAATCCGTTGTTCGGCACTCTTGAGGAGGCTTTCGCAATGCTTCTTCAAGAGTTCGCCGCGCTCATAAAGTTTGATCGACTCTTCCAGCGGCACCTGACCTTTTTCCAGCGTGCTGACAATTGACTCCAATTCGCTCAAAGCGGCTTCAAAGCTCAGTTTGGCAATTTCTTTCGCAAGATCGCTCATGGCATCCTCATTTTGGGCGAATATAGCATGTCTGCCTCACCCTCTTAAACCGACACGCAGGCCCGGTGCAGGACGCTCCTGCAACACTTCGCGGCGGAAGCGGAAGAGGGCAGCAGGACGCCCGCCTGTCGTATGAGACATTTCACCCGTGGGCTCGACGACAGAAGAGGACTCCACCAGCCTGCGGAAATTCTGTTTGTGCAGATGACGGCCGGAAATGGCTTCCGCCATGCGCTGCAAAGAGGTCAAGGTGAAGGTCTCGGGCATCAGTTCGAAAATCACCGGGCGATATTTGATCTTGGCGCGCAGGCGGCCCATGGCGGTTGCCAGAATGCGGCGATGATCATTTTGCATCGGTTCCCCTAATGGGCCGACCTCACCAATCAGAGGGCTTGCACGTCCATCACGGCGTGCTTCCTCGACAAGGCCCGACTCATAAAGAAGCTGAAAACGATCCAGCGCATTCTCGTCATCAAAGCGGCCTTCTTCGCCAAATAACATGCGCACGCGTTCGGTGCGCGAGAGGCCATAGGCGTTCAGCCGATCCGGGTCGCGCGCGGCCCATTTGCGCAAGGCGGGCAGGATCCGTGCCTCGATCATCGCAGGCTTTCCCGCACGCCAGTCTTCCCATGGAAAGAATGCATAGATCGGGCGGAAGCTTGCGCCTGCGGACAGATCAGCGCCGCCGCGTGTGAGTGCGAGATAGCCAACCGACACAACATGCGGATCACGATCTCCAGCCTGCGCATGGCGGCCACGATCACCGAATGTGTAGAGTTGCTCCACATAGCCCAGTGGCGCGCCGGTTTGTTCCGCCACCCAAGAGCGAAGACCGATTTCAAAGGTGCGATGTTTCAGCGGATCAAACGGCCCTGATGGGAGTGCAGGCTCCGCCCCACTCGCCCCCGGCGCCACAAGGATCATCGGCTCCTCATCCCGCACAGCGACAATCGCGGCGGTGAGACCGACTTCGACAGGGAGAGAGGGGTGCGGTGACGTGCTCATGGATTCGCAGGAGAATGTAGCATGGAGGGGCAGTGGGCAGTAGGCAGTCGGCAGTCGTAGAGACCGGCGCTGCAAGAAAAGGCTCCCGCTCCTCCCATTGGGAGGAGCTGTCGGCGGATGCCGACTGAGGAGGGGTTACGCCGCAACGAAAGAGGCACCATCTCTGGTGCCTCTCAAAATCAACACTCGATCCCCGCATCTGCTGGCACCTTCTCCCAATGGGAGAAGGAAGAGCACCGCCTTACTCAGCCGCGATCAGCGATTCGGC
>CAZLBA010000202.1:3636-4088 GCA_964557555.1 uncultured Beijerinckia sp.
GAGCTGTCGGCGGATGCCGACTGAGGAGGGGTTACGCCGCAACGAAAAGAGGCACCATCTCTGGTGCCTCTCAAAACTTAGATCCGATCCCCTCATCCGCCCGCGCTGCGGGCACCTTCTCCCAATAGGAGAAGGAAGAGCGGCCAGCCTTACTCAGCCGCGATCAGCGACTCGGCCTGACCGAGATCGACGCTTACCAGCTGCGACACGCCGCGCTCTGCCATGGTGACGCCGAAGAGGCGGTCCATGCGGGCCATGGTGATCGGATTATGGGTGATGGTGACGAAGCGCGTGTCGGTCTTCTTGCGCATCTCTTCGAGGAGATCGCAGAAGCGTTCGACATTGTGGTCGTCGAGCGGCGCGTCCACTTCGTCCAGCACGCAGATGGGCGAAGGATTGGTGAGGAACACCGCGAAGATGAGCGACATGGCCGTCAGCGCCTGCTCGCCACC
>CAZLBA010000203.1:0-4079 GCA_964557555.1 uncultured Beijerinckia sp.
TCGCTGCGCAAAGCGCGCTGATGGTGCGCCTGATTGCAGCGCCGCGTGAACGCGCGGCTTGGTATAACGCGACCGGCACGAGCCTTTACGTGCTCGGCATGATGGCCGCTGCTTTCGCCTTGCGCTCGCTTGGGGGACTTGCGCCATGACAACCGGATTAAGCTGGCTCTCCATCATCCGCATCGGCCTTGTTCAAACGGCTATTGGCGCGATTGTTGTGCAGACAACATCGACTCTCAACCGCGTGATGGTGGTGGAGATTGGCCTGCCAGCTATAGTGCCGGGACTTCTCGTCACGCTGCATTACGCGGTACAGGCATTACGACCCAAATGGGGCCATCTATCTGATGCCGGCGGACAGCGCACGCCGTGGATCATCGCAGGCATGGCCATGCTGGCATCAGGTGGCGCATTGGCGGCCATGGCAACAGCCTTGATGGCAACCCTGCAATGGGCGGGCATGGCCCTTGGCGTCGTCGCCTTCCTGCTCATCGGCATGGGCGTTGGTGCGGCGGGTACATCGCTGCTCACCCTGCTGGCTGAACGCGTGGAAGCGGCGCGACGTGGCGCCGCAGCAACCATCGTCTGGACCATGATGATTGCGGGCTTTGCAATCACCGCGATCAGCACAGGCAAAGCACTTGATCCCTTCTCGCAAGAGCGACTTGTGGCGGTGACAAGCATCTCCTGCTTGCTGGCCTTTTGCATCGCAGTGCTTGCCATAAGAGGGGTTGAAAAGAGTGCTGTTGTGCAAGAGCAGCGCGAACGCAAGGTGCCCTTCCGTCAGGCCCTAAGTGAAGTCTGGTCGGAAGCTGCAACGCTGCGCTTCACGATTTTCATCTTTGTATCGATGCTTGCCTATAACGCGCAAGATCTGATCCTCGAACCTTTTGCAGGCATCGTCTATGGCATGACGCCCGGACAATCCACGCAGCTCGGTGGCTTGCAACATGGCGGCGTTCTCGTCGGCATGATCGCAGTCGCTGTCATCACGCATATTTTCAAACGCGGAGAGGCGCATATTCTTCGTCGTTTCATGGTGGGTGGCTGTCTCGCCTCTGCTGTCGCCATGGCTGCTGTCGCCATGGGTGGCGTGATGGGGACGCAATGGCCCATCCGCACTGCGGTCTTTGCGCTGGGCGTATCAAATGGCATCTTCTCCATTGCCGCCATTGGCGCGATGATGGCCATGGCGCGTTCCGGCCATGCCTCGCGTGAAGGTGTGCGCATGGGCCTTTGGGGAGCCGCACAGGCCATCGCTTTTGCATTAGGTGGTTTGGTCGGCACAAGCGCCGTTGACCTTGCACGCATTGTGTCAGGCTCACCCACACTTGCCTACACAATCGTCTTCTTCGGAGAGGCGCTTGCTTTTGCAGGTGCGGCCCTGCTTGCCTTCTATGTCGGCAAACCAGCCGAGGTTGAGACAAATTCCTTCACATCAGATGTGGAGCAAACAGCATGAGCACAGACCAGTTTGATGTGATCGTTGTCGGTGGCGGACCCGCCGGCGCGACAGCTGCAACGGATCTCGCGCAAGCGGGGCGAAATGTTTTGTTGCTCGACCGTGCGGGGCGCATCAAGCCTTGCGGTGGTGCGATTCCTCCCCGCCTGATCCGTGACTTTGACATTCCCGATCATCAGCTCTGCGCCAAGATTCGCTCTGCCCGCATGATTGCGCCGAGCCACAATGCGGTTGATATGCCGATTGAAAATGGCTTTGTCGGCATGGTTGACCGCGAGCATTTCGACGAATTTCTGCGTCAACGTGCGGCAGAGGCCGGCGCTGAACGCCGCGATGGCACTTTCCTGGATCTCACGCGTGATGAAGATGGAACTTGCATCGTCACCTATCAGGACAAGCAAGCTGGTGAGAAGAGACATGTGCGCGCGCTCTGCGTGATCGGCGCTGATGGTGCAAATTCAGCCGTCGCACGAGCTGCCATGCCAAAAGCAGATCGTCCACCTTTCGTCTTCGCCTATCACGAGATCATCCGCACGCCCGACGCTGCGCCCTCTTCCAGCTATGCGCCGACACGTTGCGATGTCTATTACCAGAGCCCCGTTTCGCCGGACTTCTATGGCTGGGTCTTCCCCCATGGCAGTTCCATGAGCATCGGCACAGGCTCTGCAAATAAGGGGTTCTCGCTGCGTCAGTCGGTGGCAGAGCTGCGCGAGCGTCTGGGGCTGCAACATTGCGAAACGATCCGCAGCGAAGGTGCGCCCCTGCCCCTTTACCCGGCCAAGAAATGGGACAATGGCCGCGATGTTTTGCTTGTAGGTGACGCAGCTGGCGTTGTGGCACCCTCATCCGGGGAAGGCATCTATTACGCAATGGCCAGCGGCCGTCTCGGCGCCCAGGCCGTTGATGAATTGCTCGCAACGGGCAATGCCAAAGCGCTCGCGACCCCGCGCAAACGTTTCATGAAAGAACATGGTCGCATCTTCTTCATTCTCTGGATCATGCAAAGCTTCTGGTACAAGAATGACAAGCGCCGCGAGACCTTCGTGAAAATCTGTCGCGACCCTGATGTGCAGCGCCTGACCTGGGATAGCTACATGAACAAAGCCATCACCAAGCGCGAGCCAATGGCGCATCTGCGGGTTTTCTTCAAGGATCTCGGCCATATGTTCGGCCTGCTGCGCACCTGAACCGGATTTGTCAGTGCAGACATAAAAAAACGGAGAGCCGAAGCTCTCCGTTTCTTTTTGAGCACCCGCCCGCTTACTGTTTCGGCACCGGGCCGAGTTCAGCGAGATAGTCCTTCAACATGCTCACCCCGTAAAGCGGCTTGTTGACGCCCTGATGGCAGGTCGTGCAGCCGATCTTTGCAACATCTCCTTCCGGGCCAAGACGATTGGCCGGGAAAGTTGCCTGCAAGGGAACCATGTAGTTGTTGTTGAGATCACGGGCCATACGGATGCCATGCCACGCTGTTGCGCGTTGTGGCGTCGATTCTTCCCAGGACCCGAATGCACGCGAGTTATGGCAGAAGGTGCAATTCACACCCAGACCCGTGCTCATGTGAACCATGAGAGAATAAGTCTGCTCCGCCCGCTGGATCGGTGCGCCAGCGGCGCCCGTTGCCAGAGCCGTATCACCGCCCACGCGGATCTCTTCCTTGCCAAGAAGGAGCGGCGTGAAAGGATCACGCGGCAGAGATGCGCGGTCGATCAAAGGCGCCGCCATGTTCTGACCAGCTGGGCTTGCTGCAAAACCAGCAGTCTGCGGCCCTTTGTCCGAGAACCACACACCGTTGGGCACAGGCTCCCCGCGATGGCAAGTGTAGCAGGTCACACCGGTCTGGCCGACATGGTTCGTCCAGTTGGTGTTGATCTCCTGCGTCATCTGGATCATTTTCCGCGCGACGACCTTGGTATACATCTTGTCATCAGCGAGGTTGTCGAGGTTGTGGCAATAGCCGCAACCTTCATTCGGCGCGATCCATTCCGTCATGGCAGTCATGACGCGCAGGAATTGGCCTTCGCTGAGGTGACCCAGAACTTTCACATTCTGATAGGCTTTTGAAGCCTTGTCACCAGATGCATCAGCTGCAGGCTGCGCTTCGGGGATAGCATTTGCCTCCCGCTTGGCCGCTGCCTGAGCCTTGTTCTCGATCTGTGCAGCACCCGTGCCACGATAGCCCGACTGCTTGCTTTCCTGAGGTGGCACATCACAGCCTGCCAGAAGGCCTGCAGCGATGAGCGTGACCCCCATGACAACCATGCGGGGCGTTTTGAAGAATGTCGCTTTCATCGAGCGCCTCCAGCGAGAGAAGGATCGACCACGGGTGTTGTCGGATAGGCCGGTGCCACACCGTGATTGACAGCCCACAGATACCAGTTGTCCACAACCGTACCGGTGAGCAGGATGCCAATGCCGCCGGTCAGCGGGCACAGAACTGCAAACCACCACGCCCAGCGATGGATGGATTCCATGGTTGCATTGAAGCCCATGGTCCAGCGCCAGAAGAGAGCTGCACGTTCAGACGCGGTACCACGATCGACGATCTGTTCAATCTCGCGCTCGCCGCCATAGCGGGTCACGGCAAGAATGGTCGCCGCATGCATGGCAAACAACA
>CAZLBA010000204.1:0-3995 GCA_964557555.1 uncultured Beijerinckia sp.
AAATGACGAGTGTAGCTTCTTCTAACCAGGCATTACACGCTTGTTTGTCTTGCTCACGATCTGCAGTCGGTGCGAGATTTGGCTCGTCTGTGGGGAACACAGGAACTGCCGTATCCGCTTGTTGTATGGTGGTTTGTTGGGTGCGTGAGCTTGCGTTTCCGCTTCCATTTGCACATGCTTGAATCAACTGTCCGACACAGCTTATAATAAGACATAAGAATACTGTTTGGCCAATACACGCTAATTTTGATGCAGACCATTCCTTCTTTATATAAGCACTTGTATTCTCCCATTCCTTCTGCACAAAGTTAGAATCCTTGTTAGAATCAGTCATGATATTCCCTTTCTGTGTAGTCTGTTTGTTTAGTTAATCGGTTGCAAAGTCAGTAGACGTGGAAATAAATTACTTAATCATAGAAAAATCACTGCATAGCAATTGCTATGCAGTGACTCACAGTGCATATTCTGTATCAAGAATCGTCACTGTTTAAGATACTAAGTAACTCATAGTACAAAGCGGTTTTAAACATATGCCACTTCTTCCCAGTAAGAGACATATTCCGCATACTTATGGTGTCAAATGTATTAAATGAATAACCATTTACGTAGGGCTTCACGAGATAGTAACGTGTTGGAGTAGCCGTAAATATCACAGGAGCATCTTGTACGATTATGCGCTCGGCTTCTTGATACAGTGCAATCCGCTTTTGTACATCCTGTTCAACCCGTGCCTTGTCAAGTAATGCATCTAACGCTGGGTTTGAGTAGTTGCTTTCGTTCTGTGATGCACCTGTACGAAACAATGCATCAGCAAAGTTTTCGGGATCCGGATAATCGGCACACCATCCACCATCGAGCAATTGTCCATGTTCGCCGGCGTTTACTTTTTCATAAAAGTAATCATATTCAATATTGTGTACTGTTGTAGTGATTCCTAGTGTGTTTGACCACATGCGTCCATACATGGCAACTTCAGCATCTGAGTATCTACCAAACCCACTGTCTGTAAACTCTAGTTCAATCGCAGTATTGGCATACTTTGATTTTTGTAGTTCATTCTGAGCCATTGCGGTATCATACGGCAGATAATCGAGGTACATATCGTATCCAGGCATACCCTGGGGGTATAGGCCGGTATTCGCTATTGCAAGACCGTCATACATTTTTTCTATCATGAGGTTGCGATTAGTTGCCATGCTCAGGGCACGCCGCACATGCACATCATCAAATGGTGGTTTAGTCACATCGAGCACAATATATGAAGTACACATACGGTTTGCCACGTGAAGTTCGTTATGAAGTGGTTCGCTTTCTTGCATAAACCGTTCGATGGAATATGCGCGCGCAATATCAACCATATCTTGTTCGTATAAACTTTGGTCGTATTGGTCAAATACAGCAAACACAAGGTACGGGATTTTAGCTGCACCTAGATAGAAATCTTTATTCGCTTCATATATTTGGAACTGTTTTGCTTCCCATTTTGTGAGTTTATATGGACCTGTTCCGTTTGGATGACGATACCAGTCTTTCCCTTGATCAATGTTTTGTTTGTCTACCACATATGCGACGGGATAGGTTAATTTATACAAGAAGTATGGCTTTGGTGCATCTATTGTTATTTCAATCGTCTTGTCGTCGATAATTCGCAATCCAGTAAATACAGTTGCAGTACCAGAATGGTATGCAGAAAATCCTTCAATATCATTGAGGTACGTTGGTGCGGAGATCGATTTGAGCTCAGGACTTGATGCCCGCTCGAGTGAATACTTTATATCTTGCGAAGTGACTGATCGACCGTTATGAAACTTGACGTTATCGCGTAGATGAAATGTGTATACTTTGCCATCTGCACTAATGTCCCATTTTTTTGCGATGTCTGGGATGATGCGCGATTGTGCATCCAGTGCGACAAGTCCACTGTAGATGAGACCCATGTCATTGGCAGATGTGACCTGATGTGGATCGTAGCTGTTGGGATTATCTGATTCGTAGAAACTTTGTACGAATGCCTGGTCAGTTGGTATACCATGCATAGTAGGGTTAAATGATACATAACGATACGTACCAAAGAGCACTGGTACGATGATCAATAATAGTAAGATAACCAAGAAAAATCGAAATATAAAACGTAGTAATGCACGAATCACATTCATCTTATGCTCCCTCTGGTTTGTTTGTCGTATCATCAGTGTTTGATGTGTTAATGCTTGTGATTGTGGTCGAATCGTTGCGCCGTCGTAACCGGATTACCAAAGCACTACCAATTATCAAAACAAGAATCACGAATATAGCGATGCCTATGTAAACAAAATTCATCGCAGAGCTCAGCGAATCATTTTGTACGGAGGATGAAATTGGCATAATTGTGGGAATAATTGTTGGGATTACCTTTGGTGTGGGTGTTGTGAGAATGCCAGACGTTGAAGCATTCATGTATGTAGCGAATGCTTCTTCGAGTTGCTCAAAAGAGAGACCGTACTGTGTCTTGATTGCATCTTCGGCTTTTTTTCCATCGGATATATCTTGATAAACAGCGAGATAGCGATCCTTGCCATATGTTTCTACCAGATAATGCACAAGGTAGTAGGATTGCGTATACAGGTTCGCAACTTTTTCGGAATCTGTGCCAAATCCTTCATTCATTGTACGGATTGGGAACACACCATTGGCAGTAATATAGTCTAAATAACGTTGTTTGACGTCTTCAGGAATTGGATACAAACTGAATTCTACGTATTGAGCGATACCTTCTACCATCCAGGTGGGAAATGATCCGAGACAGGTAAATTCTTTCTGCGCAAATATGGCATGCGTCAATTCATGCACCATGGCAGACTTCCCCCAAGTTAACTGGTATTCATTTTCGGGGTCAATACCAAGTGCAACTACTCCAGCATCCGTATAACTCAGACCACCTGTCCATGATTCTTCGTACAATTGATCATTACGGAAGCTTTCATTGTCAGGATAAACAAACACTTTGTAATGCTTGTGAGGTTGTAAGCCAAACTTAAATCCGACTTTACTGAGTGTGTTTTGTGCAATACCAAGCATTTCTTCACCAAATGCCTGATCGCCCTTAATCCAGTACAAAGTAATATCATCGTTCTCGGCTGTTTGCCATTCGTATCCGTAGTTCATCCAATCAAGCTGTACAATCTGTGTATATGTCACATGACCGGTATTGTCAGTGATTTTCCAATTCCATTTCACCGTAGTGCCGATCGGGAACCCACCACTTTTTTTGAGATCCCACGTCCAAGTTACTTTGGTTGTTTTTTTCTTTTCGAATTGAGGATATGCCGTTGCATAGAACGTGATGCATGTGTCTACATCTGCCACATAATTCAATTCAATACTTTCTATGGGATTAGGAGCAGACACATCAGCTATAAATGTAAATGAATTTGGGAAATCAAATGATGGTGGTAAATTATTAACTGTTGCATCCGCAGCCTCTGCCCGAGCAACCGTAAATGGGATGCTTGCACCCAACACTACAATTAATACACATACAATGATGCGTCGTAGAAAAATCGTCATATGCACTCTCTATTTAATGCGTAATACGTAAATATAATAATATCATTGTGTCAGAGCAAATGTCAATAAGATTACCCGGGCGCATGCAATCCGCCCCTACGCTGACGGTATGCCTCCGCACCTCTGCGTGCAGATGAGTCACGTTTCCATGCGTGGAGTGTCTGTATCACAATCATTTTTCATTTTTACAATACCTACGCCAAATTCACGGGCGAATGGTATGCGCCCTTACCAGCGACCACGCGTCCTGTGCGCGGGCGAATGGTATGCGCCCTTACCAGCGACCACGCGTCCTGTGCACGGGCGAATAGTATGCGCCCCTACGCTGACGGTATGTCTCCGCGCATCTGCATGCGGATTGGTCACGTGTCCACGCGTGGGGTGTATCTATCACGATAGCGTCTTGTCAAGTGGTGTAAATTCATGGGTTCGTTGGTGCGCCGATTACG
>CAZLBA010000205.1:0-2498 GCA_964557555.1 uncultured Beijerinckia sp.
GCCCGGGGAGGTGCGTGGCGAGCGGTCGGCCCAGGTCCTGGGTGCCCTTGAGGCGCAATTGCTGCAGTCGTTCCCGCGGGCCAGCTGGCAGGCCAAGAAGCCGGACCAGGCCGATGCGGTTCTGGATGTCACGGTTTACTCCGCGAACACGTCCGATACCCGGTCCACGCAGGAACAGCGCCAATGCCGGCGCTGGTCTGAACCGGACAAGAACGCCAAGGACTCCCTGCGGCGGATCCTCTCGACCAACTGCGTGGACTGGCAGGTGCGGCAGATCCCCTGCCTGACCCGCAGGTACGAGCTGGATGTCCAGGTTCGCGTTCGCCAGCCGGGATCTTCCCGGTTGGTCGCGAGCGACCGCAAGGTGGCCGTGAGCACGGACCGCAAGTGCGGTGAGGAGGCGCCTTCCCTGGCTCACCTCCAGGCCCAGGCCGAGCGCGAGGTCGCCGCCTGGACCGTGCGCCTGCTCAAGCCCTCGCTCGCAGAACTCGTCCCGAGCCGCTTCGCCACGTTGCCTGCCGCACAGCCTGCGCCTGCCCCGGTGCCGGTGATCGCCAGCGCGGCGCCCCTGCCCGCTCCTGCGCCCCAGGCAACGACGATCCCTGGCTTTACGCGGGTGCAGGCGCATGCGCTCGTGATCGGCAATGCCAACTACCCGGGGTCGGCGCGGCTGGCCAATCCGATCAATGACGCGCGGGCCATCGAGCGCAAGCTGTCGGAGCTGGGCTTTCGCGTCACCCGCATCGACGACGGCGATCGCGACGCGCTGGTGCGGGGCCTGAGCCAGTTCCAGCAGACGGCGGCCGCCAGCGAGGTGACGGTGCTCTATTACTCGGGCCATGGCATGCAGCTCGATGGCGTGAACTACCTGATGCCGGTGAACATCGACATCAACAAGCCAGCGACGCTCAAGCTCCAGGCCCTCCCGATCGACACCATCATCGACACCTACCTGCCCGGTCGCACGCGCGTGGTGTTCCTGGACGCATGCCGCGACAACCCGGTCATGACCACCTCCTTGCGCGGATTCCGGCGAGGCCTGGCCCCGATGCAGGTGCCCACTGGCACCCTCATCGCCTACGCCACCCGCGACGGCGGCGTGGCGGAGGATGGCACGGGCATGCACTCGCCCTTCACCCAGGCTATCCTCGATCTGATCGCCGAGCCCGAGGATATTTCGCTGGTTCTGCGCCGGGTACGTGACCGCGTCATGCGCGAAACCGGCGGCCGCCAGCAGCCCTGGGAGTACGGCTCGCTCAGTGGCGGGTCGCTGGTGTTTTCTCGGCTGGGGGGGCGGTGATCAGCGGGGGCAATGGGTCCCGCTGAAGGAAAGTTGATCCTGCCCGCAGCTTTCCGATCCCACTTTAGCGACTGAAGTGGACACCAAACTAACTATTTCGAAGACGGCTCTGGCCATGACGGCATTTCTTCGCAGACTGTTCGTGAAGTCCAACGGTAGCCCGAGGGCTTGGCTGAGGAAATGCTTTTTCGACGACAGCCTGTTAGTTAAAAACGAATGGAAATTCGTTCTATTCAAGCGCGACGGTCGAGTACGCGACCTGTTTTTTAAATGGTACCGAGGGGTTTTAGAGAATCCGTCGCCCAGTCGCGATCCGAAATGGCTCCAGACCAGAATCGAAACACTAAAACGCTTACCCGCCGCGAGGGGGAGTTCTTTCTCGATTATTTCCCCTTTGGCGACTCTGTATGTTGCTCGCATGTTGCAGTACAACCTGTCAACTTGGGGGCTGTCGGTCGCGATACTGACGGAGCCACCAGATGAGTTTGACGCTGACTTTTATATTGTTGTTTGCCCGCAGGTCTTTGAACGCCTGCCTCCCAGAGAGAAGAGAATTGCGTTTCAAATGGAGCAATCTGTAACTACTCGGTGGTTTACAGATGAATACCTTGATATTTTATATAACTCACTTGCAGTCTTCGACTACTCGAAAAAAAACATTGATTACTTGGAGCGTCTGAGACCAGGGCTCAATAATCTGCATTACGTTCCGATTGAAGTCATGCCACTTCGACAGCTGATTGGCGCTGATGGTGACTCCGCCCGAGACGATAGTGGCTGTAAGTATGATCTAGTTTTTTATGGAGACCCCAAGGCTAGGCGTCGAAAAAAATTCTTGAAGGCGCTGGGGAAAAAATATAAAGTTCTCATACTAAAAGGTATTTATGGTCCCGATCTGTGGCGTCAACTCAGGCGAGCTAGGCTTGTAGTTAACATTCACTACTACGAGGATGCCCTTCTGGAGACCACTCGGATTATGGAGTGCCTTACTCTGGGCGTCTTAGTCGTATCGGAGTCCGCTTCAGATCAGTCAGATCATGAAGGCTTGGAGGGCAAAGTTGTTTTTACTCAAGCCAATGACGTTCAGGCAATGATTGACGCTGTTGGTGGGCTACTCTTAGCGCATCCCAACGGCAGTCCTCCTGTGCCCCCAGATTCGGGCTTGGTGGGCACTCATCTCAGGACCGCACTTGAATCG
>CAZLBA010000205.1:2508-3776 GCA_964557555.1 uncultured Beijerinckia sp.
TTCAGTAAGAACTCTTTGATTTTCTTTCGTAGCGTGATGAATCTGCTAGGATTTCCCGCGCTCCAAGTTACACTTTGCAGTTCTCCGATGTGTCGGCAGGAGCCAGGGCTGGCGTATGCGGAGAAAAAGCCTTGTTTTCGTAGCAGCCTCGAGACATGCCGTTCCTTTTTGAATCTAGAAAAGCCTCCTAAGGATTTCCAGGTGCCAACAGACGAAATATGGGGGTTGAAGGTATACCCATGCCACTGGGCATGCAATCCATCGAGCCTAAGATAGTCTCTTTCTTTGACTCGTATCGTAGTTACTAATGATTTTTCGGACTCTGGGAGGTTGAAATCTACGAGTCGCCTAAGGCAAACCTGGCTTATCTGCGGCTTTGATTTTAGGGCTTCAATCGCGCCCTCAACGTCTATTGGTGCATCGAACAGCCAATCGTCCTCGCAATGAAAAACGTACGGCGTCTGTACCAGTGAGTACATGTGGTCAACTGCTCGATGATGCCCGATTTGTTCGTCTAGGCTTATGAGCCTCCCCTCGGGGCAAAGCTCTCTAAACGCGCTATTCGTAGGCTCGTCGCGAAAGTCATTGATTGCGACGACATTTTCAAATCTGCAGTATTTGAAAAGGCTCCCCAGCGTTTGCCTTAACAAATCTGGTCGGCGACCGATTGTCAAGCATAGCGTGATGTCGGGAGGCATCCTCAGCGCCTCCACATTTGAGAAATTCATGCTGGCTCACGCTTTCCTGAAGTTGCAGGCACGAACTCGATCGACGGCAGATCACTCATACTCACAGGCCGTTATCCAGTCGCCTTCCAGCTCCCACTCTTGCCGCCGTGTTTCTCCAGCAGTGCTACATCCGTGATGGTCATGCCGCGATCGACCGCCTTGAGCATGTCGTAGATGGTGAGGAGCGCGATCTGAACGCCGGTGAGAGCTTCCATTTCAACGCCGGTTGGTCCTACTGCTTCGGCGACGCAGCGGCATACCACCGACGGACCATGGGTCTCGATTTCGAATTCGATCGCGACGCGGCTAAGCGCCAGCGGGTGGCACAACGGGATCAGATCGCTGGTTTTTTTTGTGGCTTGGATGCCGGCGATCCGGGCAATGGCGAGGACATCCCCCTTGTTGGCGGTACCTTCTGTTACGCGCGCTAAAGTGGCTGCCTGCATATGAATACGGCCCTGTGCGACCGCCGTGCGGTGGGTGCGATCCTTCGTGGAAACATCCACCATGTGGGCCTGGCCTCCGGCGTCAAAGTGCGTG
>CAZLBA010000206.1:0-3755 GCA_964557555.1 uncultured Beijerinckia sp.
GCTCGGCACGAGCCTTGGCTTCGGCCTCGGCCCGGCGACGGTCTTCTTCCTCGCGTTCGCGAGCATCTGCCAAAGCACGTTCGCGGGCATCACGCTCTGCATCGGTAAGGGTGCGCAACACCATGCCGCCCTGCGGGGGGGTGGGCTTGGCAGCGCGGCTGGTGGGGCCACGGGGAGCCGCAGGTGCAGCGGGGGCCGCTGGAGCGGGCGCGGGGGCAGCAGGAGCGGCAGGCGCAGCAGCCGGGGCCTTGGCCGTGACAGGCGCGGCTGCAGGGGCGGCAGCGCCTTCCCCAATCGGGCGGCGCTTGACCACCTTCTCAACCACAACAGCCTTGGTACGGCCGTGAGAGAAACTCTGGCGCACGACGCCAGCCTCCACCGGACGCTTCAGCGTGAGCGTCTTGGAAGTCGTCGGTGCCTTGTCGCCAGTATTCTTTGTATCGCTCATTCGCTTCGGATCCCCGGGCTAAGCCCGCTCGCCAAACCCTGTTGCCCGGCCACCCGGCCGGATGTTCACTCTTCCAGCTCAGTCCCGTTGAGCGCCTCCTCCCCCCTATAGCGGGAGAGCCGGAGGGCGCGCAGCAGGAACGCGCTGGCCGCAGGGCCCGTCTTAAGCGCTGCGTGTACCACATTTGACCGCCCCAATGCCAAATCCATTTGGTCTGAGGCAAACAATCTTGAGCGCTGAACCTCGGCCGCCCGCGCGCCATAGGCGCGATGAAGGACCTGCTCCAGCTTGCGCACCCCATCCGCACCCGCATCGCGTGCATGGACGAGGCCCGCAACCTCTTGATCGCTGATGAGCTTTTCCACCTTGGCAAAGCCCGTCACCACCACCCCCGCTTTGTTGGCGAGGGACAAAGCCTGTAGCGCATCGCGCTCCAGCAAAGCGCCGACCTGATCGGCAAGCTCAGCTGGGGCCTGCGCCTTACCGCGCAGCGCGCGAGCGAAGAGGCCTTTTTTGACCGCTTCTGCCACCCGCGCAGCTTCCGCACTGACCCACACCCCGCGACCGGGAAGCTTGCGCTTCAGGTCGGGCACCACCGCGCCATCAGGCCCGGCGACGAAGCGGATCATCTCGTCAGGCGGACCTTTGCGACGCGTGACGATGCAGGTGCGTTGTGACCCGCTCTCATCCAGATCCGCATCGGTCAGCTCGACCATAAAATCCTCAAGCCTCCGGAGCCTGCTCCGGTTCCTCGGCCGGCGCTTCAATCCAGCCAGCCTTCACGCGGGCTGCCATGATGAGCGCTTCTGCATCTTCACGCGAAATGTCGATGCCGTCGAGGAAGCCTGCATGCTTGACCGTGTCAGCGTCCTTGCGCTCGGTCCAGCCCGACAGATCATCCGTCGCACAACCCGCCAGATCTTCCACCGACTTCACATCGTTCTCGCCAAGCTTCACCATGATGGCGAGCGTCATGCCGGGAACGTCCTTCAGCTCATCAGCGACGCCGAGTTCAACACGGCGGGCATCGAGCTCAGCTTCGAGGCGGGCGAGATGATCGCGCGCGCGGTTTTGAATTTCTTCGGCCGTCTCTTCGTCAAAGCCTTCAATGCTGGCGAGTTCGCCAACATCAACATAAGCCAACTCTTCCACAGAGCGGAACCCTTCGGAGGCGAGCAGCTGGCCGACAACCTCGTCCACATCCAGCGCTGCCATGAAGGCAGAGGTGCGTTCCTGGAATTCCTTCTGGCGACGCTCGGACTCTTCAGCTTCCGTCAGAATGTCAATATCCCAACCGGTGAGCTGCGAGGCAAGGCGCACATTTTGGCCACGACGACCAATTGCAAGAGACAGTTGGTCATCAGGTACGACAACTTCAATACGCGAGCTGTCTTCGTCGAGCACCACCTTGACCACTTCAGCAGGCTGCAGCGCGTTGACGATGAAAGTCGCCGCATCCACAGACCACGGGATGATGTCGATCTTCTCACCCTGCAACTCGTTGACGACCGCCTGCACGCGCGAACCACGCATACCAACGCAAGCGCCCACCGGATCAATCGAGGAGTCGCGCGATGTGACGGCAATTTTCGCGCGTGAGCCGGGATCGCGCGCGACCGACTTCACCTCAATGATGCCATCATAGATTTCCGGCACTTCCTGACCGAAGAGCTTGGCCATGAATTGCGGATGGGTGCGCGACAGGAAGATCTGCGGGCCACGCTGTTCGCGGCGCACGTCATAGACATAAGCGCGCACGCGATCACCGGGGCGGAATGTTTCACGCGGAATCAGCTCATCACGGCGGATGATCGCTTCACCGCGACCCAGATCAACGATGACATTGCCATATTCGACGCGCTTGACGAGGCCATTGATAATCTCACCGATACGGTCCTTGAATTCTTCGTACTGACGATCGCGCTCGGCTTCGCGCACTTTCTGCACGATGACCTGCTTGGCCGATTGCGCGGGAATGCGGCCAAATTCGAAGGGCGGCAGGGGCTCGGCAATCCAGTCACCAACCTGAGCAGCCGGGTTCTTCTTGCGCGCATCTTCGAGAGCAATTTGCGTGGCATCGCTTTCAACGCGATCAACGACGAGCAGCAGACGCGAAAAACGGATCTCACCGGTCTTCGGATTGATCTCCGCGCGCACTTCGGTCTCCTGACCATAGCGCGAGCGCGCTGCCTTTTGCAGCGCGTCTTCCATCGATTGCAGCACGATTTCGCGCGGAATGGATTTCTCGCGCGCCACTGCATCGGCAATCTGCAAAAGCTCAAGTCTGTTGGCGCTGACGGCCATGGCCTTACCTCCTCATCGCGAACGAGTCGCGCATCACTCAAACTTCAGGTGCGGGAACCCCCGCGCTGTCCGGGTTTGCCGGACGGTGACTTGCGTGCGGCCCCGGAAGGGCGCACAGGCTGTGGCTTATCCCGGCGGAAACGGCCCGGCCCCCGGCGGGGCGCACCCTCTTCACCAGCATCCTCATCTTGTGGCTCGCTTTCTGCGAGCTTGCCGGCCTTGAGCGATTCCCGGATCAGCGCCTCAGTCAGAACAAGGCGAGCTTCCGCGATATCGCGCAGGGGAATCTGCACATCGGCTTCTTCATCCGCGCCCGCATCCATGCGGCGCAGCTTGAGCAGGGCCTCGCGGCCCTCGCCCTCAACGCCCTCAATCCAGCCGCGAAAGCGCTTGCGGTCGCCAACCATCACTGCCGTCTCAAGACGGGCCTCATGGCCCACCGCACGGGCAAAATCGGAGACGCGCACCAGGGGGCGATCAATGCCGGGGGACGACATTTCAAGATGATAGGCGGCTGTGATGGGCTCTTCGATGTCGAGGACGGGAGACAGCGCCATGCTCGCCTCTTCGCAATCCTGCACCGTCATCGAGCCATCCGGCCGCTCAGCCATGATCTGCACTGTCATGCCATTCATGCCGGAGACCTTCACCCGGACAAGCCGCATGCCAAGATCGCGCAGCACGGGGATGGCAATATTGGCCACGCGTGCCGCAACCCCGGTCTCCTGCGTGAGACGGGGCTCGTCGAGCAAGGCCGGATCGGCTCCGGCTATGGGCGAGGCTTGATCCTCGGTCACTGACGCTCCTGCAAACCAGCCCGGCAGCTCCGCCGGGCGACACGCCACCCGGCTCAGCCGGGCAACAAAAAAGAGCGGGGTCCGGTCGGGCCCCACTCTCAAACTGCGACCATCCGAGAATGATCGTTATGAGAACGATGTTGACGGTTTGATATCAGTTTTTCCGAAAAAGGCAAGGGAAATCGCCCGTGAACAGGCGCTGGTCA
>CAZLBA010000207.1:0-3750 GCA_964557555.1 uncultured Beijerinckia sp.
TTGATCGTATCGGCCTGATGGTGCCAGAGATCATACGCGAGGGCACAAGCCCTTGGTCGCGTTCGCCCAATGGCATTGTTGATGTGGGCATCTCCATGATCCGCATGACGCCGCGCGATCCTGCCTGCCAAAGTGCATGTAATTACAAGGCGATGGTGGCGTGGTCCTTTGGCAATTTGCAGCGCCCCTGCGGTGAGCAAACGAGCATGTCGTCAGCTGCGCAACCCACCCTCACTGACTTGCCGATCGGCGTTTTTCAGTCTGGTGCCTTGGCGGTCGTGGATCTATCGACTGATTATCAATATCGCTTTGCCAGCGTGGTTCCGTCCAAGAACCTGCGTGTCGCGGCCTATTTCCCCGTGCGCAACTGGCGCAATATGAATACCTCTGCGGTGCCACTACTCAGTGGTTCCGACAGCGTTTACTCAGCGACGATCTGCACCAATTTTTGACCGGCAATCCGGTCATTTCGCGGCATGGTTGCTTGTCGGACGACGTAGGTTTTTCTAGCGTGCTGGAGTTATTTTTTACCTTTTGAGGCAATCCATCATGGGCATTGAGTCATCGTTCCATTTCGCGATCCCTGCGCTTCAACGGCGGCTTGCGGCCTTCGGTCGTGACCAGCGTGGCGCCGTTGCCTATCTGACAGCGATGCTCGTTGTCGTGATGGTTGGCTTGACTGGTCTTGCCGTTGATTATGGATCGGCTGTCGTTCAGAAGGGCAGGCTTGATGCTGCAGCGCAGGCAGCTGCAACCTCCGGTGCCAATGCCGCGCGCAATCTGCTTCAACTGAATATGACGCAGAATACACAATTTGATGCGATCGCCCTTGCTGAAGGTGAGCGCGTGGCGACGGAGGCTTTTATCGGACAGCTTGGCCGGTCGAGCAATCTGACCGTGAATTCGCGATATGTTGTGATCTCGCGCGTCGGCAATACGATCTCCGCACAGATTGACTATGACGCTGATTTCCAGCCGACTTTTTCGCAGATGTTTGGCATGGACAGCATGATGGTGAAGGGGTCGGGCTCGATCATCGTTGGCTTGCTCGACAATCCGCCGAGCAGCAAACTTGTCGAGGAAGTCTGGGATGTAGCGACTGCGTCTGCAGCCACGCGCACCATCATTGATCCCGTTTACCGTGACTGGTCGATTCAGGATGGTATGCCCAAAGTGGGGCCCACCAATGACTCGCGCGCCGGACGTATGGCGATGGGAGTAGGTGGCGGCTACAACAATTCAATCGCCAAGAAAGTCTACATGCCTGCCGGTTTTTATGAGCTACGCTATTGGTACAAGTCTGCAGTCATCTATCCTGCCTATGATCCAGCTTTCATCTGCGATTCGCCCGGTCCCGATAATGTGGATTGGGCAATGTCAGATAAATATACAGAATATACTGGCTCAGCCGTGCGCACGGGGTCACCGCAAAGCGCGCGTTTGGCCGTCTTCCTGCATCCCGTCAAACAGGATCCGCGTCTGGCAACAGCGCCACCGCCCACGGCCCAATTCACCAATCGCATCGACACATGTGCTTATGCCGGTCGCTGGATCCAACGCTCTATTGGGCTGCAAATAACGGATTCCGGCTATTTCTGGCTCGCATTTGTCGGCGATGCGCTGGCGACTTCAGACAAGCGGGGTGGCTGGATTGGTACGGTGAAGCTCTGCATCGCCTCCTGTGGCGAGCCTGCCGTCAACAATTACCCCTATGCGCGGGGTGAAGTTCTGATGAACGAGACCTTCAATTCACCTATTGTGGCAAATGAGACGCCTTTCAACATGGCGGCGAGCCCCTTCCTCGCTGCTGCACGTTACAGGGAAAGCCCTTCGACGCAGTTTGAATCAAATATTCATTCCCCTGGTATTACGGTGTCCAATTCAGCTCCGCTTGATGATGGCCAGCATATCGTCCTCCGCAGAAACCAGGAATTATACCGGCGCGTGCTTCTGTCTCCGGGCATCTATGCCCTCACGTTTAGATTGCGCGGCGATAACGTGTCCTCAGGCTGTGCAATCATTCGCCCGGAGCGCAGTATGTTGATAGGTACGATGCCGGGCTGTGCAGGTGCAGGAATCCCAAGCAGCACCTGGCACAGTTGGACCTGGTGCATCTCGGTTTACTCGACCCATTTCGTCAAGATGGGACCGACCATTTGGATCAACAAAACCGGTGGCGAAATGCGGCTCGACAGTTTCAGGCTGATGGCCGGTGACGCCTATTATAAATATACAAATGGGAATATTCCCGGCTTTTGCCAAGGCACCGCGCCTATGTGGCTTTATGGTCGCGAGAATATTTCTGGCTCTTTCGTGAATCTTGATCGCGTCAATGTTCAGCCGCCGGCCTATCAGTGAATGAGTGGCGCGCTCGTTGTGGAGCGTGGGTTCTTTTTTGAGAATGGAATTTTTAGATGAAAGTCTTGCATTTCCTCCGTTGCCGCACAGGCTTGTTTCGCCATCACCTGATGGAATTTCGCGATGACCGTCGTGGGGCGGTCGCCTATCTCACCGCTGTCTTATCCTTGGTGATGATCGGGCTCACCGGTCTTGCCATTGATTACGGCATGGCAGTCGTCCAGAAGAGCAAGCTTGATGCAGCGGCACAAGCTGCTGCTGCGGCAGGCGTTAATGCCGCGCGCAATTTGTTGCAGCTGAATCTGACGCAGAATTCGCAATTCGACGCGCAGGCGCTGGCTGAAGGAGAGCGCGTGGCCAATGAGGCCTTTGATGGCCAGCTGGGGGCGACATCACGGCTGGCGGTCTCCACCAAATATGTTGCGATTGGCCGTGTCGGCAACACAGTGTCCGCGCAGATTGATTATGAAGCGCAGCATACAACCCTTTTCAGCCAAGTGTTTGGCGTGACTGACATGAATCTGAAGGGCAGTGGTTCCATCATCATGGGGCTCGTCGATAATCCGCCAAGCAGCCGTGTCATCGACGAGGTCTGGGCTGAGCCAGCAGCGCCTCGCACAACCACCACCATTATGGATGCATCCTATCGCGACTGGCGCATTCAGGATGGACCACCGAAACTCGGCCCGACCGACGATCCGCGGGCCGGCAATATGGCCATGCTGGTCGGTGGCGGCGGGAATAATTCGATTTCCAAGAAGGTCTATTTGCCAGCTGGCGTTTATGAGTTGCGCTACTGGTACAAGTCGGCGGTTATCTATCCCGAATATCAGCCCGCCTTTATCTGCGACGGCATGAATGCAGCGAATCTGAACTATTGGTCCTCGGACAGGTTTCGGGAATATTCATCTTCAACCATCGTTTCGGGCAGTCCTCAAAGTGCGCGTCTTGGTGTCTTTCTTCATCCGGTGAAATCAGATCCGCGCCTGGCTATTTCGCCGCCCACCGCTGGCGATTTTCAAAACCGTGTCGAAACCTGTCTTTATGCGGGATACTGGATTGAGCGATCGACTTCGATCGAAGTGACGCGTGCAGGTTATTATTGGCTCTCTTTCGTCGGAGACGCTCCGGCGGGTTCGCAGAAGAAGGGGGGGTGGATTGGCAGGGTGAAGCTTTGCATCGCCTCTTGCGGCGAGCCCGATGTCAGGAATTTCCCTTATGCGACCAATGATCTTTTGATGGAGGAGACTTTTAATTCGCCGATTGTCGCCAATCGCACGCCATTCAATATGAGAACCAGCCCATTCAAGGCAGCTGCGAAATATGAGGTTCTGCCGTCGACAGCCTGGGAATCTGACTCGCCTGTGCCGTCTCTGGTTTCCAATGAGGCGC
>CAZLBA010000208.1:0-3739 GCA_964557555.1 uncultured Beijerinckia sp.
TTGAAGCCGTCGATGTTGCGCACACCGAGCTTCGACATTTTCTTGTAGCGATCCTCCATCTCGCGCACAGCCCATTTGAGCGCGACAACCGCCTTCTTGGGATCGGTCACAACAGGAGTGAGCAGATGCGGGATCCCGTCATAGACGGAGAGTTCCAGCATCTTCGGGTCCACCATGATCAGGCGGCACTCTTCCGGTTTCAGCCGGTAGAGCAGCGAGAGGATCATGGTATTGATGGCAACAGATTTGCCTGAGCCGGTCGTGCCTGCAACAAGCAAATGTGGCATCCGCGCGAGATCGACGATGACGGGTTCGCCACCAATCGTTTTGCCGAGCGCGATGGCAAGCTTGTGCTTCGACTTCTCGAAATCTTCCGATGCCAGAAGCTCGCGCAGGAAAACGGTCTCCCGCTTCTGATTGGGCAATTCAATGCCAATCGCGTTGCGGCCTTGCACGACAGCAACGCGTGCAGAGATGGCTGACATTGAACGTGCAATATCGTCGGCAAGACCGATCACGCGGGATGATTTGATTCCGGGCGCAGGTTCGAGTTCATAAAGTGTGACAACGGGACCGGGGCGCACATTGATGATTTCGCCTTTCACGCCGAAATCATCCAGCACACCTTCCAGCAGACGGGCATTTTGCTCCAGCGCATCTTCAGAGATTTTGGTGATGCTCTGCTTCTTCGCCTCGGCCAGCAGCATCAAGGCAGGCAATTCATAAGCACCCTTGTCGAAGAAGGAGGCTTGTGCCTCGCGCGCAGAACGGCGACCGCTTTTCAGGGCAGGCGCAGGCGGGGTGATCTTGCGTGTGGGAGTGAGGCCGTCATCTGCTTCTTCTTCTTCCACATAAGGCGTGAGCGGGCCGTTGCGCATGGCGCGTTGCTGCGGTTGCACTGCACCCACATCTTCAAAGCGTGGCTCCTGACGCATCTGCACGCGGCCAGCTGCAGGAACCATGGCAGGCTCGGCCTTGTGGCGAGCGAAGATGCGCTGGATAGCAGCTTTCGCGCTCAGCCCTGCATGGATCAATGCACCGAGCGAGACGAGACCCCAACCGGGCTCACCTGCGCGATCATCATCATCGAAATTGCGCGCGCGCGTCGAGGTCTCAACTTCTTCCTCGCTCTCTTCTTCCTCATGGATGAAAAAGCCGGAAGAGGTCGCAAGGCTGATGAGGGCTATAATGGCAATCACGACCGCCGTGCCCAACATGATGGGTCCCGCACCACCGGAGAGGTTGCGCGGCAATGTCAGCAGGGCATCACCGATGACGCCACCCAATCCGCTCGCCAGCGGCCAGCGATCGGTCACAGGCAGAATGGACGCAAAGGCGGCTGCAAAACCAACACCTACAAACCAGAGCAAAACGCGCACGCCCATCCGTTCAAGACGGCGATGCGTGAACAAACGCCAGCCCCAAAAACCGAGCGGTACAAGAAGGGCGGTGGATGCAAGCCCAACCATCTGCATGGCGAGATCTGCCACGATGGCGCCGGGCGATCCCATCAGATTGCGAACGGGTGCGGAGGTAGCGTGATTGAGGCTTGGGTCCTGCACAGACCAGGTCAGAAATGCCAGCGCCAGAGCCGTTGTGAAAGCGAGCACAATGAGCCCGGCAAGCTCAGCCAGCCGCTTGCCAAGAAAATCGCGGACCGGATCAGGAATCTGGTCGATGGATGAGAAGCTTAAGAGGCGCATCATGATCTGCTTCAAAGGGCCGGATGGCCCCGTTTGTGAAGCTAGGCTTGGGCGGTTAATGCGCGCTTAAACAAAGGGCTTTGCCACACAAGAAAAAGCGGCGCCCCGAAGGGCGCCGCAGGCAAGGACGGATCTCGTCCCGGGAGGAACTCTGACAACTCAGTAGTTGTAAGCGCGTTCGCCATGTTCCGCGACATCGAGGCCTTCGCGCTCGGCATCGGTGGGAACACGCAGGCCCAGGACCAGATCCACGATCTTGAAGAGGATTGCAGACCCGATGCCCGACCAGATGAGCGTGTAGATAACCGCCTTGATCTGGTTGAACACCTGAGTGGCCATGTCATAGGCACCCGGTGCCGCAGCGCCCGGATTGATCGTGTAGTCGGTGAGCCCGACACCACCCAGCGCAGGCGACACGAGGATGCCCGTGGCAATCGCGCCGATGATGCCGCCAACGCAGTGGATGCCGAAGACATCGAGCGCATCGTCATAGCCGAGCTTGTTCTTCACGGTGGAGATGAAGAAGAGGCAGATCGGGGAGACGATCAGGCCAAGCACCAGCGAACCCATCGGGCCGGCGAAGCCGGAGGCAGGCGTCACCGCGACAAGACCAGCCACCGCACCCGACACCATGCCGAGCAGCGAGGGCTTGCCCTTGGTCGCCCATTCGCTGAAGAGCCAGGACATGGCAGCAGCGGCAGTGGCAACGAAGGTGTTCACGAAGGCAAGCGCAGTCACGCCATTGGCTTCGAGATTGGAGCCAGCATTGAAGCCGAACCAGCCAAGCCACAGGAGCGAAGCACCGATCATGGTCATGGTCAGTGAGTGGGGCGGCATGGCTTCCTTGCCATAGCCGATACGCTTGCCGATCATCACGCAACCAACAAGGCCAGCGATACCGGCATTGATGTGCACGACGGTGCCGCCTGCGAAGTCCAGCGCGCCCATCTGGAAGAGGAAACCAGCATTGCCGGTGACCGCGTCGAGCGCTTCCTGTGCGGCTTTCTTCGATGCTTCGTCGGTTGCAGCAGCCAGAGCCTTGGCAGCTTCAGCAATCGCATCCGGGCCGGGCCAGTACCAGACCGCATGGGCGATCGGGAAATAGATGAAGGTCAGCCAGAGCAGCGTGAAGAGGATGACCGCCGAGAATTTGATGCGCTCGGCAAAGGCACCAATGATCAGCGCGGGCGTGATGCAGGCGAAGGTCATCTGGAAGGCCATATAGGCGAGTTCAGGAACGACAACGCCATTGGAGAAGGTCGCAGCCGTTGATTCAGGCGTGACGCCTGAGAGGAACAAGCGCGAGAAACCACCGATGAAGGGGTTCAGCGCGCCTGCGCCTTCCGTGAAGGCGAGCGAATAGCCATAGACAACCCAGACAACCGCTGCGAGCGAGACGATCATGAAGGTCTGGGTGAGGACCGAAAGCATGTTCTTGGTACGAACAAGGCCGCCATAGAACAGGGCAAGGCCGGGGATCGACATCATCAGAACAAGAACGGTGGAGGTGAGCAGCCAGGTCGTATCGCCCTTGTTGGGAACGGGCGCTGCGGCTGCTTCAGCATAGGCCAGGCCAGTCGTGAGGCAGAGCGCCGGAAGGCCGAGAGCAAGGGCTTTGCCGGCGCTCCCGAAAGTTGGACGGTTCATCATTGTATTCTCCTCGATCGAAACGGAAACTCAGAGCGCGTCGTTGTCCTTCTCGCCCGTACGGATGCGGATGGCGGCTTCCAGCGGGCTGATGAAGATCTTGCCGTCACCGATTTGGCCGGTGCGGGCAGAGGAGATGATCGCTTCCACCACCGAGGGTGCGACATCGGCAGGAACGGCAACTTCGATCTTGAGCTTTGGCAGGAAGCTGACGGCATATTCAGCGCCGCGATAGATTTCGGTATGGCCCTTCTGGCGACCGTAACCCTTCACTTCCGTGACCGTGAGGCCATGCACCCCGACGGCAGTGAGCGCGTCGCGCACTTCGTCGAGTTTGAATGGCTTGATGATGGCCATGACTATCTTCATCTCGATGCCCCTGCTTGGCC
>CAZLBA010000209.1:0-3576 GCA_964557555.1 uncultured Beijerinckia sp.
GGACTCGAACCTGCAACCAGACCGTTATGAGCGGCCGGCTCTAACCATTGAGCTATCGGCCCGTGCCAATCACGGGATGCCGCATGGATACAATCAGCGGCGCAGCAATTCAACTAAGCAGGGCTTGGGGAATGGGGCGCGGGCGGCCGCTATCGTCGATGGCTACGAAAGTAAAGGTTGCATCCGTCACCTTGTCGCGTTTTGTGGTCTGAAAGCGCTGCGCAAATGCCTCGACATGGATCTTCATGGAGGTGCGGCCGATGCTCTCAACTTCGGTATAGACTTCGAGCACATCGCCCACCTTCATCGGCGCGATAAAGGTCATGGAATCGACTTTCACCGTCACCACGCGACCTTGCGCACGTTCGACGCCCGCAATGCCACCCGCCTGATCCATCTGCGACATAACCCAGCCGCCGAAGATGTCGCCATTGGCATTGGTATCGGCCGGCATGGCGATGGTGCGCACCGTCAAACGGCCTCGTGGCTGAAAATTCTCGCTCATGCTCAACCCATATCGAAAAGGCGGTTTCCCGTTTGGTCGATGATCTGGCGGGCTTTGAAAAAGGTCATCTCTGTTGCGTCTTCAATGCTGGTGAATTGATCAGCACGGATGAAGCGATGCTCCTTGCGTACGCCATCAATCTCTTTTGCAATGATGCCACAGAGCTGAAACTTGCCGCGCTCCTGATAGGGTGTCGCGATGATTTCATAGCCTTCATAGGTGGTCGAGCTTTGCGCTTCTTTCTGCGCCGCCTCACCAGTGCCAAGGCCGAAGAGTTTTTTCAGGAATGACATGACACGCCTTCTATTGCATTGCGTGATCCTAGCAAATGCTCTCGCCCAAAGCATCAGCCGTGTAAGGTCGAGCTTCCGCTAGGTAAGGGAATCGGTTACATTTGCAATGTTTTTCATTTATTAGGACGACGACTTTGGCAAAATCCCTTACTTTGGAGGCAGCCGTCAGTGCATTTGGAGCGGCCACCAAGACCAAGCTATCCAATAGCGCAATCAATGGAGCCCCAGAAGACCAGCTTCGCGGCCCTTTGGAATCCCTGATCCCGGCGTTGGGCGATTTGGCAGGGATCAAAGGCGGCATCAACTTGGTTGGAGAAACCACTCTCTCCCAGTTAGCTCTTCGACCGGATTATGCGGTCTCTGTCGGCAAAGCCCTCGTCGGTTTCATTGAGATTAAGGCCCCCGGCAAAGGCGCCGATCCCCGGCGCTTCTCCGATCCGCATGATCGCACCCAATGGCAGAAGCTGAAGGCGCTGCCCAACCTTCTTTATACAGACGGCAACAGCTTCAGCCTTTGGCGCAATGGCGAATTGCAAGGCAGCGTCATCTCGCTCACCGGCGATGTTGAAAGCGCAGGCCAGAAGCTTTCTGCACCTCCAACGCTCATTCCTCTCCTCAACGACTTTCTGACATGGGAGCCCATTCCACCCACCAACGCCAAAGCGCTCGCAGATGTTTCTGCACGCTTGTGTCGCCTGTTACGCGATGAAGTCATGGAACTGATCGCCCAGGGCGATGCAAGCCTCGCAGCACTGGCGCAAGAGTGGAGGCAATTGTTATTTCCACATGCCACCGACGAGCAATTTGCCGATGGCTATTCGCAGGCAGTCAGTTTTGGCCTCTTGATCGCCCGCGCTTTCTCGATTCCATTGAGCGAGGGAATCGAGCCCGCTGCGATCAAGCTGAGAAAATCGAATTCGCTCATTAGCACGGCACTATCGCTTCTGACGCATAGTGAAGAAACAAAAAAGTCTCTGAGTACATCTCTCAGCACCATGTTGCGTGTCTATGATGCTGTCAGTTGGGCAAAAATTGGCAAAGACAAAGATGCGTGGTTGAACTTCTACGAAGATTTTCTAGAAGTCTATGATAGCGCACTAAGGCAAAGGACAGGCTCATATTATACGCCTCCGCAGGTGGTGAGCGCCATGGTGCGCCTAGTAGATGAGGCTTTGCGTGGCCCACTCTTTGAACGGTCGCGGGGCTTGGCCTCTCCCGACGTCACGGTCTGTGATCCTGCAGTCGGCACGGGAACATTCCTGTTAGGTGTGATGCGCCGCATTGCACGAACTGTCGAAGCTGATGAAGGTGCGGGTGCCATTAGCCCTGCCTTGCAAGCCGCCATGAACCGCCTGTCAGGTTTCGAATTGCAGTTCGGACCTTTCGCCGTCGCCCAGTTGCGCATCATCGCCGAATGGCGCGCTCTTGCTGCTGTCAATCAGCATGATGGCGATTTAATCAAGAACATCCGCCTCTACATCACTGATACGCTCGACAATCCCTTCGTAGAGGATGAGCAGTTCTCGGTCATGCTAGCACCTGTCGCTGAATCACGTCGCGCAGCCAACAGAGTGAAGCGTGAGCAACCCATTACTGTCGTGATTGGAAATCCGCCTTATAAGAACCAGGCAAACGGTCTCGGCGGCTGGATTGAATCAGGCTCAAAAGGCCGCGACACACCGCTCTCACAATGGGCTCCGCCAACAAGGCAATCAGCGCATGCGCACCATCTGCGCAATCTTTACATCTACTTTTGGCGTTGGGCGACGCTGAAAGTGTTTGGGAGCGGTTGGCACGCCGCCACAGGCGCAACCGAAACGGACAGGCATGGGCTCATTTGCTTTATTTCTGCATCCGGCTTTCTCTCAGGGCCGGGCTTCCAGACCATGCGGGAAGAATTGCGCCGCGATGCGAGTACCATTTGGATCATTGATTGCTCGCCTGAGGGACACCAGCCTGAGGTTGCGACCCGCATCTTTCAAGGCGTGCAGCAACCAATCTGCATCGTCATGGTCGCTCGCGCAGCAGGTAAGCCGCGCAACAAGCCAGCTGCAGTTTACTGCATGACGCTGCCCAAAGCGCATCGTGACGAGAAGTTTAAAATTCTCTCAAATCTCTCACTCGATGGGCCGCAATGGCAGGCTGGCCTGTCTGGATGGGGCGATCCGTTTTTGCCAGAGCCAAGGGCTGAGTGGGCGAATTTCGTACCGATTAGGAACATCTTTGCCTATGCATGCCCGGGCGTAACAGCGCATCGAATATGGCCGATTGCACCTGATGCAGAGACTCTCCTTCAACGATGGAACAAGCTGCGAACCACGCAAGATGTCAATCGGAAGGCTGATCAGTTCCAAGCCGACAGAGACCGCAATGTCACTAGGATCGTCAGGGTTGATCTCGGCCCGCACATTGTCAGATCTATTTGCGTTGCCGAGGACAAAGGCGATGTCATGCCACCCCAACGCTATGCCTATCGATCATTCGATAGACAATGGATTATCCCCGATCATCGGTTGCTGAGCAGGGCAAGACCGACACTTTGGGGACTACATTCAAGTGCGCAAATCTACATCACTGCACTTGATCGCACGTCTCCAACTATCGGACCTGCCATTACGCTGACAAGTCTCATCCCAGACTTGGACCACTTCAGAGGTTCTTTTGGCGGGCGCGTTTATCCGCTTTGGGGTGATGCCAAAGCGACAATGTCCAACATTCGTTCAGAAGTGCTGCATCTGCTTGCGCAGACTTATGGCGAAGCTGTGACCCCGGAAGATG
>CAZLBA010000210.1:0-3503 GCA_964557555.1 uncultured Beijerinckia sp.
GTTGGGGCGGTTCGCGAACCGCCCCAACGGTATATGGGCGAATAATCATTCGCCCATCCTACCTCTCAAAATATTCTAAATCACTAATATTTTCCATCATATCTCGTTTATACGACATCACCTCACCACGACCGAGGTAAGGAACCCCTTCTCGTGCCGTAAATTCTAAACGTTGTATAAGATGTGCTTGGATTTCACCACACTGGGTGCGAATTTCGGTTGGGGTTTCAATTGCATCAAGTCTGGAGTTCAATGTTGATTGGGTATCGCCTGGCACCCATTTATTAATATAATCTCGATAGGCCGCTGTGAACTTCTTGGTATCGCAATAGGGATCGGTGGGGTCAGTTGGTGGTACAACTAATGGTCCTGCGGTCGGCACAGAAGTTGGTATTGCAGTAGGTGGTACAACACGTGATGTTACCGTGGGTGCAAACGTTGGTATAGCAGTTGGTTTGAATACATTTATAATTTGCGAATGATTATCTCCAATAATGAAACCAATAACACCACACAATACCACACTCAAAGAAAATACCAACCACACACGCATAGGTATTCCTGTAAACATAATTAGCAACCTTTCATTACATCACGATTAATTAAATAGACTCAATCTGTTCTCAATTGTAGCTAGATTCGTATACTGAGGATGTGATCGCACACCACCACACTATATGCTGTCCAAAATCTCTTTGCGCTTTTGAGCGAATTCCTCGTCGCTGATGAGACCGCTCTCTTTTAGCTTCTTGAGGGCATTGATACGCTCATCGAGAGTTGTTGTCTGCGTTGTAACTGCCTGTACTGGCGCAACCTGCTGTGATGCATTCGCCGTAGCTGCACGGATATCGTTGGCGAGGGCTGTTTCGTCGAAGATTGTGACTGCATTGTTTTCACGAGTTGCCGCTGCATATAGGCGTCCAAGATGTAGTGCATTTTCATGCAAAGTAGGGCTAGTAGGGTTCTGGCGTAACTCCGCTAGTGCATTTGCGTAATCAGCACGCATTTCGGCAACGATGTCACGTGGTACTGGTCTAGCAACCGCCCCATTTGGACTGTCTGGTTCACTAGTAATTATATAAATTCCAATTGCACCAATAATTCCAATACAAACCATGAATATTACTGTTTGCATGATAACCTCTTACAAAATATGCATATCCTCTATATACATAGCAACAATGTTGCCTGTCATCTACCGCATACAAATCCCACTACTCCACGTACAAATACTCCTGAAATTCGCGGAATACCCGGCTGACATCTTGCGGGTTGCCGAGATCGCGCATGGCGTCAGCGAGCGAGCCGTACTTGAGCGTGAGTAGTGTGGCTAGCTTGGGTATGTCGAGCTCTTCGACGCCGGTGCGTACATAATGCGCCAACACAAACTCTATGAACGAGCGCTGTTTGCTGGCGTACCGACCACCGACTTCGCGCAAGGCACGTTGCGCCCGGCTGTCGCGCGTCTGCGGCGGGTAGCGATAGGCGATATGGGCCAATACGTCGAACAAATCGCTCTGCTCGGCATCCAAAATCTGCTGGATTTCATGCAGCTGATCCGCACCAAAACCACGTTCTGCCAAGCCATTCAGCAACTTTTGGCGTGTGTCGGGTAGACTCCAAATCCGGCGCAATTCGGCTTCGCTAGCAAATAATTCAGGCAGTTCGCCATACAACATCGCAATGAACTCTTGCACGCTGACCTGGCGACCATCGGGATGCCAAAATGTGGTCATGATGGTGTACTTCACCTCGAGTGTACCACCTGGCACCATGATGCGTGTCTTGGGGCGCCGCTCACACGTACAGCGCACCTTGCCACACGCAGGGCATGGCTCACGGGTGCATATACACGGGGATTGCCCACACTCAGGACAAGTGCTGACAGCGCAGACACATGGATAAAGGCCGCATTTGTGGCATGGAGTGGGATCCACGGTGCCGTCCCAATCGGGATCGTTGAAGTGAGCATGGGCGCCGACAAAATCATGGATGGTGAAGTAGCCCTTGCCGTCAAACAGACGTGTGCCACGCCCGATAATCTGTTTGAATTCAATCATGGAGCGGATCGGGCGCAACAGTACGATGTTGCGCACATTGCGTGCGTCGACTCCGGTAGAAAGCTTGTGTGATGTGGTCAAGATAGTCGGAATGGTACGGTCGTTGTCTTGGAAATCGCGCAAAAACTGCTCGCCCACTGCGCCATCGTCGGCAGTGACCCGTACACAGTAGAAGGCATCCTGTTGCTGGGCGTGTTGATTCACAAAATCACGAATCATGCCCGCATGCATCTGATTGGCACAGAAGATAATCGTTTTCTCACGGGTGTTCAATTCGCCGAGCAAGATTTTGACACGTTGTTCTTCGCGTGCAGGAAAAATCACCACACGATTAAAGTCGTCGGCATCAATCACCGTCCCCACCGGCAAATCGCCATCAATGACTTCGTTGCCGCTGACTGTGTAATCGTCGAGCGATGTGGTGTACTGTTTGACACGAAATGGCGTCAGAAAGCCGTCGTTGATTCCTTCTTTGAGCGAATACTCGAAGACGGGATCACCGAAGTATGCATACGTATCAGCGTTGTCATTGCGTTTGGGTGTGGCCGTCAAGCCCAGCTGTAGCGCTGGAGCAAAGTATTCGAGGATGCCCCGCCATGTGCTTTCGTCGTTGGCACCGCCACGATGACATTCGTCGATGATGATGACATCGAAAAAGTCGCGCTGATACGCACCAAAGATTGGTTCTGCGTGCCCATTGGCATCACGCCCCGTCATAAATGTTTGGAAGATGGTAAAAAAGATACTGCCGTTGGTGATAATCCCGCCGTATTTGCTGATGCTGTCCGGCGTAATGCGTACCATGGCATCCGCGGGGAATGCCGAAAAGGCGTTGTAGGCTTGGTCGGCCAAAATATTGCGGTCAGCCAAGAATAATATCCGCGGGCGCCGTGTCGGCGTACGACCGAGGTTCCAACGGCTTTGGAACAGCTTCCACGCCACCTGGAAGGCGATGAATGTTTTGCCGGTACCAGTGGCCAGTGTCAGCAAGATACGTTGCTTGCCGGCAGCGACTGCCGTCAGCACACGTTCCACGGCGATGTCTTGGTAGTAGCGTCCGCCATGTGTGCCGCCACGGTCTTCGTAGGGGATTTTGGCGAATTCGTCACGCCAAAAATCAGGCTGCCCGTTGACCAACTGCCAGAGCTGATCAGGTGTGGGGAACTCAGCAACCAATCCCTCGTGCCTAGCCTGCATGTCGATGGCATAAATCTGGCGCCCGTTGCTGGCGTAGGTATGGCGGATCTGCAATTTGTGAGCGTAATCTTTGGCTTGCGAAACCCCTTCGCCGACTTCGAGGTAATACGCCTTGGCCTCGACGACAGCCAGCTTTTGGCCACGGTATTCGAGCACGTAATCCGCCGACAGGCCGCGCCCACGCCGATTTGCACCCTCGATGCGCCCAGGTGTGATGGGGAACTCGCGACGGATGCGACTCTCGGC
>CAZLBA010000211.1:0-3496 GCA_964557555.1 uncultured Beijerinckia sp.
ACATCGTCATCGTCGAATCGCCCGCTAAGGCCAAGACGATCAACAAATATCTGGGCCGGGACTATGAGGTCTTCGCCTCTTTCGGCCATGTCCGCGATTTGCCCGCCAAGGACGGCTCAGTCGATCCGGAGGCCGATTTCGCCATGCTCTGGCAAGTCGATCCCAAGGCCGCCAAGCGCCTGTCGGATATCGCCAAGGCCGTGAAAGAGGCCGACAAGGTCATTCTAGCAACCGACCCTGACCGCGAAGGTGAGGCCATTTCCTGGCACGTGCTCGAAGTGTTGCGCGGCAAGAAGGTACTCAAGGACAAGAAGGTCGAGCGCGTTGTGTTCAACGCCATCACCAAGAATGCCATCCTCGATGCAATGAAGAACCCGCGTGAGATAGATGATGCGCTGGTTGATGCTTATCTAGCCCGCCGTGCTCTTGATTATCTCGTCGGCTTCCGCCTTTCGCCAGTCTTGTGGCGCAAATTACCGGGCGCACGCTCGGCAGGTCGAGTGCAATCTGTTGCGCTGCGCCTCGTCTGTGACCGCGAACTTGAAATCGAGAAATTCGTCAGCCGCGAATATTGGTCCCTTGCCGCCCATCTGAAAACCAAGGATGGCGCGCCTTTCATTGCACGTCTCACGGGCGCCGACGGCAAGAAAATCAACCGTCTTGATATTGGCGACGGCAAGCAGGCGCAGGCATTCAAGGCCGCGCTTGATGAAGCGAAATTCTCTGTTGCGAGTGTTGAAGCGAAGCCGGCGCGCCGCAATCCATGGCCGCCCTTCACCACTTCAACCTTGCAGCAAGAAGCGTCCCGCAAACTCGGCTTTGCACCAGCGCGCACCATGCAGGTTGCGCAGCGTTTATATGAAGCGGGCATCATCACTTATATGCGAACCGATGGCGTCGATATGGCACCTGAAGCCATCGCTGCTGCGCGTGATGTCATTGGCAAGGTTTATGGCAAGGACTATGTGCCTGACGCTCCGCGTCGCTACACGTCGAAACAGAAGAATGCGCAAGAAGCGCATGAAGCGATCCGCCCGACCGATGCCTCTCGCCTGCCGCGTGACATGGCGCGCGAACTCGAAGGCGATCAGTCAGCGCTTTATGATTTGATCTGGACACGCACCATTGCAAGCCAGATGGAATCTGCCGAGCTTGAGCGCACCACCGTGGAAATCATCGCGGATGTTGCTGCAAGCGGCACCTATCAGCGTCTTGAATTGCGCGCCACCGGTCAGGTCGTGCGGTTCGACGGCTTCCTGAAGCTCTATCAGGAAGGCAAGGATGATGAAGATGATGATGAAAGCGGCCGCCTGCCGCCGATGAAGGCGCAGGATCCGCTCTCAAAAGAGAAGATCGAGGCGGCGCAGCATTTCACCGAGCCGCCACCGCGTTACACCGAAGCCACACTCGTCAAGCGTATGGAAGAACTCGGCATTGGCCGCCCCTCGACCTATGCCTCAACGCTCGCTGTTTTGCGCGACCGCGAATATGTGCGCCTCGACAAGAAGCGCCTTGTGCCAGAAGACAAGGGCCGCTTGCTGACAGCTTTCCTTGAAAGCTTCTTCACGCGCTATGTCGAATATAACTTCACTGCCGATCTCGAAGAGAAGCTCGACGAAGTCGCCAATCATGAGATCAACTGGAAGCAATTGCTGCGCGACTTCTGGAAAGATTTCGCAGCTGCGATTGAAGGCACCAAAGATCTGCGCACGACGCAGGTGCTCGACAGTCTCAACGAAGTGCTTGGCCCCCATATCTTCCCCGCCAAGGAAGATGGCTCCGACCCGCGCGCCTGCCCCTCTTGCGGCAGCGGCCAACTATCCTTGAAGCTCGGCAAATTCGGCGCGTTTATTGGCTGCTCGAATTACCCTGAGTGCAAACTCACCCGCACATTGGCGCAAGCAGCCTCCGGTGAAGCGCCGAGCGAAAATGGTGACCGCCCCGGCGTGCGTGTGCTCGGCCATGATCCCGCCACGGGCGACGAAGTCACCCTGCGCGATGGTCGCTTTGGTCCTTATGTGCAGCTGGGTGAAGGCGAGAAACCCAAACGCTCTTCCATCCCGCGTGGCATGAGCGCGGCTGAATTGACGCTTGAGCAAGCCTTGGGGCTTTTGTCGCTGCCGCGTGAAGTGGCAAAACATCCTGAGACGCAGCAACCCATCGTCGCCAATATCGGCCGCTTCGGTCCCTATGTGCAGCATGGCAAGACCTATGCGAGCCTGACTCGCGATGACAATATTCTTGAGATCGGTGCAAACCGCGCGGTGGATCTCATCATCACCAAAGAGCAAGGTGGTGGACGCTTCGGCAACAAGAGTCCCGGCCGCGAATTGGGCGAACATCCTGAAGGCGGCTTGGTGAGCGTCAAGGCCGGACGCTTCGGACCTTATGTCAATCACGGCAAGGTCAATGCGACGCTCCCGAAAGGCACGAATGCCGATGCGCTGACGCTTGAAGAGGCAATCGAGCTTTTGAAAGCTCGCGCATCAGGTGCCCCTGCGGGTGGTGGGCGCGTGCTGGGTGAACATCCCGAAGGCGGCGTGATTGTCGTGCGCGATGGTCGTTATGGCGCTTATGTGAGCCATGGGAAAGTCAATGCAACGATCCCCAAAGATCAGTCGCCTGAAAGCGTGACACTCGAAGATTCGATCCGCTGGATCGAAGACAAGGGCGGCCCCGACAAAAAGCTGACCAAGAAAGCACCTGCGAAGAAAGCAGCTGCGAAAAAAGCAACCCCCACGAAGGCCCCGGCCAAAAAGGCAGCAGCGAAAAAGGCTCCAACGAAGAAAGCTGCGGTGAAGAAGGCCGCCGCAAAAAAATAACCGCGAACGCATGGAGATGCGCGGTCATAATGGTCCGCGCATTCACCGAGCGGTGACAAGCTGAAAGGCTGCCTGAATATTGTCACGTCGGAAAGGCCCCGCTTTGCGGGGCTTTTTGTTGGCCTCTGGAATTTCCGCCATCTGACAACCACATGGTGTAACGTGCGAGGGTCGAATCCCCCTCGCGGATGATCCATTGGCCAAAAAGACACCTCCCCGGCGCTCAGCTGAACGTGAGACGCCCCTTCCCTCTCGCGAAGACATTCTCGCCTTCATTGCGCGGGAAAAAGCCGTTGCCGAAAAATCTGGCGCGGCCCATCCCGGCAAGATCGGCAAGCGCGAGATTGCGCGGGCCTTTGGCTTGAAAGGCTCAGACAAGATCGGCCTCAAGCGCATCCTCAAAGAGCTGGAAGAAGAAGGCACCGTGGAGCGGCGCGGGCGTAGCCTTCACAAAAAAGGCGCCCTTCCCGATGTCGTACTCGCCGATATTCTTACCCGCGATCGCGATGGTGAACTTGTCGCTGAACCGGTCGAGTGGGATGATGAGATGGGACCAGCACCGCGCATTCATGTGCGCGTGTCGCGCCGTCCTCGTCCCGGCGAACCCGTGCCCGGTGTGGGTGATCGCGCCTTGATCCGTGCTGAGGCTGTGCGTGCGCCTGAAGATGGCGCGC
>CAZLBA010000212.1:0-773 GCA_964557555.1 uncultured Beijerinckia sp.
AATGGGTGGCCAGAGCATCCAGCCATGGGCATTGATCTCATCTGCTGTCACGGGATCACGATAATCCGTTTGCGCATAAAAGCCGCCGAATTTCTCCTCCGGATAATCCACTAGAACCGGCATCAAAAGCTCGCCCTTATAGGAGACGAGGATGGGGCGATCATTGGCGATGAATTCGGCAAAGAGTGAAAGCACAAAGAGCACAATGAACAACCAGAAAGACCAGAAGCCACGTCTGTTGCGCTTGAAATTATCGAGCCTGCGCCGATTGACAGGGGTGAGACGGAAGAAGCCGCGCGCGTCCTGAACGGGTGGCGCGAGATCCTTGGCTTGAGCGGCATCGAGGGTCTGAATTGTCATCAGACCTCCCGCGTCTCAAAATCAATGCGCGGATCAATCCAGGTATAAGTGAGATCAGAGAGTAGATTCACCACGAGGCCGAGCAGCGCAAGGATATAGATATTGGCAAAGACGACGGGATAGTCGCGATTCATCACGCTTTCATAAGTGAGCAGGCCCAGCCCATCGAGCGAGAAAATATTTTCAATGAGCAGCGATCCCGTGAAGAAGGCATGGACGAAAGCGCCGGGGAAGCCTGCAATCACAATCATCATGGCATTGCGAAACACATGACCATAAAGGACTTGATTGTCGTTAAGACCCTTCATGCGTGCGGTCAGCACATATTGCTTGCGAATCTCGTCAAGGAAGGAATTCTTGGTGAGAAAGGTGGAGGTGGCAAAAGAGCCCAGCACAAGCGCCGTCACCGGCAG
>CAZLBA010000212.1:783-3478 GCA_964557555.1 uncultured Beijerinckia sp.
GGCAGCACCATGTGCCAGAGATAGTCGAGCACTTTGCCGATTAAAGACAGCTCATTGAAATTATCCGACACCAATCCGCGTGAGGGGAATATCTGCCAGAAAGAGCCCCCGGCAAAGAGGATGACGAGCAGAACGGCGAAGAGAAAACCGGGAATGGCGTAACCGACAATGACGATGCTCGACGTCCATGTGTCAAAGCGCGAGCCATCACGTACTGCTTTGGCAATGCCCAGCGGAATTGAGATCGCGTAGGAGATCAGCGTCATCCAAAGGCCGAGCGTGATCGAGACAGGCAGCTTCTCCTTGATCAGCTGCAAGACAGATGTGTCCCGGAAATAGCTGCGGCCGAAATCAAAGCTTGCGTAATTTTTCAGCATCAGCATGAAGCGTTCGGCAGGTGGCTTGTCGAATCCAAATTGTCGCTCAAGCTCCGCGATAAATTTCGGATCCAGCCCTTGCGAGCCGCGATAGGCGGAATCGGCTGTTTGCGCCTGCATGGTAGAGGACAAATCATTGGCGCCTGCCCCGATGCGCCCTGATGTGCTTTGGTCCAATCCCTGCAATTGCGCCAATACGCGCTCCACCGGACCACCGGGCGCAAATTGCACGATGACGAAAGAGATCAGCAAAATCCCCAGAATGGTCGGGATCATCAGGAGAAGCCGGCGGGCGATATAGGCTGCCATGAATTATCCTTGATATCCGATGCGGCGGGCTTTCTCTGCATCGAACCACCATGTGCCCGGTGCACCTGTGCCATATTTTGGTGTACGCTCAGGACGGGAGAAGATATCCCAATAAGCAATACGCGCCTTGTCGGAATACCACATGGGGATCCAGTAGCGGCCCGCGCGCAGAACACGATCAAGTGCGCGGCAGGCGATGTTGAGATCTGCGCGATTGTCAGCCAAGGCAATCTTGTCGAGCAGCGCGTCGATGACAGGATGTGAAATACCCGCGACATTGCGCGAGCCAGGCGTTTTCGCCGCTTGCGAAGAGTAGATATTCTTCATCTCCACGCCCGGCGTGCGTGATCCACCCAGCGCCATGGTGACAATGTCAAAGTCAAAACTGTCGAAGCGTCGCTTGAATTGCACTGTATCGACTGTGCGAATACGCGCATCAATGCCAAGTCTCTTCAAATTGTTGATGAAGGGATTGGTATGCGGATGCATGACGGTTGAGGAGTCGAGAAACTCAATTGTGAAAGGCTGGCCATTGGGCAGGCGCAGCTGGTTATTGTCGCGCTTGCATCCTGCTGCGCGCAACAATTCATCTGCACGGCGCAGCAGATTACGGTCAGCACCGGATCCGTCTGATGTTGGCGGCACCCATGGCTCGTTGAAGACCTCGTCCGGCAAGTCCTTGCGGAAGGGTTCCAGCAGGGCAATCTCCTCCGGGCCTGGCTTGCCCTTCGCTTCCATGTCCGAATTTTCGAAATAGGAGGAGAGCCGCTTATAGGCCGAGTACATGATATTCTTGTTCGTCCATTCAAAGTCGAAGCAATAATTGATGGCTTCGCGAATGCGAGCATCCTGGAACTGCGCGCGACGCAGGTTGAAATGCCACCCTTGCGTGCCTGTCGATGAGCCACTTGGCAATTCATCGCGCTTCACGCGGCCTTCTTTCACAGCAGGAAACTCATACTGCGTCGCCCAGAAGCGCGCTGTATATTCCTCATGATAATTGAGCTTGCCGGATTTGAAATCTTCGAACGCAATCTGTCGCTCGCGATAATACTCCCAGCGAAGCCGATCGAAGTTGTTGGTGCCGACATTCACCGGCAAATTTGCACCCCAATAATCTTTCACCCGCTCATATTCGACAAAGCGCCCCTGTTCGAAGCGCGAGACTTTATAGGGACCGGAGCCGAGCGGGGGCTCAAGGCTTGCGGATTCAAAGTCGCGCTTCGAATAATAGGCTTGCGAGAAGATCGGCATTCCGCCCACGATCAGATGAATGTCGCGGCTGCGGGTCGGGGCAAACTGAACCTTCACCACATGGTCTTCTTCCGCCTCTGCTCCAACAAGATCAGCTAGAATGGTGCGATAGATTGGGTGACCCTTTGTCTTGAGCACCATCAGCGAGAAAGCGACATCTTTTGCAGTCAGTTTCGAACCGTCATGAAAACGCGCTTCTGGTCGCAGCAGGAAGCGATAGGTGAGCTTATCCGCACTCACGCGCACCGATCTTGCAACAAGGCCATAAAGTGCGTTGGGCTCATCGGCTGAGCCTGCCATCAGCGTGTCAAAGGTTGCGTCAACGCCAGCGGCACCGTCGCCCTTGAACACATAGATATTAAATGTGTCGAAGGTTTCGAAATTCTGATTGCCGGATGTGTTCTTGATTTGCAGTACCAGTGTGCCGCCCTTCGGCGCCTGCGGGTTCACATAGGCGAAATGTTTGAAGTCAGCAGGCTGCTGCAACTCGCCGAAGGTTGAGAGGCCATGCGTCTCCACCTCACCGGCAGCCAAGGCGCTGCGCCAATGGCTCGCGCCCAATGAGAGCGCAGCTGCGCCCGTCAAAAGGGCTTGCCGGCGTGTGACATCAATGCGCGTCTTCGCCATGGGTGCTCTTGCTCCGAGGGTCAGCGCGCGCGACGACAGCCCGCGCTCAGGCCCAGTGATTCGCAAGGATTATGTCGCTTTTTTGAGTCTGTGCCAGCTCTGCGTCAAAACCCGCCGAGATGTTCGGC
>CAZLBA010000213.1:0-2290 GCA_964557555.1 uncultured Beijerinckia sp.
AGGGCCTCGAATCGCGTACGGGTCGCGCAATCGGGAGGAGGAGCCGGTGGCTCCGACGGATCCCTTCACCCGCTCCACACATGAGGCCCGTGAGGGCCTCATGTCGCGTGCGGGTCGTGCAATCGGGAGGAGGAGCCGGTGGCTCCGACGGATCCCTTCACCCGCTCTCATTCGAGGCCCGCAAGGGCCTCGAATCGCGTACGGGTCGCGCAATCGGGAGGAGGAGCCGGTGGCTCCGGGGCCTCGAATCGCGTCAGGACGGCTTCGGTGAGGTGAGTCCGGCGAGCTGCGCGCCCGCGGAATCGGGGGCGGGTTCGGCCCATGCGCTCGCACCGGCGCGTCCACCCAGCTCGGGGCATTCACCTGCGAACACGCCCCAGGAGCATTCCCAGCCGGGAGCGACCCAGTCGTGCAGCATCCACACGTTGTCGTTCGCCACCTTGCGGCCGCCTCGTGCGGAGCATTCATCCGGGCTGAGGGCCTCGCCGCCCACGACGACGCCATTGCGCAAGCACAGGCCGCCGTTCGCGTTGTGGCGATGCCAGACGTCGTTCGATCCAGCGAAGCCCTCCGGTTCGCCGCTCGGACTGAACACGAGGTAGCTCAGTCCCACGATGCGGGCATCGGGAGTGGTGCCATCGAAGAGGAGTTCGGAGGGTCGTGCCGGGTCGAACCTCATCGCGTAGAGCGAATTCGTGTAGTGCGCTCCGATGCAGGGCACGTACGCCACCGACATCTTGTAACCGGCCTTCTCGGCATCGGCGACGGTGGGGTAGCGGGCGGCCGCTTCACGGGCGAGCTTCTGTTGCGCCACGAGTTGTTGGCGCTCGGTCTCGGTGAGCACGGTCTGCGGAGTCGGTCCGCGATGACTGTGCCCTTCGGCGTCGGTCTGTGTCTGCCCCGGTGATGCAGGCGCACCTGCGAGTTCACATGGCGTATCGCCCGTGGTGGTGGTCGAATCCTCGTGCGAGTGGCCCGCGGACTCGTGAGCCGACGTGTAGGACGGGGTGAGCATCACGGCGCCGGCGATCAATGCGACGACCCCGAGGACCGCAGCCGTCGCGCGCCACGACACACGATCTCGAGGTGCCTGCGACAGCCACTTCGAGGCGGAGAGCGCGACGATCGCCAGCACGATCATCGCCGCCTCGAGCACGACGCAGGTGATGTCGGGGGCCGAGGCCGATTCGGTGCGAAGGTCCTCGGGCCCGAATGGCAGCCCGATGGTGCGCGACACCGTCCAGGTCGCGACGGTGCCGACGTTCATCACGATCGCCGCCGCCCACACCCAGCGGCGCGGTCGGGCGAGCAGGAGTGCAGAGATCGCCAGGCCCGCCACTCCGATGGCGACGAAGAACCATCCGTGGGCCCAATCGTCGGTCAGGTGATGGGGCGCATACCCCAGATGGACGATCGCAGCGGCGGCCGAGACGAGGGCGGCGAGCAATCGCACCGAGTCCATCCGGGTGCGGGGCGATGACTGGGGTTCCATCCCCGCAGTCTGCTCGCCCCGGCGCTCCGATGCCGTGCAGGAGCCGATGGCCGGGTCGGGGCGGGGATCGAATGTGGTGGGGCGGGGGTCGAGTGTGGTCGGGGCGGGGGTCGAGTGTGGTCGGGGAAGGGGGATTTGAACCCCCGGCCTCCTGCTCCCAAAGCAGGCGCGCTACCAAGCTGCGCCATTCCCCGTGGCCGGCGAATGGTAGCGGGCCCCGCCGAGGGCTCCGCCGGAAGTCCCGGATACCTCCGTTCGTGGATGTCGCGGTCCACCGGTACACTCGCCGCCCTGTGAATACCAAGGTCGAAGCCCTCGAGGGCAACAAGGTCAGGGTCAGCGTCGAGGTCGACGAGACCGAGTTCGAGCCGGCGGTCGACGCCGCGTTCCGCAAGATCGCCAAGGAGGTGCGCATCCCGGGCTTCCGGCCGGGCAAGGCCCCGCGGCGCATCCTCGAGCAGCGCCTCGGTGCCGGTTACGGCCGAGCGCAGGCGATGAACGACTCCCTGCCGGAGTTCTACTCACGCGCCGTCATCGACAACGAGGTCGACGTCATCGCTCCGCCCGACATCGAGGTCACCGGTGGTGCTGAGAGTGGCGCCGTGACCTTCGAGGCCGTGGTCGAGGTACGTCCGGTCATCACGCTGAGCGGGTACGCCGACCTGGCCGTCACCATCCCGTCACCCAACGTGAGCGACGACGAGATCGACGCCCAGCTCGAGCGAGTGCGCAACCAGTACGCCGAGCTCGAGGTCGTCGAGCGCGCGGCGTCGGCCGGCGACTACCTCACGATCGACA
>CAZLBA010000213.1:2300-3474 GCA_964557555.1 uncultured Beijerinckia sp.
AAATGACAGAGGCTCGAAGCTGCCGAGGTTGGTCACGATCGACATCGAGGGCAGCCAGGATGGCGAGGTCCTCGACGGTCTCGTGGCCCAGGCCTATCTCTACGAGCTCGGTTCGGCCGGTATCGTGCCCGAGCTCGACGAGCAGCTCGAGGGTGCCGCCGCCGGCGATGCCCGTTCGTTCGACGCGAAGCACCCCAACGACGAGGAGAGCGATCTCCACTTCGAGGTCACCGTCGTCGACGTCAAGGCCAAGGTGCTCCCCGAACTCGACGACGAGTTCGCCAAGACCGCATCGGAGTTCGACACCGTCGACGCATGGCGCGCCGATCTGGTCGAGCGCATGGGTCAGGTGCGCAAGGCGCAGTCGCAGATGACTGTGCGCGAGAAGATCGGCGAGGCCCTCGCCGGCCTCGTCACCGACGAGCTCCCCGAACCGCTCGTGACCGGCGAGATGAACGAGCGTCTCCAGGACATGGCTCTCCGCCTGCAGGCCCAGGGTCTCACCATCGACCAGTGGCTGCAGTTCTCGGGCACCGAACCCGATCAGTTCGTCACCGACCTGCGCGACATGGCCGAGCGGTCGGCTCGTGTCGATCTGGCCCTTCGTGCCATCGCGCTCGCCGAGGGCATCTCGGTCGACGATGACGACGTCGAGGCCGAGTTCGAGGCCGTGGCCTCCCGGGTCGGTTCCGACGTCGACGAGGTCCGCGCCCGTCTCACCGAGGGTGGTCAGGTCGGTGTCATCAAGATCGACATCGCCAAGCGCAAGTCCCTCGACTGGTTGACCGAGCGGGTCACGATCACCGACGACGACGGCAACACCATCGCCTTCGATTCGCTGGCCCTCGACGAGCCCGGATCCGAGGAAACGGCCTCCGACGGCGGTACCGTCACCGCTGCAGACGAGGCCGACACGGCAGAGGGCGAGTGACCGAGTGAGCGAGATCCAGGGACGCAACGATCTTCGGGTGCAGAACTACATCCCGAATCCCGCGGTGCTCTACGAGACCAGCCGCGGTCAGACGATCCAGGCCGATCTCTACTCCCGTCTGCTCAAGGAGAACATCATCTTCCTGGGCACACCGATCGACGACACCGTCGCCAACCTGATCTGCGCCCAGTTGTTGCACCTCGAGTCGGAGAGCCCCGACAAGGACATCAACATCTACATCAA
>CAZLBA010000214.1:0-1345 GCA_964557555.1 uncultured Beijerinckia sp.
ATCAATCACAGCGGGCATGGCCATCTATGACACGATGCAGTTCATCCGCTGCCCGGTTTCGACCCTCTGCGTCGGTCAGGCGGCCTCAATGGGTTCGCTGCTGCTCTGCGCTGGGGAGCCCGGAATGCGCTTCAGCCTTCCCAATAGCCGCGTGATGGTCCACCAGCCCTCCGGCGGCTTTCAGGGTCAGGCTTCCGACATCCTGCGCCATGCCGAAGACATTATGAAGATCAAGAAGCGCCTGAACGATATCTATGTGAAACATACCGGTCAGGACTATGAGACGATCGAGAAGACCCTCGACCGCGACCACTTCATGTCGGCTGAGGAGGCCAAGGCCTTCGGTCTGGTCGATCAGGTTCTCGATAAGCGTCCCGACGAAGGGCCCGCCAAGTAAATCGAGGTAAGATTAAGCTCTAGCCCCGCTTGATTGGCGGGCGCGGGCGTGTTTGCATGAATGCGCTGCACAAGGCTCCTGAGGCCGGGCAGTGACTTGGGTGCGGGGTGGGCCCCGGCCGGATGTTCCGGCAGGGCTTTAAGAGGCGGGTTTGGCTACCTTTTGTTAGGAGCCCCGTCTTTAATCTAGGACGATCGTGACCCTGTTCGGGCGCGATCCGCACGGAGATGATGATGGCCAGAGCTGATGGCGACTCGAAGAATACGCTCTACTGCTCCTTTTGCGGCAAGAGCCAGCACGAGGTCCGCAAGCTGATCGCTGGCCCGACCGTGTTCATCTGTGATGAATGCGTGGAACTGTGCATGGACATCATCCGCGAGGAGAACAAGTCCTCACTGGTGAAGAGCCGCGATGGCATTCCGACCCCGCGTGAAATCTGCAAGGTGCTGGATGACTATGTCATCGGCCAGTCGCAGGCCAAGCGCGTATTGTCAGTGGCGGTCCACAATCACTACAAGCGCCTCAACCATGCATCGAAACACCACGATGTCGAACTCGCCAAGTCGAACATCCTGCTGATCGGTCCCACAGGTTCCGGCAAGACGCTGCTCGCGCAGACACTCGCGCGCATTCTCGATGTGCCCTTTACCATGGCAGATGCCACTACGCTGACAGAGGCGGGCTATGTCGGTGAAGATGTTGAGAACATCATTCTGAAGCTGTTGCAGGCCTCGGACTATAATGTCGAGCGGGCGCAGCGCGGCATTGTCTATATCGACGAAATCGACAAGATTTCGCGCAAGTCAGATAATCCCTCCATCACGCGCGACGTGTCGGGTGAGGGCGTGCAGCAAGCGCTGTTGAAGATCATGGAAGGCACGGTCGCCAGCGTTCCCCCGCAAGGTGGACGCAAGCATCCGCAGCAGGAGTTCCTGCAAGTTGATACGA
>CAZLBA010000214.1:1355-3441 GCA_964557555.1 uncultured Beijerinckia sp.
ATCCTGTTTATCTGCGGTGGTGCTTTTGCAGGACTCGAGAAGATCATCTCTGGTCGCGGCAAAGGTACGTCGATTGGTTTTGCCGCGAAGGTGCAGGCGCAGGATGAGCGGCGCACGGGTGAAATCTTCCGTAATGTAGAGCCGGAAGATTTGCTGAAATTCGGACTCATTCCCGAATTTGTGGGTCGCCTGCCAGTTATCGCAACGCTGGAAGATCTCGACGAGGACGCGCTGAAGAAGATTCTCACCGAGCCGAAGAATGCTCTGGTGAAGCAATATCAGCGTCTGTTCGAAATGGAGAATACGGAACTCACCTTCCAGGACGAGGCGCTCAACGTCGTTGCCCGAAAGGCGATCGAACGCAAAACGGGCGCACGCGGTCTGCGGTCCATCATGGAAGGCATGTTGCTCGACACCATGTTCGATTTGCCCGGCCTTGAAGGCGTCGAGCAAGTCGTCATCGGCCCCGAAGTCGTTGAAGGCAAGGCGCGTCCGCTCTACATTTACTCGGAGCGTGGCGAAAAGTCAGGCAGCGCCAGCGCGTAAACATTTCGGGAGCCCTTCAGGGGCTCCCTATGGGATGGAGGAACAGATGTTGATTGCAGAAGGGTGGGGCGGTCTGACCTGAAGGCTCAGAGCATGCGCAGTCGTTTCATGTGCAGACGCTCAGGAATTTTATTTTGGACATGTCTTTATCTTTTCTCATTGGCCTTATCGGCGCGGCGGTCGCAGTGTGGGGAATTCATACCCAGCGTATGATCGCACGGCGTCGCGCAACCTTCGATCACATCGCGAAATCAGAATCGGATGCGGATCTCATCGCAGCCAAACGAAAATTCGTGGAGCTTGCGAAGCACGAGGGTGGATTGGCTGTTTGGGCGCAAGAGGACAAAGAGAAATCGGAAGAAGCGCAGTCTATTCGAATTGTCCTTAATGACTTCGAGCTGATTGCAATTGGTATTCAGTGCGGGATCATTGACTATAAGTTTTATGAGCGGTGGTTTAAGAGTGGCGTGGTTCGCCACTGGAAGCATGCCCATCCCTTTGTGGCTGCACTGCGAACGCGAACAGGCAATGAAGCTCTGTATCACGAGTTTGAGCAGCTCGCCGGCTGGTTCAATAAAACAAGGCCTCCCGCCCGCAGGCGCTCTATAGCGGAGCGCCTGGGTTTTTAGGGGATCACCAGCTGTTTAGCCGCTTCCATGGCGTGTCTTGATGCGATCCGTCTGTAAGCCCTGTTGAAATACGGGGAAAGCGCCCCCATCTCCCTCTTAACGGCAAGAGGCGCCTTTGAGGCCTCGATGAAGGGACGTTATAGTTTCGGGGTTCGAGTCGCGTGGCGCGTTCCTTGCAATTTGACGTCCGGCCCTGAGGTTGGCCATTTGGGTGGCTTTGGGGCAGGATCCGGATAGGAAACTCATGACTACTTCCAAGCGTGTCCCAGCAAGTCCCGGCAATATCCAGAACTACCCTGTTCTGCCGTTGCGCGACATTGTCGTCTTTCCGCATATGATCGTGCCGCTGTTCGTCGGTCGCGAGAAAAGCATTCGCGCGCTCGAAGAGGTGATGAAAGCCGACAAGTTCATTCTGCTCGCGACCCAGCAGAATGCATCGGATGATGATCCGGCCACCGATACGATTTACAAGACCGGCACGCTTGCATCTGTGCTGCAACTGCTGAAGCTGCCCGATGGCACGGTGAAAGTGCTTGTCGAAGGCGCGACACGCGCCAGCGTCAAGCGCTATACCCGCACCGATGATTTTTATGAAGCAGACGCTGAAGTCATCGCAGATGAAGTTGCTGATCAGGTTGAGGTCGAAGCGCTCGGCCGCTCCGTCATCAGCGAATTTGAAGGCTACGTGAAGCTTAACAAGAAGGTGTCGCCTGAAGTTGTTGCTGCCGTCACGCAGATCGACGACTTCGCGAAACTGGCTGACACCGTTGCATCGCACCTTGCCATCAAGATCATCGACAAGCAGCAAATCCTTGAGACAACCTCTGTCGCCAAGCGCCTTGAAAAGTGCCTTGCGCTGATGGAGAGCGAAATCTCGGTGCTGCAGGTCGAGAAGCGCATCCGCACGCGCG
>CAZLBA010000215.1:0-3328 GCA_964557555.1 uncultured Beijerinckia sp.
CTCACGCGGAGAGGGGAACTCGAGACCCGATACCCCGGTCCCGCGTCCACCGTCGATCGGGATGTTGGTGTCGGCGACGCCATGGAGGTGGAACACGCTGACCGGTCGAGTCGGCGAACAGGGAACGCCGAGCGCGCCGGCCTGCACGCCGATGGCCGAGATTCGATCACTGAGCTCGCACGCGAGTCGATAGGCGAGGAACGCGCCGTTCGAATGACCAGTCGCGAAGACCCGGCCATCATCAACTGGATTCGTTCGAATGATCTCATCGATCATCAGACGAATGTACGTGACATCGTCCACGTTCCGTTCGACCGCAGGACCGCAACAGATACCACCGTTCCACGTGAGAAGGCGCGTGCTGCCGTCTCGGGCATTGGTCCCATCGGGGTAGACGACGATGAAACGGTTCGATTCCGCGAGTCCATCGAATCCACTGTTCGCAACGAACTGTTCCCCCCACCCCAGTCCACCGTGAAGCGCGACGAGCAACGGAACCCGGTCTTGCGCGCCGACTGATCGTGGGACATACAACCGATACGTCCGAACCCGTCCGTCGGGCGTGGACAGCGACGACTTCGTCACGGTGCCGAGAGGTTCGACCGCCGGATTCGTCCCCGCATAGGGGTTGTAGACCTCACTCATCACGGACGAGGTCGTCGATGATGTGAGGCTCGTCGTTGTCGTGACGGTGTGGGACGTCCCGTCGGCACAACCGAGGAGCCATGACGCGAGGACGGTGACGAACGTCGTCCATCGGACGACGCGACTCACCGTGCGAAGGCATCCTTGAGAGCCGCCGCCACCTGGTCCTGCGCCTCGCTGGCAACGTCGAGACCGGCGTCCATCGAGAAGAAGCCGTGGAACATGCCCTCGTACTCCATGTGATCGACATCGACCCCCGCTTCGACGAGCTTCGCGGCATAGGCGTTGCCCTGATCGCGGAGGGGATCGAAACCTGCGGTGATGACGACTGCAGGAGGCGCTCCCGTGAGGTCGGCCAGGATCGGCGAGTAACGAGGATCGTTCACGTCCTCGATCGTCACGGTGTAGTGCTCATGGAAGAAATCCATCGCCGTGCGAGTGAGCATGTACCCCTCCGCGTTCTCCGACATCGACGGGCGATCGCAACTCCCGTCCGTGACGGGGTAGATGAGTGCCTGCTGCAACACCTCGACGTGCTCGTGATCGCGCGAGATGTTGGCGACAACCGCAGCGAGGTTCCCCCCGGCGCTGTCACCGGCGACCGCCAGGCGAGAGGTGTCGACGTTCAGTTCGTCACCATGTGTCGCCACCCATTCGGTCGCAGCCCACGCATCATCGATCGCCGCCGGGAACTTGGCTTCCGGGGCGAGGCGATAATCGACAGCAACGACGACGCACTCCGCCTTCGATGCGATGGTGCGACAGCAGTGATCGTGCGACTCGAGATCACCGATCACCCACCCGCCACCGTGGAAGAACACCGTGACGGGCAAGCCCGGCTCCGTGCTGGGGCGATAGATCCGCACGGGAATCGCGCCCGCCGGTCCGGGGATGGTTCGATCCGTGACGCTCGCCAGTTCGATGGGGCTGGGCATCGCCGTCATGCTCATCCGTTCACGCAGTTCCTCCGGCGTCATCCCATCGAACGTGAAGCCGGAGTCGGCCATGAGATCGAGAATGACCTTTGCTTGCGGATCGAGTGCCACGAGTGTTCCCCCTTGGACGAATGCGGTATCCAACTGTGGCACAGCCGACGACTCGACGTCCTGTGGATGGGAGAGGCGAGATCAGAGGCCGAGTGCTGCGGGGACCTCGGCGTGATCGCGGATGACGACATCACCCTCGGGTCCATGCTCGGGATCATCGTCGGTGACGCCGCGATACCGCATCGCCAACATCCCCATCTGTTTCGCTCCCGCAACATCGGTGCGTCGGAGATCGCCGATATGCGCGGCCCGAGCGGGATCGACAACACCCAGACCGGAGAGTGCGTGTTCGAAGATCGCGCCGTGAGGCTTGTAGACCCCGACCTCGTCGGAGAACGACCAGTGATCGAACATCGCCAGGATTCCATGATCTTCGAGATAGCCACGAAGTACCGATGACGGAGTCAGACCCACGTCGCACACGATGCCGATTCGAAGCCCCGCATCCTTCACACTGATCAGCGTCTGTTCGAGATTTTCGGTGAGTTCGAGTCGCATCTCGCGCGGGGCCGAGAGGTAGGCGTCGATCACCTCGAGGCGAACCGATTCATCGTCGACGTGACCAAGAACATCGAGCACCGTCTCCGCTGCGTGGTGACCGGTGAATTGCTCGCCTCGCTCCCATGCATCGTTGAAACGAATGAACGCTTCATCGAAGGCGACATTGATCGCCTCGTCATTCACCTCATGACCATGTGCCCGCAGGACTTCGGCGATCGCCGCCAGTCGCTGCATGCGAGTGGCCGGCGTATCGGCGCGTACGAGGGTGTCCCAGAAATCGAACGTGATCGCGTCGAATCGCGACACGGGGTTCAGTGCTTCCGAATGACACCGTCACGCACGGCCGCTTCCGCCGCTGCCGCCGCAACAAGTGGTGCGATCCGCTTGTCGAAGACGGACGGAATCACGTGATCGGGAGCCAGATCCTCGGGGCTGACCGCATTGGCGATCGCGTACGCCGCCGCCACCTTCATGTTCTCGGTGATCTGGGTGGCACCGGCGTCGAGGGCGCCGCGGAAGAGTCCTGGGAAGGCGAGAACGTTGTTGATCTGATTCGGAAAATCGCTCCGGCCGGTCGCCATCACGGCGACGCAACCTTCGGCTTCCTCCGGACGGATCTCCGGATCGGGATTGGCCATGGCGAAGACGATCGGGTCCTTCGCCATCGCAAGGACGTCCTGTCGATTGATCAGATTCGGGCCACTCACGCCGATGAAGACATCGGATCCCGGCATGATGTCGGCCAGTGAACCCTGGCGGCCATCGGGATTCGTGTTCTCGGCGAACCACTGCTTGGCCACGTTGAGATTGCCTCGACCGTTGTACACCGCGCCTTCGCGATCCACACCGATGATGTTGCGCACACCGGCATTCATCAGGATCTTCGAGATGGCAACGCCAGCAGCACCCACACCAGCGATGACGACCGTGAGGTCCTCCATCTTCTTGTTGACGATCTTCAGCGCATTCATGAGCGCAGCGAGGGTGACGACCGCGGTGCCGTGTTGATCATCGTGGAACACCGGAATATCGAGGAGTTCCTTCAGACGGTCCTCGACCTCGAAGCACACCGGAGCCGCGATGTCCTCGAGATTGATGCCTCCGAACGACGGAGCAGTGTTCACGACCGTGCGGAT
>CAZLBA010000216.1:0-3278 GCA_964557555.1 uncultured Beijerinckia sp.
ACAGCCCGCCATCAATGCGCCGCGGATCATCATCGCGCTTCTGGTGCTCTTCGTCCTCATTCAGGGCGTGAAGGACCATGTACTGGATGATGATGCCTATGGCTTCCTGATGCAGACCTTCGCTTTTGTGCCGGGGCGTTTGAGCCTGACGCTCGATCCTGATGGTCTGGCAGATGCCCTAGGTGCGATCACCAATCGCCGCGAACTGGCCGTTGCAAAATTCTTTCTGGCGGATGGATCGCTCGCCTGGTGGTCAATCGTCACCTATGCGTTCCTCCATGCCGACTGGACGCATCTGATTTTCAATTCCGTTTGGCTTCTGGCCTTCGGTGCTCCCGTCGCGCTGCGATTGGGCGGAGTGCGGTTTATCCTGTTCTTCATCATCACAAGTGCGCTTGGTATTTTGTTCCACTATGCGCTGCACAGATATGACTTCACCCCCGTGATCGGTGCATCGGCAGGCGTATCCGCGCTGACAGCGGCAGCCTTGCGCTTCATTTTCCAACCCTATGCACCGCTGGGCGACAATGCGCATGAAGTGCCCGCCTATCACCAGCCGGCCTTGCCGCTCACGCAACTTTTCACCAATGGTCGCGTTGTAGCTTTTCTCGGCATCTGGCTCGTTGCGAATTTTGTGTTTGGTGTGTTTTCGCAACCTTTGGGAATTACTCAGGGGCCAGTTGCATGGGAGGCACATGCTGGCGGTTTCTTCGCGGGTCTGGTACTCTTTGGTTTGTTTGATCGCCTGGAACGTCAATACTGACGCCGACAAACGCCCCTGCGGCGCCAGTCCCTTCCATAAGGGGCGCAGGGAGACAGTCATGACTGTTGCGCGCATTCTCGCGGTCAAGGGCCGCGAAGTCATCACCACTCAGCCCCACCGCACCTTGCGCGAAGTCGCTGATCTCCTCGCGCGCAAATCCATTGGCGCCATATTGGTCACAAGCGCGGATGGCGGATTGCTGGGCATCTTGTCAGAGCGTGACATTGTGCGTGCAATTGCGCAGGGGGGCGCAGCCGCGCTCGATGATGCAGCCTCGCGGCATATGACATGCGAGATTACCTCAGCAACACCGCAGACGCGTGTTGATGAAATCATGGAAGTGATGACGCAGGGTCGCTTCCGTCACATTCCCATTGTCGAGAACAACGAATTGGCCGGGCTGATTTCCATTGGCGATGTGGTGAAACATCGCATTGCAGAGATCGAGCATGAGACAAAGGCCCTGCGCGATTACATCGCAACGGCCTGAGCCTCCAAGGTCATGCGCGAAGCAGGTGAGTTGGCGTCCCTTCTCGACGCGGCGGTAGAAACACGAGCGGCGTCCTGTGTGGCAAGCCTTGCCATCGCCACCCGCGCGCACTTTGATGAGGATCGCATCCTGATCGCAATCGGTGCGCATCTCGACCACCGTTTGCACCTGACCTGACGTATCGCCCTTGCGCCAGAGGGCGCTGCGGGAGCGCGACCAGTAATGGGCGATGCCCGTCTCAAGGGTCAGCGCCAGCGCCTCCCGGTTCATGTAAGCGACCATCAGAATGTCGCCGCTCTCCACCTCTGTCGTGATGCAGACGATCAGGCCATCGGCATCGAATTTGGGGGCGAAGGCCGAGCCTTCCTCGATCTCCTGTTTGGAGCCGCGGGGGGCGAAGGCAGGCGAAGTCATTGGCTGGGCCTTTCGGGGGCAGTTGATCCATTCATGCCGTTGACGCGAAGATGAATTGGGCGCGCCAAGCAACTGCGCCACAATAAAGGATCAGCCGCTAGAGCGCGAGGTCTCCGACATGGCCCTGAATGCCCCCGCCAAGCTCCCCTGTCTGACACTGCTCCTGTTCGGCCTTGCCATGCTTGTCCTGCGCCCGGTTGAGGCGAGGGCCGCCGAGCCCGAAGCCTGCCCGCGCATGGTGGCCCATCAGGGCGCGAAACTCTGGCGCGCCTCTGCCACACAGGATCGCGCCACCGTCACCTTCAAGGGCCATGCGACTTTTCTGATCGAGACCTCGAAGGGCATACGCGCAGCCACCGATTACAATGACCATGTCCACGTCCCCTTCCCGCTGGATGCGGTGACAATGAACAAGGCGCATTCAACCCATTTCACCAATCGACCTGACCCACGCATCCCCCATGTCTTGCGCGGCTGGAACCCTGCTGGCGGGGAGGTGGAGCATGACCTGCGCGTCGGGGATTTACGTATCCGCAATGTGCAGACGAATTTGCGCGGCTGGGGACTGAACGAGACCGAATATTTCGGCAATTCCATCTTCGTCTTCGAGACAGGCACCCTGTGCATCGCCCATCTTGGTCATCTCCATCATGAGCTGACGCCGCAACATCTCGTCAAACTCGGCCAGATTGACGTTTTGATGGTACCGGTGGATGGAGGCTATACGCTGGATATGGAAGGCATGATGGGCGTGATCGAAACCATCAGCCCGCGCATCGTTCTGCCGATGCATTTCTTTGGCAGCTATACGCTGGAACGTTTTTTGGCACTGGCTGCCAAGAGATTTGATATTGAGCGGCGCAGCTCGCCGCAATTCCTTGTCAACAAGGATGAGCTACCCGGCAAGACACGTGTCGTGGTCCTGCCGGGTCGTCACTGATCAGCGGAAACCGCGCACCATCTGGTAAAAACGGGCCTGTTCGGCTGGGTCATCGCGGAACACGCCGGTGAAGCGCGTCGTGATCGTGGAAGCACCCTGCTTCTGAACGCCGCGCATCGACATGCACATATGTTCCGCCTCGATGAGCACCGCAATACCGCGTGGCTTCAAGGCAGCGTCGATAGCTTCGGTGATCTGCGCCGTCATGGTCTCCTGCGTTTGCAGGCGACGTGCATAGACCTCGACCACACGCGCGAGCTTTGACAAGCCCACCACCCCATCAAGCGGGAAATAGGCGATATGGGCTTTGCCGACGAAAGGCACCATGTGGTGTTCACAATGGGATGTGAAGGGAATGTCCTTCACCAGCACCATGTCGTCATAGCCCTCGACCTCTTCAAAGATCGTGGAAAGATGATCTTCGGCGCTCTGGCGATAGCCTTTGAAAAGCTCCTCATAGGCCTTCACCACACGCTTGGGCGTATCCAAGAGCCCTTCCCGGCTTGGATCATCGCCGGCCCAGCGCAGCAAAACCCGCACGGCGGCTTCTGCTTCTTCGCGGCTGGGGCGCGGGACTTCGCCCTGTTGGCCCGCAGGCATTGGCCTGGCGGATTTGGGGGACAAGGTCTTAACCACTGCATCCATGTGGTGCCTCCTGACACTGGACCAAA
>CAZLBA010000217.1:0-3278 GCA_964557555.1 uncultured Beijerinckia sp.
GAGTGCAGATTCTCAGTCCAGAGCTTTGACCAAGCTGTAGCCCGGGACTATTTCGTAAACCCACAGACCCCGCGTCAGCGGTTCAGGCCGGATAAGGCGGACGAGTCACCTGAGGCCTCTCTCCTCGATAGATTCCGTTCAATCCACGTCGGTATAGCCTTACAGTCAGACTATGCTAAATCTTTCGTAAAAAACCTGGTAGTGCTGAATCGGGAGTTGAAGGCTCTTCGGATGCGATCAGCCGAAATGTTGAATCATTTGCGCTTTCTGCTGGGGTTACCTCATTTTTTAGAAATTGCTCGTAGGCGGTGAAGATGTTTGCATCAAGTTTTCCGCCATGAATAAACGCAAAGATATTCCCCACTTCAACATTTAGAAGATCTTCAGCACAAAGCCCGGTAGCCTGCGCGCACTCCCGAAGGCTGAGGCGCCGGCGTTGGCGGATTCGGCGTAAAGCTTCGCCAAACTGGCGCCAAAAGCCTAAGTCTCTGATTTGATCCACGACGCCTCCCTTGGAGCTACAGCTTATCGATTGGGAGGACGACTATATCAGCGAGGATAAGAGCGGGTGAATTGATTGCTGATGCTGCAACGCAATAGCAGGTCCAATATTGTCAGCAAGCCAATACAACACGCCCCGGTGATTAGTCGGGGGCGACATCGCCGGCCAAATAAAGATCAAGGGGATCGCAAAAGAAGTTTGGGTTTGTTGGGCGATTACTGGATAGGACTACCTTATTTTCCCCGCCTAAACGATCCCCCCGCAGAAAACCTGAAGCGGTAAAAGACGTGCTGTGGGGGATAGAGGCTCTCGCTACCCCAGAGAAAGTGATTGGGAATCACAGCGCGGGTCTGTGGCAGGACAGAGTTAGCGAAAAATCACGGTTTTAGAAGCGCATTATTTGGCAACCGTCTTATCTCTAGAAGATACAGCCACTTCGTATGTTCAGATCGTCATGACTAAGGAAGCGCTATCGGTATGAAGTGCACTGCATCAGTTGATTTCTACCGTTCGAAGCCTGAGTGCATTGCCGATCACACTAACGGAGGATAAGGCCATTGCTGCAGCCGCAACGACCGGTGACAACAGCAGCCCAAAAAACGGGTAGAGCACACCGGCTGCTAATGGGATGCCGGCTACGTTGTATGCGAGGGAAAAAAACAGGTTCTGTCGAATATTTCTCATAGTGACGTGCGAGAGTTTTCGAGCACGCACGATGCCCATCAGGTCGCCCTTGAGCAACGTGATGCTGGAGCTTTCCATAGCCACGTCAGTGCCTGTTCCCATGGCAATACCTACTTCGGCAGCAGCCAGAGCCGGCGCATCGTTCACCCCATCTCCAGCCATAGCAACCACGCGACCCTCGCCACGCAGACGCTGCACTATGTTTGCCTTGTCCTCCGGGAAGACCTCTGCCACCACTTCGTCAATCCCCAGGTTATTCCCCACAGCCAGGGCCGTGGTACGGCCGTCCCCAGTGAGCATAACAATGCGCACACCTGCCTCGCGCAGCCCATGAAGCGCCGCTGACGTAGTGGCCCTGATTGGATCTGCAATGGCCACGAAGCCTGCTAACCGACCGTCCAGAGCCACAAATATCACCGTGGCGGCGCGGGCCCGCTGCAGCTCTGCAGCGCCTTGGAGAGTTGCGACGTCGATACCGTGTTCTGCCAGAAATTTGGCTCCGCCTGAAACCACAGATACCCCGCCCACCGTGCCCAACACACCTTTGCCCGCAGGCGAATCAAAGTCGGTGACTTCGGCTAGCGATAGCTTGCGCTCTTGGGCCGCGGTCACTAACGCCGTGGCCAGCGGGTGCTCGCTAGCGCGCTCCACGCTGGCAAGCTTGCCCAGCAAATCTTCGGCTCGGATACCGGCGACCGGTTCAATATGCACGACCCGAGGCCGGCCCTCAGTGAGCGTACCCGTCTTGTCCACCACCAGGGTGTCGACCTTTTCCATGCGCTCGAGCGCCTCCGCATCGCGAATCAGGATGCCCCGCTGGGCTCCACGGCCTACACCCACCATGATGGACATGGGGGTGGCCAAGCCCAGGGCGCAGGGGCAGGCGATGATGAGCACGGCCACCGAAGTGATCAGCGCGTAGGGAAACGCAGGACTAGGTCCCCAGAGCAACCAAGCCGCAAAGGTGAGCGACGCCACTGCGATCACCACGGGAACGAACCATGCGGAGACCATATCGGCGATGCGTTGGATGGGCGCGCGGCTGCGTTGGGCGGCTGCAACCATATGCACGATTTGGGACAGAAGCGTATCTGCTCCCACTTTCTCGGCGCGCATAACGAAACCTCCGGTCTGGTTCATGGTGCCAGCCGTGACTTTTGCTCCCGGCACCTTGGCCACCGGCATAGGCTCGCCCGTGACCATGGACTCGTCTACTGCGCCCTTGCCCTGTGTCAGCTCTCCGTCGACGGGCACCTTCTCGCCAGGGCGCACACGAAGTAGCTCGCCCACCTGGATGGAGTCAATGAGCACTATCTCGTCAGTACCGCTAGAGCCCACCCGCACCGCCGTCTTGGGGGCCAAGCCCAACAAAGCTTTGATAGCTCCGGAAGTCTTTTCTCGCGCTCTGAGTTCCAGCACCTGCCCGAGCAGCACCAGTACGGTGATGACCGCGGCAGCTTCAAAGTAGATCGCTACCGCACCCTCTTTGCCACGCAGATCGGCAGGAAAGAGGCCTGGAGCAAGCGTCCCAAACATGCTGTAGATCCAGGCGGCGCCCGTCCCCATAGCAATGAGCGTGAACATATTGAGGCTGCGGTGTTTGAGCGAGGCCCAGCCCCGCATAAAGAAAGGCCAGCCGGCCCAGAGCGCGACGGGTGTACCCAGTAGCATCTGGATCACGTTGGAAGTCTGATCCCCTACGAGATGCTTGATATCCAGAAAATGCCTGCCCATTTCCAGCGCCAGTACAGGCAGAGACAGCACGAGGCCGACCCAGAAGCGCCGAGTCATGTCCCGCAGCTCCGCGCTCTCGCTGGTCTCGCCCGAAATGACAACGGGTTCGAGCGTCATGCCGCAGGCGGGGCAATTGCCTGAGCTGATCTGCCGCACCTGTGGGTGCATGGGGCAGGTATATTGGGTGTTCAGATCGCCGCCCCTGAACCGGATGGAGACCGCTTGATGTGATGAGCTCGAAGCATGGTGATGTATGTAGTTTCCATGGCATCTGATAGTTATGCTTAGACCGATCCATATGAGCCTACGGTGAGCATTACCTGCGAGGCACGCCCGCCTCGCGGTCGATCATCATCTG
>CAZLBA010000218.1:0-3240 GCA_964557555.1 uncultured Beijerinckia sp.
TCACTTTCCAGAATTTATCTGAGTGATTGAGATGGATCAGATGCGCCACTTCATGCGCGGCTAGGTAATCCAGCACATCAGGTGGTGCCATGATCAAGCGCCACGAGAAATTCAGGGCACCTGAAGCTGAACAAGAGCCCCAGCGGCTCGTTGTGTCGCGCACCGTGACCTTGCGAGCTGCAATGTCGAGCGTCTTGCAGTGATGACGAACGGCCTCTTCGAATTTCTTGCGCGCTTGGCGTTTGAGGAAATCACTGACACGTCGTGCGATATGGCTTTGTGCCCCGGCAACATAGATCACGGCCTCGCCATCGGATGCTGTGTCGATCCACACCGTACCGCGCGCATCTTTCACATGCATGATGCGATGCGGCTTGCCTTCATAGGGAATGGTCTGCCCATCAGCAAAGGGCACCGGCTTGGGGAGACGTTTCAACCTTGCGCCAATCCAAGCGGCATGGCGTTCTGCAAATTCTTTTGCAGAACTCAGGCTGCTGCGAGGCGGCATGGTGAGCACCACATCGCGTGTGGCTGAGCGCACGCGCAAGGTGAAGCGCGTCGCGCCGCTCACCCGCTTGAGCGCAACGCGATAGGATTCGCCCCCATGTGCTACATCGAGATGGGATGTGTCACGCGGTGGCAGGGATCGCCGGAAGAGACGCAGCATGTCCCAAGATTAGTGCGGCCTCCGGATTCGCGCCAGTGCCGAAAGGCGACACTGCGCGCAAATCTTTGTGCCTCACGCCTTGGCGTCGATCTCGCGAATGAAGTTTGCGATGCGCGGCGCAATCTCCTTGCGGAAACGTGAGCCGTTGAACACCCCATAATGGCCGACTTCCATTTGCAGGTGATGGAATTTCCGGTCAGCAGGAATGTTGACACACAGGTCTTGTGCAGCCTGTGTTTGGCCGACGCCGGAAATATCGTCGCGCTCGCCTTCCACCGTCATCAGGCCGCATTTGCGAATGGCGGTGAGATCGACCGGCTGGTTGCGATGCATCATCTCACCTTGCGGCAAAAGATGGCGCACGAAAACCGTTTCGATGGTTTGCAGATAATAGGCTGCATCAAGATCCATCACGGCGAGATATTCGTCGTAGAATTCGCGATGCTTTTCGGCGGAATCACCATCGCCCTGAACCAGATGGTTGAACATGTCCATATGGGCATTCACATGCCGGTCGAGATTCATCGCCATAAAGCCGGACAATTGCAGGAAGCCCGGATAGACCTCGCGGCCAACACCTGGATAGGGGAAGGGCACGACATGAATGCAATTGCGGCGGAACCATTGCGTGCCGCGTTCCTGTGCGAGCTGATTGACAGCGGTGGGGCTGCGGCGCGTATCAATCGGGCCACCCATCAAGGTCATGGAGGCTGGTGCATTGCGGTCACCTGCCGCTTCCATCAAGGCGGTTGCCGCGATCAGCGGTACCGAAGGCTGGCACACGCCCAGCGTATGCAAGCCCGCGCCCGGCGCATCTTCACCAAGGAACTGGATGATCTCGATCAGATAATCAATGTAGGTATCGAGATCGAAAGTGCCCGCCGCCATCGGCACCAGGCGCGCATCGGTCCAGTCGGTGATATAGACATCGAAATGCGGCAGGAAGGCCTGCACCGTGCCACGCAACAAGGTTGCATAATGACCCGACAACGGAGCCACGATCAGCAGACGCGAATCGTGACGATTGGCCTGACGCGCAAAGCGGATCACCTGACCGAAGGGCTTGGCCCAGACAATCTCCTCATGAATATCGACAATCTTTCCCTCGATCTCCGTCTGCGGCAGATCGAATGCCGGCTTCCCATAGCGTCGGGTCAGCCGCTCAAACAACTCGGCAGAGGCGGCCATATTGCGGCCCCATACCGTATGCGTCATCGGGTTCATGGGGTTTTTGAAGAAGAGCTTGGTCGCATCGGAAAAGGCCCGGGCGGGGGCCAGCGCCAGATGCGCCATCTCATAGAACTGGTAGGAAAAAGGGGTCATATGATCACCTGCCGGAGGCCTTGGGCTTCGGCTTTGCCGTGAGTTTCGCTGCATCGCAACATAATCAGTCCCTTGAATCAACCGATCTATTAGTCCAACACCACCTGTAGCAGGGGAAAAACAAAAGCTGTGGCTTTCCCGTCGCCCTTAGGGCAGAGGAGCTTTGATGCCCGATCATCTTGATCTGGACTTGGGAGGGCATGCTCGCCGCCTGAGGCTCGACACGCTTCTGCGGCTTCGCTGGCTCGCAATTGCGGGCCAATCGACGGCGGTGATCGTGATCTATGGGGTGCTGGGCTTCCAGATCCCGATCGGTCTCGCCTTCCTCGCCATTGCCGCCTCCGCATGGCTCAACATAGCTCTGAGGCTGCGGTTCCCGCTGACCCAACGCCTGAAAGACGGCTCAGCTCTGGCGATGTTGGCTTTCGACATCATCCAGCTGTCCGGGCTCCTGTTCCTGACCGGCGGCTTGTCCAACCCGTTTGCGCTCCTCTTTCTGGCGCCCGTCATGGTTTCGGCCATGTCCTTGTCGTGGAAGAGCACATTGGTGCTTGTCCTCTTGGTGGTGGGGGCAGCAAGCTTCCTTGTCTTTTTTCATTTCCCGCTGCCGTGGTTTCGCAACGTCGAATTTGAGTTGCCGATGCTCTATGTGGCTGGCATCTGGATGGCGCTGGTGTCTGGCGCTGCCTTTGTTGCTGTCTATGCGCATCGCGTGTCGGAAGAAGCGCGGGCTTTGTCCGATGCGCTGGCCGCCACTGAATTGGTGCTGGCCCGCGAACAACATCTGACCCAGCTTGATGGTTTGGCTGCAGCGGCGGCGCATGAGCTTGGCACCCCGCTCGCGACCATCACGCTTGTCGTCAAGGAGCTGGAAAAGATGGTGGAACAGGGTTCCGCCGTTGCCGAAGATGTAAAGCTGATTGCGCAGGAGGTCGGGCGTTGCCGCACGATCCTCTCCAAGATTGCATCGCTCGGCAATGAAGGACCCGGAATGCTCGATGAGATGACCGTGCAGCATCTCGTCGAGGAAGTCGTGGGGCCACAGCGCGACTTCGGCGTGGCGCTGCGCATCCATTGCGATAGCGAGGGCACGGAACCGATTTGCCTGCGCAATCCGGGCCTGCTCTACGGCCTCGGTAACATCGTCGAGAACGCGATTGATTTCGCGCGATCTGAGGTTCGGATATTGATCCGCTGGACGGTGAGCTTCGTGAGCATCACGATCGAGGATGACGGGCCGGGATTTTCGG
>CAZLBA010000219.1:0-3075 GCA_964557555.1 uncultured Beijerinckia sp.
AGTTGGCTGTCGAGGCCAAAGCGTCGGCAGCGCTATGGACAAGATCGCGCCGCCCGTCTCCATCAAAATCGACGGCGAATTTCATGTAGGAAGACGGCATGAATTGCGTCTGCCCAATTTCGCCCGCCCACGCGCCTTTCATCTCCGCAGGACGCATATCACCACGGTCAACGATCCTCAGCGCGTCAAACAATTCGGCACGGAACATGTCTGTGCGCCGACAATCATAAGCCAGCGAAGCCACGGATTTAATCGTGGGAAAATTCCCAGTCACGGCACCGAAACTGGTCTCAAGTCCCCAAATCGCGACGAGCACCGGTGCCTGCACGCCAAAGCGTTGTTCGATCCGCGCCAACAGGCCCGCATGGCGGCGCATGGCATTGGCCGCGAGCTTGAGACGCGGATTGATCATCCGCTCGGAAAATTCCTCGAAGCTTTGCTTGAAGACCTTTTGCCCGCGATCCCTGCGGATGACGCCCTGATCAAAACTGACGCCCTCCAGACCATATTCAATGGCCCTCTGGGAAATGCCCTTGGCCGCGGCCTCCCGCTTCACACCCTCAAGCCAGCTTTCAAAATTCCCCGTATTGCAAGGCGCGGCCTGAGCCAGACTGGCGCAGGCACAGAACAAGACTGTCAGGGAAAGGCGCATGGGCAATGGCTCCGCTCATTGAACGGGAGAAACAAACCTGCGCCGTTAAGGTTGCCTCAGGCTGCGCGCCCCGGCGGGGAGCCTGCGCCAGAAGCGGCCCTGCCCTTGCGAACCATGGCTCAATCTTTACAAAGCTCGCCCGACAGACAGGACCCTTCGCCCATGCAATTCTTCCACGGCCCACAAGCCCGCATCGCCTATCAGGTCTATGAACCGACCGGCCCCGACCTCAATGAGCCGATCCTGCTCATTCATGGCTTTGCCTCGAACCATGCTGTGAACTGGGTCAACACATTATGGGTGAAGACGCTGACCCATGCCGGGCGGCGCACCATCGTGCTGGACAATCGCGGCCATGGGCAGAGCGAGAAGCTTTATGTGCCGGATGATTATGCCACGCCCAAAATGGCCGAGGATGCACGAGCCTTGCTCGACTGGCTGAATATCGACCGAGCCGATGTCATGGGCTATTCGATGGGCGCCCGCATCACGGCTTTCCTTTGCTTTGCCCATCCTGAGCGCACGCGCTCGATCATTCTGGGCGGACTTGGGCATCATCTGGTGGCGGGCGTGGGCCTGCCCATGGGCATTGCCGATGCCATGGACGCCCCCTCCCTTGAAAGCCTGACCGACCCCTATCAGCGCATGTTCCGCGCCTTTGCTGAACAGACGCGGAGCGATCTGAAGGCCCTGGCGGCTTGTATCCGTGGCTCCCGCCAGACCCTGAGCGAAGACGATCTTGGCTCCATCCTCACCCCCGCCCTTGTCGCGGTGGGCGACAAGGACGACGTGGCGGGTGATGCCAAACTGCTGGCACGGCTCCTGCCCAATGGGCTGTCGCTTGATATTCCCGGCCGTGATCACAACCTTGCTGTAGGCGACAAGGTTTACAAACAGGGGGTGCTGGAATTTCTCGCCACCCGCCCCTGATAACCCTGTCATGAGAAGACCCGTTTCTGGCTTGGCTGCGGGGTGCTAGTGTGGAGCCAGAGGAGTTATTGTATGGTTCAAGCTCAAGGTGCCCGCATCATCGACCTTGGTGATCCGATTTTCTCGCGTATGCGCAGCGAGGCGGAAGAGACCCTGCGCCGTGAGCCGGAACTCGCCAGCTTCCTCATGGCAAGCGTGCTGAACCATGACACGCTGGAAAGCGCGGTCGTGCATCGTGTCGCCGCGCGCCTTGATCATCCCGACGTCTCAGGCGATCTGATCCGCCAGACCTATCTCGATTTCATCGCGCGCGACGGCTCCATTGGTGAAGCGTTCCGCGCCGACATTCTCGCCGTTGCCGACCGCGACCCCGCTTGTATGCGCATGATCGAGCCCCTGCTCTATTTCAAAGGCTTTCATGCCCTGCAGACGCATCGCCTCGCCCATTCCCTTTGGAAAAGCGGGCGGCGTGACTTTGCGCTCTGGCTGCAGGCCCGCTCATCGGAAGTTTTCCAGACCGACATCAATCCGGCTGCACGCATCGGCAAGGGCATCTTCCTTGACCATGCAACCGGCCTTGTTGTTGGCCAAACCTGCGTCATCGAAGATGATGTTTCGATCCTGCATGGCGTGACGCTTGGCGGCACAGGCAAGGAACGTGGCGACCGTCACCCCAAGATCCGCAAGGGCGTGCTGATCGGTGCGGGCGCCAAGATCATCGGCAATATCGAAGTCGGCCATTGCGCGCGCATTGCTGCGGGCTCGGTCGTGCTGAGCCCTGTCCCCAATAATAAGACGGTCGCTGGTGTGCCAGCGCGCGTGGTGGGCGAGGCCGGCTGCGCGGAACCTGCCCGCAGCATGGATCAAATTCTCGCTGAAAAGCTGGAATCGTGACGCCCCGCGCGGTTGCGGCCCCGCTGCTTTTCTGGCAAGCACGCCGCTCAAGGAGCCGCTGACCCGATGGACAAGACCGAACTTCGCAAGCTGCAAGAATTTCTGCGCAAGTCTTTCGACAATGAAGGCATGCGCGTCAGTCTTGACCCTAAGGACACCGAAGCCGCCCTTGTTTTCATGGGTGAGCGCCAGATCGCGCGCATCACGGTTGATGATGAAGACGGCGACCGCTCTTTTGCTTTCGAGATGAAGATCCCTGTCGGGCGCGAAGTGTTGCAGGACTATCTGCGTCGCCTGTTCGAGACCGACAAACTCAAAATCGTCGCACGTGCGCGCAAGACGGATTCGGTTGAGCTCAATTGCGGCGAGGATTTCCTTGGCGTGATTTCAGCCGATGATGCGCGTGGCAATTCTTTCACGCTGCAAATGGCGATCCTCGATTTCGATCTGGAAGATTTCTGATCGATCAGGCGAACTCGCCTTTGAGATAGGCCTCAAAGGCGCGCATGAGATTGTCGTAAGAGTCCATCTCCCATAGCAGGCGCTGATTGCTCGTCGCCCATGGGAACTGACTCCCATCAGAAAACCCCATCGCCTCA
>CAZLBA010000220.1:0-3051 GCA_964557555.1 uncultured Beijerinckia sp.
CATCAGCGTGGGCGTGATCCAGGGCGGCACGGCGCGCAACATTCTGGCGCGGGACTGTTCCTTCCATTGGGAGTTTCGCGGGCTGCCCGGCGTGGCGCAGGATGCGGCCCTGCGCCATCTGGAAGCCGCCATCGCCCGCGAGATCCTGCCCCGCCTGCGCCGCCATGCGCCGCACGCCAGCATCGAAACGACCGCCGAGGTCGAGGTGCCGGGCCTCGCGCCCGAGCCCGGCTCCCCCGCCGAGGCGCTGGCCTTCAAGGCGAGCCGCCGCAACGCCACCATCGCCGTCTCCTACGCCACCGAAGCCGGACGCTTCCAAGGGGCGGGAATTCCTACCGTCGTCTGCGGCCCCGGCAGCATCGATCAGGCCCACCAACCCGATGAATTCGTGGAGGAAAGCCAACTCGCCGAGGGCGTCGCCTTCCTGCGGCGGCTGGCGAGCGAACTATGCTGAGCGGTTCTCGCTTGCGAAACAGGGGCGCAAGCGGGTATAAAGCTCTCGCCTGATGCGGGCGTAGTTCAATGGTAGAACGGCAGCTTCCCAAGCTTCATACGAGGGTTCGATTCCCTTCGCCCGCTCCAAGTTCTCTCAAGAGATTGGCAATGATCAGCCCGCGTCAGCCGCAGCGCGTGCTGAGGGCATTTGCGTTGTATTTTTGACCTGCGCAGTCTCCCTGAAACAAAGACACCTTGGCCGCGTTGTCCTGTGGGAGAAACAGGGAACGAGCGCATGAAAAGACTCTTCATCATTCCTCTTGCACTGCTGGGCTTCGGCCTGATGAGCGTTCCGCCTGCGGGCGCTGCCGATATGAGCTACGAGAAGTCAACGCAATTGCGTCGCTCTGGCGCTATTGCTCCGGCTGCCCCCTTGGCGGGGCGTCGTATCATACAGCGCCGCGCCTATGGCACACGCATGTATGAGTCTTATCCGGCCTATCGTGAGCGCTATGGTTATGCGCGTCCTTATGGCTATCGCTATCGCACCTATGGTCCGCGTTATCGTTATAATGAGCGTTATCTGGAGCGTCGCGGCGTGATCCGTGACCGTGGGGTCATCCGTGACCGCACCGTCATTCGGGATCGTGATCGCATTCGCGACCGTGATCGCGTGCGGGATCGGGACGCTGTGCGTGATCGTGATCCGACGCGGGATCGGGACACTGTGCGCGACCGTGGCCCGGATCGTGAGCGCGCAACGCCTCCCGGTCAGGATCGCGGCGCACAACCGCCGCGCGAGGACCGTGGCGCTCCGCGTCCCGCCGACCGCACCGATCAGCCCGGCAGCATTCGCGGCCGTGGACCTGATCAGCAAGGTGGCCCTGCAGCTCGCCCGGATGCCGCACCGCGGGGTGGTGAAGGTGCACCTGCCGTCCGCGAGCGCGATCGCGAACGCCGTAATCCGTAAGTCTTTCCAACATAAACAACAGGCGTCCCGTGATCACGGGGCGCCTTATTTGATATTGAGCGTATAGTTGAGACGGCGGCTAGTGCCGGCAACATAAAAGAGATCCAGAGAGAACTGGTCTTGCCCCAGTTCTGCGCCTGCATCGTAATAAAGGCGCATCAAGGTGATCGACTTCGTGTTGCAGGCTGCGGCGCGGGCGTCAGCGGCAAGGTTGGGAAATCCGGCCTCTGTTTTAAGCCTCGTCTTGCCCAGTTTCGGCTCTTCGATCATGCGCAGGACAATCGTGCCGCGGGGCTGGCAGTTAGGCAGAATGTCATAGAATTCACCGACAATGACGGTTCCGTTCTTCACGACAGTCAGCTTGCGCTCGAAGGGCGTGAGTTCTTCTGCAGATGCGGTGGGGGCGAGGAAAAGTCCCATGAGCAACATGCCTGCAATCTTGAAAACTGACATGACAAAATCCTCAAAAATAAACCGGGCTCATTCTGCAATGAGCCCGGCTATGCGTCAATGAACAGTCGGTGTGAAGGTTACTTCACATCGTCAAGGGAATTGACATAAGTGAGCCCAGCCTTCGCCAGCGGCTCGCGCATATGATACATGTCGAGGCCGAGGATGCCGGAGGCCAGCTTGGCGCGCTTGTCGCCCTCATTGGCTTCGCGCGCTTCACCCGCCTTGGCGACAGCCTCGGCAATTTTGCGCGGCACAACCACAACACCATCATCATCTGCCACAACGACGTCACCGGGATTGACGAGTTCGCCGGCGCAGACAACGGGAATATTGACGCTGCCAAGCGTTGCTTTCACCGTGCCCTTCGCAGAGATGGCTTTTGACCAAACGGGGAAGCCCATCTGCTTGAGCGGTCGCACATCGCGGCAGCCTGCATCAATGACGAGACCGACCACACCGCGCGCCTTGAGTGAGGTTGCGAGCAATTCACCAAAATAGCCATCGGTTGAATCGCAGGTCACGCCCACCACGAGAATGTCACCCTTGCGGCATTGCTCCACCGCCACATGCAACATCCAATTATCGCCCGGCTGTGCCAAGACGGTGACGGCGGTGCCCGCCACGCAGGCATCTGGATAGATGGGGCGCATATAGGGCTTCATATAGCCGTAACGTCCCATGGCTTCATGCGTGGTCGAGACGCCAAGCTTGGCGAGGCGATCTACGACGCTCTGGTCAGCACGTTCGATATTTTGAACAACGACAGGCTTGATCATGATCTCACCTTCAGAACTTGTAGAGACGCGCGGGATTGTCCACGAGGATCTTGTGTTGTGACACCGGATCTTCCGCAAAGAGTGGGATCAAATCCACAAGTTCTCCGTCATTCGGCATCACGCTGACATTTGGATGCGGCCAGTCGGTGCCCCACAACACACGATCAGGAATGGCTTGCACGAGCTTGCGCGCGAAAGGCAGCGCATCATGGAAGGGCTTGCCCGTGGCGGATGCGCGTTCAAAGCCGCAGCACTTCACCCAACATTTCTCATCGCTACGCGCGAGATCAAGCAGCGCATTGAAATTTGGCTGATCAATACCCTTTGCCGCTTTCACCGTACCCATATGGTCGATGATATAGGGCACGGGCAGGCTCTTCAGAAGCGGCGTGAATTCAGCCACCGTCTCAGGATCGA
>CAZLBA010000221.1:0-2979 GCA_964557555.1 uncultured Beijerinckia sp.
CAACACTGCAACAATATTGCGTTGTTGCAGTGTTGCGTATAGGCAAAATAATCATGGTAAGTAGGTCATTGTGCATACTGGTGACCGTATAGACGGTCGTGGTACGATACCTGTAACACCAAAGCAAATCCAGTGTATTCTTTAGTATGAAATAGTCATGTTTCATCGAAATGTATGCGAGTACTTACAAATAAGAGCAGGAGGAAATGATGTCGAACGACACAGATTTACATTTACAGTTCCGAAGAGTTATTGGAATACTCGTTAATCACCCGGGTGCGGATGTCGACTTCTTCGAGCATACCGGCGACGGTCGTACAGAGGGTGAAGAGATAGCTGAGTTCGAATCAGCAGTGACTGCGGCAAATATTAAGAGTCTGAATTCAGCTCACATTGCTCTGCGTGAATACATTGCGATTATTAATAGGCATCTTACCGATGAAGCTATTACGACTATCGGTGTAGTTCTGCGCACCATAGATGATGCTATCGAAGGGAATGCACTGGCCTCGAGTGAATCCGTGTTTCATACTGCGTTGAACATACGTGATATTGCATATCACGAGGCAAAAACGGTTGTGAATGATGATAGATATGTTGGTTTAGCACAAAAAACTCATATGTTTGCTCGTTCAGCTTCGCATTTCGCTCGTATTGCGCTACATGAGGTGAGTGAACTGCATTACATCAGCGAGTTACGCACGGTCGAACATATTTTTGTTGGAGATATAGTTCCTGTATTAACATACGCACAAGATGTGTATACGAATGCGTGCAGTTTATTACATGATGCAACGCACATTATGAATGAAAAAAATGAAGTTGCGGCGATGATTGTGCTGAAGTTATACAAGGGAGCAGAAGTCCAGAAAAATCTGGAAATGGTTTCGGCATACGAAGAGATGTGTAACACAAATCGTGCCACGGTAGAAATGACACAGAAAGTTGTCGGTCTGGTTACAAATCATTTTAAAGATGCTGTAGGATATATATGTGCTCTCATCGATAATGCACTTTCTGGGTTTAATGCCACACATCTTCCGCTATATCATGTGTTGAACGCGTATAAATCTATCCTTCTTACACTTATGGAAGTACATGTTGTGGCTCAAGCAATACAAAATGCGGTTCATGCACTATCTGAAGCAAACCCGAGTACATATCTGTATCCGCTTGCAACTTCTCCTGAGCGGATCATACGTCACACCAGCGAATACAGCATGGGTATTAAAAATGATGCTAGAAAATCATTAACTAAACATCATGAAGTACTGAATACATCAAGTGTGATTCTTTCGGAATATGCAACTCAATTGAGACGTAGGTGAAATAAAGAGATCTCATCGGCAGACACTAGTTACTCACGTCATTCAGTACAGGTGCTCGCTACTTAACAGTGCACGGCCAAGGTATGATGCTACGCGGTATGGATCCCACCGCTTTGGTCGGTGCTCACGTGTAATAGGAACTTTATACCCCCAATTATTAACAATAGTGAGGTTGATTGAGACTGTATACATCGAAATATTGTTGACACACATAGCAATGGAATGATATGATCGCTGTGTGTTTTGTGGTGTATTTTTCGGTTGTGCTGATAGAGAAAGAAGGGTGTGATGGACTCACAATCGACGGCAAGAATTCATGCTGTAATCAAAGAACAAGAAAATACGCAAGATGTCTATGAAAAGGCACTTGCACGAGTTGCATCACTTAACGTACTCAATGCTGATGAATTAACAGAAATAACGCAGGCTTTGCGTGAACGTGCTAGTGCGCTACGAGTATGGAAAGAAAAACAATACAAACAGTTTGATGTTGGGCAACATGTGGGTCTCCTTTTAGAAAAAGCGCAGACAGCTCAAACGCATCGGGGTGCCAGGATTAATGATGGCAACGCCCTGCTTAATGATGCCAAAGCTGCGAGTCGTGTAGCGGATGCAATAGGATGGCGGCGTTTTTGGCAAAAAGATGCGCGCCGTGCTCACAAAGAAGCACTCGAACAATATAAGTTATTGATTGATCAGGCAACAACTTTGATTGATCAATCAAAGTTATTGTCAGAAGCACGCGATTCAGAAATGCGGGAACTGAGTGAGGCTCAGAAATTGTTTGAAGCTATTCAAGAGGCTAGACAGGCTTTTTTACATTTTCAAGAGGTTGCTACACGATTTGATGCAATTGCCGTCCCTTTTTTTGAAGCGTGCCAACGAATCGTAGATGGCGCTGGTGATGTCCCAGCGCCTGAATAAATCTTGGATGTGTCAGCGGGCATACTCCACGAGGTGTTGTCTCGAATTCACACGTTTTTTGTAGCCATGTTGTTGGTTGTTTTTTGATGTGGTGAGCTGGTGTGATATTGTCCGATGAAAATTTTGTCAGGGAGGAAATCCGTATTGTAGCATGTAGTAGAAATCAAAATACAACAGTAATCCAAACACCGACGATGGTTCCAACCATCAAGGAACCAATCATTTTACGGAGCCCCGATTTTATGGCGTCTCGAACCATGATACATGCTACACGCAGAGCGCACAGAGACGCAGAGGTGGTTGTGGTCGTGCACCAGGCGTCTCCAATTGACGGAAAATCTCAGCGCCTCGGCGTACTCAGCGTGATCATGGAAACAGACTAACGTACGCTTAGGGCGCAACTATTTATGAAAATCCTTGTTTTTTGGCGTAGGTATTGTTTCAATTTTCAATTCCCACACCTCCACCGTCTTGGCAACCGTCGTCGCCCCCACCGTGATGCCGTACAACGCCGTGTGACAAGCATAATCAGCATATTCGGCTACCATGCTTTGGCGGTTGTTGACAAAGACTTCCACCAAGAAGTGGTCAATAAAAATCCGAATCTCCAAATCTTCATCCGCGGCCAGGCTGGTCATGGCAAACGGCGCTTCGGCGCTCCCGAGGCGCATTGTGCCCGTCTCGGGGCGAAAAATCAGCGGCAAGCCGTGACCCGTCGCGTCGGCAC
>CAZLBA010000222.1:0-2950 GCA_964557555.1 uncultured Beijerinckia sp.
AAGTCTCCGCGATATCGCAGGGGAGCTTGGTGCGTCTAAATCACCGGCTAAATCCGCTGCGGCTCGCCAGAACGGCAAGCTTGGCGGAAGACCAAAGAAGACCAATGAAAAACGAACTAATACCTCAGCAAAAACAGTCCGCGCTCGCAGTAATGGCGAGTCGATTCAGCGTTGAGCCAGCCAAGCTGCTGGAGACGCTAAAGGCAACCCTGATGCCCAAAGCGACGAACGAAGAGCTTTTGAGCTTCGTTGTCGTTGCTAACCAGTACGGACTCAATCCATTCACGCGAGAAATCTACGCATTCCCTGCTCGCAACGGTGGGATTCAGCCGGTCGTCTCCGTCGATGGATGGATTAAGATGATGAACTCGCATCCGCAGTTCAACGGCATCCAGTTCACTACCGAAGACAAAGACGGCAAACCGTTCAGCGTGACTGCTACGATCCACCATAAGGATCGTTCGCATCCGGTTGAGGTCACCGAGTACTTCAGCGAGTGCTACCGCGCAACGGAACCGTGGAAGGTCAATCCGCGACGGATGCTTCGACACAAAGCGTTGATCCAATGCGCTCGGATCGCGTTTGGCTTCTCTGGTATCAGCGACGAAGAGGAAGCCGCTCCGTCTGTCAGCGTCAATGTCACGCCGTCCCGCCCGATCTTCCGCAGCAAGCTGGAGCCGAAGGTTGAGATCCAGCCGCATGAGCTGCCTCCGGTCATCAATCCGGTTGCGCCTGTCTCCGAGACTTCCGCCGCCGAGACGCAGGAGGTGGCCGGTGAGTGACGAGCGCAATGGTCTCCCGTCCGCATCCGCTGCGAGCCGTTACGCAGCCTGTCTCGGGAGCTATCAACTGGAGCGGCAGGTCGTCGAGCAAGAGACGAGTGCCGATGCTCAAACCGGCAACCGCATCCATGCGGCACTTGCGCTTGAGCCGGTCACCGATCTGACAACCGATGAGACATGGATCATTGACCGCTGCCGCGAGCAGGAGGCCGAAGTTGTCCGTCAGTTCTTCGGAGACAAGACGCCAAACTGCTACCGTGAGAAGCGCCTCTGGTCGATGGACGAAAACGGCAACAAGCTGTGGAGCGGCAAGCCGGATGTCATCTACATCTGGGACGACGGCAACCACTATTGCGCGTTGATTATCGACTACAAGAGTGGGCGTGGTGCGGTTGAGAATGCTGCCGAGAACCTACAGTTGCGCTGTCTCGTTGCGCTGCTGGACGAGTCCTTTGCATTCGTCATGGACCGGATTGCGGTTGCGATCATTCAGCCTCTGGCAGGACCGCCGAGCGTCTCAATTTACGAATCGCCGGACATCCGGAACGCGATCTATGAGGCATCAAACCTCATGGAGACCATCCAGAAGCTCGGACAACCGAGAACACCTTCCGAATCCGCTTGCCGGTATTGCAAAGGCAAGCCGTTCTGTGCGGAAGCTCGGGAGGCTGCTGTGGCGCCACCGTTGACCAATCTACCTGTCGGGGTCACTCCTGACGCGATTGCCGCAACGCTAACCAACGACACGCTCGCAGCGTTTCTCAACCGAGCATCACAGGCCGAAGCAGTCATCGACGCTTGCCGCGCTGAAGCTCGACGACGCATTGCCGAAGGCGAAGCCATCGAAGGCTGGACGCTCAAAGAAGGAGCGGTGCGCGAGTCGATCAAAAACACGGAGACGGTGTACCTGCGATTCATCGAAGGCGGCGGGACATACGAGCAGATCATGCCAGCCGTGACGCTTGCGAAGGCCAAGCTGAAGGACGCGCTGAAAGCATCGACCGGAGCCAAAGGCAAAGAGCTGGAGGACAAGCTGGCGGCTCTGCTAGCTGGTTGCACCGAGTCCAAGCCGTCTCAACCCACACTCACGCGCATCAAATGAACCAAACTCACCCAATGGAACTCGTCCGCGAGTTCATGCTGACCTTCCAGCAATTCATTCCGGATCGACCAGCTTTGCCGGATTCGCTCACGCAGAATCTGCGGTATCGGCTCATCGACGAAGAGGCTCAGGAGCTTGCCGAAGCGACGAGCGCGGTCGAGTACCTCGACGCGATTGGTGACTTGCTGTACGTCGTCTATGGAGCGGCTCTGGCTGCTGGATTCAGTCCGCACCAGATCGACGCTGCCGTTGTCGAGATCCACCGATCCAACATGAGCAAGTGCTGGTCTGACGACGAGATTGACGGGATTCCGGCTGACTGTCGATCCCACCGAGTCGCAGACAACCGCCACATTGTCCGCAGGAACGACGGCAAGATTGTGAAGTCTCCGAGCTATTCACCGGCTCGGCTGGAGGGCTACACGCGATGAGATACGTTTGGGCAAGAGCCTTCGGGAGACTCTGGTGCGATGCCGAAGTCCACACGACCGATGACGGCAAGCGGTTCCTGCTTGCGACCATCGAGAACGACAAGCGGACGCTCCACACAGGTAAGACCTACGCGCAACGGGTCGTCTTCCGATCATTCGATCAAGACGACATTGCGGTTGTTGACCAGTTGCGAAAAGGCACTTGGATCATGGTCGATGGAGAGACCGATGCGGTGACGGACAAATCATCGACTGGCTGGTGGTACGCAAACGTGCGCATCACCGGCAGATTGCAGGAGATCACTCCATCTCATGCAGATTGAGTTCCACGTTCGCGGAGAGCCAAAAGCTCAACCGCGAGTCAAAGCCTTCCGGCGTGGATCTCATGCGGGAGTCTACACGCCAGAGACCGCCGAAGGCTGGAAGTATCTGGTGCGTCAGGAAGCCTCCACAAACGCTCCAGAATGCCCCACAACGGCTCCGATCAGGTTGAGGCTAGACTTCTTCCTGAGACGGCCAAAAGCGCATCTGGACAAGCACGGCATCCCGAAGCCGAAAGCGCCGGTCTGGCACCCAAAGAAGCCAGACTTGGACAACCTCATCAAAGCGGTGACGGACGCGATCACCGACACTCA
>CAZLBA010000223.1:0-2859 GCA_964557555.1 uncultured Beijerinckia sp.
TCAATTATAGCCTGTATTGGCCTTGAGCTGCTGGCCCAATTTGTCCAACACCTGCATCGTCGTCAGGGCGTTTTCGACGGATGAATTCGGCTGGCGGCCTTCCTTGATCGCGGCGATGAATTCGCGGTCCTCGATTTCGAAACCATTCATCGACACATCGACCTTCGACAGATCAACCGGCTTGTTATGACCATCGGTCAGATCGTCATAAAGCGCGAGATAGGTGCCGTTGTCGCAGATATAGCGATAGGGCGAGCCGATGGGGCCGTCATTGTTGAAGGACAGCGAGAGCGTGCACACAGCCCCCGACTTCGAGCGCATGATGATGCCCATATCCATCGCGATCTTCAGTTCAGGATGCTGCGGGCCCTGCACGGCGTAAGCTTCAACCGGCACTTCACCCGTCTGATAGATGAAGAGATCGACGGTGTGGCAGGCATGATGCCACAGAAGATGATCAACCCAGCTGCGCGGCTGGCCGAGTGCATTGATGTTCTTGCGGCGGAAGAAATAGGTGTGGGCCTGCATCTGCTGCAGCTTCAATTCGCCCGCCTTGATGCGCTTGTTGACCCACTGATGCGAGGGGTTGAAGCGGCGCACATGGCCGGCCATGGCGACCACGCCGGTCTCCTTCTGCAACTTCACGAGCTTTTCTGCATCCTGAATCGAATCCGCCATCGGGATTTCGATCAGCACATGCTTGCCAGCCTTCATGCAGGCTTCGGCCTGCGCGGCATGCATCTGTGTGGGGGTGGTGAGAATGACGGCATCGACATCGGGGCGCTTGATGGCTTCGTTGAGATCCATCGTCACGAAGGGCACATTGTATTTCTTCGCCACTTCCTCAGTGGTTTCCTTCACGCCGCCTGCCAGAGCCGTCACCTGCACGCCGGGAATATTGGCCAGTGCCTTGAGGTGATTATTGCCCATGGCGCCTTCGCCTGCGACACAGATTCTCATGGTTGCTTCCTCAATCTTCGAGTTGGCGCCAATAGCGCGACCTGGGCGGAAACCCGCCCGCTGGAGAGCCCCTTAGCATGAAAGCCGCGAGGGCCGAAACGGTGACAAAGGGCGCTCAGCTGCCCTCGCCCTTGTCCTTGTTGAAGAGGCCTGCGCCCGCATTCCAGAGGCCCTGAGCCAGCACTTTGGCACCCGAAATATCCTTCTGGATTGCAGCTTCACCGCCTGAATTGAGATCGGCCTCAAGATTTTTGGCAAACTGCCCCATGATCACCTGAGCGGTGGACTGAATGAGTGCTGCACCGCGACCATATTGGGCGATGTAACCCGCCAGCGTAATGTCGCTATCAACGGCGATTTTGGTGCCCTCGCCATCTGGCACCAGCGTGAAAACGACATCAGCCGTTGCTGTGCCGCGCGCCTTCTCCTCATTGCCTTGCGCCTTGGCGACGACACGATGGTTCGCCTCGTCCTTTTCCAGAAAAGCCACCGTGCCCTTGAAGCTCAAGGCGACCGGGCCAAGCTTGACCGAAATCGTGCCCACATGCGTGTCATCGGGGCGCGATTCCAGAAGCTGCGCACCGGGCGCGCAACGCGCGACGCGTGGCACATCATTCAAAAGTGCCCAGGCATCAGCCAGCGAAATATTCAGACGCAGTTCGTTATGGATTTTCATCTGTCCCCACTCACACCAGAGCCGGATAAGAGCCGCCATCGAGATGGATATTCATGCCCGACATGAAGCCCGCATGGGCGCTGCAAATGAATGCACAAGTCGCGCCAAATTCTGACGGAAGACCGAGGCGCTTGGCCGCGATGCTCTCGACCTGTTCCTTGCGCGCCTGCTCGTAAGTGATGCCACGGCGCTTCATCTGGACTTCCGCCATTTGATGCTGGCGGGCAGTGTCGATCCGCTCCGGCAGCATATTGTTGATCGTCACATTATGCTTGGCGACTTCGAAAGACAGGCCCTTCATCGCCGCCGTCAGGCCCGCACGCGCACCAGATGACAAGGTCATATGCGGGCGCGGCGTCGTCACCATGGCGGAGGTGATGTTGATGATGCGGCCGAATTTGCGCTCGATCATGCCCGGCAACACAGCGCGCACCAACATCATCGGGGCGACCATATTGGCCTCAAGCGCGCCCATCCAAACGGCCTCATCATTGGTGAGGAAGTCACGCGGATCAGGGCCAGCATTGTTGTTGACGAGAATATCGGGAGAGGGACAGGCCGCGAGCAGCGCTGCGCGCCCCTCAGCCGTCGTCACATCCGCCACCACGCCGCGCACTTTGCCGCCGGTGCTTTGGCTGAGCTCCTGCACGGCCGCCTCAAGCCGAGCAGCCTCGCGCCCATTGATGATGACCTCGACGCCCTCTTTCAGCAGAGCTTCCGCACAGGCGCGGCCCAAACCCCGGCTCGACGCACAGACAATGGCCTTGCGGCCGGAAATCCCAAGATCCAACTGCCCCTCCCGATCTGAAGCGGGCGCAATCTAATCGGAAAAACCCCGTAAGGAAAACGCCCCGGACAGCGCCCCGGAAAGCGCCCGCAGCGCGGCTCTTGCGGCGCTTGAGAAAGAGAGTGGAAAATGCCCCTCCGGGAGGCTGGACAAGCCCGACCGCCCCCCCTATAAGGCCCCAACCCCAGCGGCCCCGCCGCTCCGGGCGCCCAAGTAGCTCAGTTGGTAGAGCATGCGACTGAAAATCGCAGTGTCGGTGGTTCGATTCCGCCCTTGGGCACCATTCATCACACCATTGAAAGTCGGCAGGCTTTGACCTTTCTGCGCGCTTTGATTGCGCGCCCCTCAATCAGTGCAGCTGCGTCGCACGCTTGCGCTCAGCCTGCCGCAGTGTGCATTCCCTGCTTTTCAAACAGATGCGAAAGTGTATGCTTGA
>CAZLBA010000224.1:0-2827 GCA_964557555.1 uncultured Beijerinckia sp.
TGACGATTCCCCCTGCTTCGCGCAGAATGATGTCAGAGGCGGCTATATCCCAATCACACGCATTGGTCGAGCTTAGCCCTGCATCAAGGGAGCCCTCTGCGACGCGGGCGAAGCGATAGGCGAGGGAGGGGATCCGGGGCTCCAGAACCGTCGAAATCCCATCCGATTTCAGCCTGTTAATGAGGCTTGATGGCCCCGCCATGGTGGCTCCGGCCAGATTGGGTCGCTCCGAGGCCCGGATCAGGTCTCCGTTACGGTAGGCGCCCAACCCCTGTTCTGCGACGAAAGTGAGGTTGAGGGCGGGCATGTGGATAACCCCCGCCACCGGTCGGCCGCGCGAGACAAGCGCAATGCAAACCCCCCAGCGCGGATCTCCGCTGAGAAAGGCGCGGGTCCCGTCGATCGGGTCCACGACAATCACCTGCTCGCAATCGAGCCGATGCGGGTCGTCCTCGGTTTCTTCCGACAGCCATGCGGCCTGCGGGGCGAGGGGTGGCAGTTCGGCGCGCAGATAAGCATCAACGGCGTGATCTGCTTCGGTGACTGGCGAGCCGCCTTCCTTGCTATCAATGCGCGCCAGGGTGCGGGCGCCGGGCCGGAACCACTCCATCGCAATCTCACCCCCTCGCAGCGCAGCTGCGGTGAAGTGCTGAAGCAGGGGCGAGAGCGGGGGCGAGGTCACAATCAGTCCGGTGAGCGAGAAGCTCGCAAGTAAACCACGGCTGAGGGGCGTGGTTCAATCAGGCAAATCGGGATCAGCGATCCGGCCCGGCCACTCCAAAGCTGCCTTGGAGCCTCAATTGTGGGCGCGCCGGTGAGTCATGCATGGGTGCGAAGGCGGTGGGTGGCGGGGCTGGCGCGTGGTGATTGCGTGCAGGCGCAACACGCAACCGCTGTTGCACCTTGACGCAACTGCCCGGCTGATGACCCGGCACAAAACCCGGACCAAAGGAATCGCAAAGCCGCTCTGCATTTTCGCGCGGCGCAGAATAGACGTCCTGCGCAAAGGCGCTTGTTGCGGCAACAAGCATGATCGGCACGAGGTAAAGCGGTGCGTGGCCCATGGCGATCCGTTGGCTGTGTGACTCTGCCGAGAGTGAATGCCTGCTTCGTGGCAAGATGATGGTGGCTGATTTGAAAAACGCGTGACATCCCCCCTTCCCATAAGACGGGTGGGGCTGCAGTCGCTTCTCGATAGAGATCCTAATCGCTCAAATCGCCAATGGCAGCTTGTACCAGAGTCAGAGCTGCAATGGCGGCCGTGTCGGCGCGCAGAATGCGCGGCCCCAAAGTGATCGTGATGCAATTGTCGCGGCGCTTGAGCATCTCGCGTTCCTGCGCATCAAAGCCGCCTTCAGGGCCGACCAGAAGTGCAGTCCGGGCGCCTTTGGGCAGCGCTGCGCGCAATTGCGCGACGGTGTCACAGGCCGGCGCATCTTCATCGCAAAAGATCAAGCTCTGAGAGGGGTCAAGATCCTTCAGCAGTTTCTCAAGACTGACAGCCTCATGCACGTCAGGAATGCTCAGAATGCCGCATTGTTCGGCTGCTTCAATCGCATTGGCCTCCATGCGTTCGCGGTTCACGCGCTGCGCCTGCGTGCGATTCGTGATGACAGGCCGCAGGCTGGCAGCTCCCATTTCGACAGCCTTCTGCACCATGTAATCAAGTCGAGCATGTTTGATCGGGGCGAATATGTAATCAATCGCACCAGGTGCGGTCTGGTTGCGTTGCCGCTCGCGCACCACCAGTTGCGCCTGTTTGCGTCCCGATTGCTGCAGGCTTGCCTGCCATTCGCCATCGCGGCCGTTGAACAGGAGCAGCCCCGCGCCATCGCGCAAGCGCAAGACATTTAGGAGATAATTTGCCTGCTCACGCTCAAGCTCAAGCGTCACGCCGGGGCCGAGCGCCTCGCGAACATAAAGCCGCTGGGTGGTGAAATCGTAGCGAGACATGGATCCTTCTAGCTTGCAGGGCCGGCAGGCGAAAGCCCGCCACCAAATCGGCGCTTTTGGCTGCAACCTCTCCCAAGCTTGTGAGGGGTGAGCCACCTTGCTATGAAACTTTCGAAAGTATCGGGGACCAATGCAATGAGTGTTTCAAGGCAGACGCCGGTGCACGCGCTCCATCTGATGGGACTTTTGGCGGGCCTGTGCCTGACAGGCCCTGCTGCAGCGCAATTGCTGACCATGCCACCGCCTGCACCTGCCAACCCTCCGGCTGCAGCCCCGGCTCCCGCTCCGGCCCCTGCCGCGCCGGCGGCCCCCGCTGCTTCCGGCTCGCTCTTTGGCGCGCCAGCCCCCGCCGCAGGCTTCCAGCAGGCCCCGCAGCAGGCGCCCGGCTCCCTTTTTGCCGCCCCCGCGACCAGTGCTGCCCCTCCGCCGCCTGCTTCCATGTTCAATTCCGGCCCCGGTCCTGCGGCGCGTCCGACCGAGACACCCTCTGTCTGCGAAACCCAGATGACGAAGTTTCAGGAGCGCCGGCAGACCCAGATGGCCGAGCTCGACAAGATCGTGAAGGCCAGCAAGAACGGTAAGGTCGATCCCACGGCCTCCTGCCCCAGACTGCGCTCGCTCGTTTCGGTTGAAACAGAGATGCGAAACTGGATGACCAAGCAGCAAGCCACTTGCGGGATTCCTGACGAGATCATGGGTCAGATGCGCGATGCCACGGGCAAAACCGCCCAGATCGCAGAACGTGCCTGTCAGGCTGCCGCTGACATGAAACGCCAGCAGACCGGTGCGCCCGCGGGCGGTGCAGCACCTGCCATGAAGCTTCCTGCCGGGCCGCTGTGAGCTTGAATTCGCAAGCACCGCTTCTGCCGGATTC
>CAZLBA010000225.1:0-1520 GCA_964557555.1 uncultured Beijerinckia sp.
CCCTTGACCGATTATAGATATCGACCATCGCCCGAATGTCGGACCAATATGAATCTCATTACTTGGGGCGTTGATCAGATAGGGTTCGTCACCACGAACCTTGACGGAGTGAAGGTGATGGTGCCCATGTTCCAGTAGCGTGCAGGTCTGCCTTCAATTGGTGCAGGGTCATGCTGAGGGTGTGGCCCTGTTTTCGCGTTACATCATCTTCTGCTGAGATATGCATCACTCAGCAAAGGGGCGAGATCCAGCTGGGCCGATCACTCTACCTGTTGCGCGCCTCGGCTTCGAAGTGACGGGGTTTGCAGTGGATGTGTGAGCAGATGGCAAAGAAAGAGGCACCATTGTTGGTGCCTCTTCCTGTTATTCACCCTGCATCCGCGCGGGCGCTGTTCCTCAGGCCTGCGGGCGATGCTCGATCGCGCCAGCTGCGGGCAGGGCTTCGAGGCGGGTGAGGCCATCTTTCACGGCCTTCTGCACCTTCTCAAATGCGCGCACTTCGATTTGGCGCACCCGCTCGCGTGAGATGTTGAACTCTTCGGACAGCTCTTCCAGCGTGACAGGTTCGTCAAGCAGGCGGCGAGCTTCGAAGATGCGGCGTTCGCGGTCATTCAGCACACCAAGGGCATTGCGCAGCGCCATCAAGCGATTGTCGCTTTCTTCCTGCTCAGCGAGAATGGCTTCCTGATTGGAGCTTTCATCCACGAGCCAGTCTTGCCATTCGCCGCCTTCACCCTCCTGACGGATGGGCGCGTTGAGGGAGGCGTCTCCGCTCATGCGGCGGTTCATGTCCACGACATCCTGCTCGGTCACACCCAAGCGATGCGCAATGGTCTTGACCTGATCAGGCCGCAGATCGCCTTCCTCAAGTGCCGAGATCTGGCTCTTGGCCTTGCGCAGATTGAAGAAGAGCTTCTTCTGATTGGCCGTGGTGCCCATTTTCACGAGCGACCATGAGCGCAAGATATATTCCTGAATAGCGGCGCGGATCCACCACATCGCATAAGTGGCGAGGCGGAAGCCCTTTTCGGGCTCAAAGCGCTTGACGGCCTTCATCAGGCCCACATTGCCTTCAGAGACAACTTCACCAATCGGCAGGCCATAGCCGCGATAACCCATCGCGATCTTCGCCACGAGGCGCAGATGCGAGGTTACGAGCCTTTGGGCAGCGTCACGGTCGCCATGCTCTCGCCAGCTCTTGGCGAGCATATATTCCTCTTCCGGCGTGAGCATGGGAAAGCGCCGGATTTCCGCAAGATAGCGCGACAGGCCACCTTCAGCGGCAATAACAGGAAGTGCAGCAGCCATTCCAAAACCTCCTCAGAACCCCCGACAGGGCAGCTCCTGTGACGGCCACGCCTGACACGCCAGCCATCAGCATCCAATATAGGGTCGCCAGACCATGGCCGAAAGAGGGCAGAGCCCTGGCAGAAACACGTCCGGGATGACAAAAGCGTCAGCGCCGCTTTATTGCGCCCCCAAAAGTGCGGCCTCAAGTGCTTCAAGCTCCGGCGGCAGGG
>CAZLBA010000225.1:1594-2815 GCA_964557555.1 uncultured Beijerinckia sp.
ATTCGAAAAGGAGGGCCTCACCTGTGCGGGGGTGGTCGAAGCCGAGCGAAGTGGCATGAAGCGCCTGACGATGCAGCCGCTCGACCAGTGCGCGGGCCCCTTCCGGCAGAAGCGCCGCCTTGGTCTTGAAGCCGGTGGCGTAGAGCGGATCACCCACCACGGGATGACCGATATGGGCCATATGCACGCGGATCTGGTGGGTGCGTCCCGTCTCCAGCGAACAGCGCACCAGGCTTACCAGCGCCTTGCCCTCCTTGTCTCGGCCGAAGCTAGCCTCGACCTGAAAATGGGTGATGGCCTCCCGGCCACGCTCTTGCGACACGACAGCCTGTTTCTCGCGATGCCATGGGTGGCGGCCCAGTGGGGCCTCAATCGTGCCGGCGCTGCGCTCCACGGCGCCCCAGACAAAAGCGAGATAGTCGCGGGTGAGCGAGAAGGTCCGCCCGTGATCGGCAAACAGGTCGCTCAGCGCCTGATGCGCTTCGTCATTCTTGGCGACCACCAGAAGGCCGGATGTGTCCTTATCGAGCCGATGGACGATACCGGGGCGCTTGACGCCCCCAATGCCCGACAAGGTGTCGCCGCAATGGGCAATGAGCGCATTGACGAGTGTGCCGCTTTCATGGCCGGCAGCGGGATGCACGACGAGCCCGGCAGGCTTGTTGATGATGATGAGATCGTCGTCTTCAAAAGCGACATCAAGCGGAATGGCTTCGCCTTGCGGTTCGGCAGGGGCCGCTTCCGGCACCTCGATCTCGACCCTTTGGCCGGGCTTCACCTTCAGGCTCGCATCCTTGGCCGGTTTGCCATCAATGCGCACATGGCCCGCTTCAACGAGGGCCTTGATGCGCGTGCGTGACAGACCGTCTCCGGCGCCCGCCAGAAATTTGTCGAGCCGCCCGCCCTCGCTCACCTCAAACGCATGGAGTCCCGGCGGCAATCCCGGCCCACGCGGGGCAGGGGCCTGAATGGGGGCCTCCTCAAGCTCTTCGTCCTCAGGACCGAAATAGCCGAGTTGGTGGCGACGCTTTGCATATTGGTTCATGGCCGGGGTGTAGCATGGATGGGTGGGGCTGTCGTTAGGCAGTCGGCAGTCGGCGGTCTGAGGTCTGAGGGGCGCTCGCCTCTCCCGCTCGGCGAAGGGGGCGCAATCAGCGCTTCGCTCTTTCAAAACGAGGCTCCCGCTTCTCCCATAGGGAGAAGCTGTCAGCGGAGCTGACT
>CAZLBA010000226.1:0-2745 GCA_964557555.1 uncultured Beijerinckia sp.
GGTGATCGCGCCTTGATCCGTGCTGAGGCTGTGCGTGCGCCTGAAGATGGCGCGCCAGCCTATTCGGGTCGTGTCATCAAGCTCATTTCCAAAGCGCGCCAGCAAGTGCTCGGCGTCTATCGCGCTTTGCCGCAAGGTGGTGGGCGTCTCGTTCCGGTCGTCAAGAAGGGCCAGCCGCGCGAACTCGAAATTCCTGAAGGGCAGCAGGGTGAGGCACGCGACGGCGATCTTGTGGCGGTTGATCTTGTGCGCCATGGTCGCTTTGGCTTGCCGACCGCGAAAGTCAAAGAGCGTCTGGGCTCACTCAAAAGCGAAAAGGCAATCAGCCTTATCGCGATCCATACCCATGGCATCCCGAATGCCTTCCGTCCCGAAACCATCGCGGAAGCTGATACTGCGCGCGAAGCGACGATGGAGGGGCGCGAAGATTGGCGCAAACTGCCGCTCGTCACCATCGACCCTGCCGATGCGAAAGATCATGATGACGCTGTTCACGCGGAGCCTGATCCTGACCCGAATAATGAAGGCGGCTTCATCCTGACGGTGGCCATTGCCGATGTGGCGGCCTATGTGCGCCCGCATCGCCCGCTTGATCGCGAAGCTTTGGATCGCGGCAATTCGGTCTATTTCCCCGACCGCGTTGTTCCGATGTTGCCTGAGCGCATTTCGAATGATCTGTGCTCGCTGCGCCCGCTGGTGGACCGTCCCGCCATGGCGGTGCGAATGATCATTGACAAGACGGGTCGCAAGAAACGTCACAGCTTCCACCGCATCATGATGCGCTCAGCCGCGAAGCTGAGCTATCCACAAGCCCAGGCAGCCATTGATGGCAAGCCAGATGAAACCACCGCGCCCATTCTCGATCACGTGCTGCGCCCGCTCTGGGCCTGCTATGAAGCCCTGAAGCTTGAACGCGCGCAGCGCTCGCCACTTGATCTTGATTTGCCCGAACGCAAGATCCTGCTCAAGCCCGATGGCTCGGTTGATCGTATTATCGTGCCAGCTCGACTTGATGCGCATAAGCTCATCGAAGAATGCATGATCCTCGCCAATGTTGCAGCGGCAGAGACGCTTGAAGACAAGCGCCAGCAGCTCATCTATCGCGCGCATGATGAGCCCTCGCTTGAGAAGATCAATGCGCTTTCGGAGTTTCTCTCAACCATTGGCATCAAGCTTGCCAAGGGCGAGGCTTTGCGTCCCCATCACTTCAATCGCATTTTGGAGCGCGTGCGCGATACAGAACATGAGCATGTGGTGAATGAGGTGGTGTTACGCTCGCAAGCACAAGCCGAATATACGAACGAAAATTATGGGCACTTCGGTTTGCATCTGCGCCGCTACGCGCATTTCACCTCCCCCATTCGCCGCTATGCCGATTTGATCGTGCATCGTGCGCTTATTCGCGCGCTTGATCTTGGCCCTGACGGCTTGCCGGATATGGGCGCCGATGAACTGGCCGAAATCGCGGCCCGCATTTCAGCCGCCGAGCGCCGTGCCATGGCAGCAGAGCGCGAGACCATTGATCGTCTGATTGCAACGCATCTTGCTGACCAGATCGGTGCGAGCTTTGAAGCGCGCATCTCCGGTGTCACCAAGGTCGGGCTGTTCGTCAAGCTTGCGGACACTGGTGCTGATGGTTTCATCCCCGCCGCAACGCTGGGCTCTGATTACTTCCATTATGATGAAGCCATGCATGCACTCATCGGCAATCGCACGGGTGAGATGTTCCGCTTGGGCGATATTGTGGATGTGAAGCTTGTCGAAGTGGCACCTTTCGCAGGCGCCATGCGTTTCGAAATGCTGAGCGAGGGAAAGAACCGCCGCAGCGCTGGCTCGCCACCGCTCAAAAGCCGCAAATCGAAATTCCGCGACAGCTTGCCACGCGAAAAATCCGGTGGACGTGGTAAGAAGAGCCACCCGCCCAAAGGCCGCAGCAAAGGCAGATCGAGATGAGCGAAGGCAAGCGCGATATCTGGCAGTCATTCAAGCGCGGCTTTTCTTGCCGCTGCCCCGCCTGTGGCGAGGGTAAGCTTTACACGAACTATCTGAAGGTCATTCCAGCCTGCGAATGCTGCGGCGAGGAGCTGCACCACCAGCGGGCGGATGACGCGCCCCCCTATTTCACAATGGCGATCGTGGCCAAGGTGGTAGGCGCCGGGATCCTGTTCGTGGAACAGCAGAGCTATGATTGGTCGGCCTGGCTGCATGCCGCAGTCTGGGGGCCGATGACCATCCTCTTCTCCCTCTGGCTCCTTCCGAGGGTGAAGGGGGCGCTTGTGGGCTATCAATGGGCGCTGAAGATGCACGGCTTTGGCCGCGATAGCGTCCATCCTGACCCCGCTTTGCCGGAAAATCCGGCCCCTTCCCGCCCCTGAACCGCTTCGGTCTCTTGACTTGGCCCGCCCCATCCGTATGGTGCGCGCCAATCGGCCGGGGCGAGCGCGCTTGCGGCTCCTGCCTCTGTGGCACTTATCTGGGATTTTCGACCATGGCCAAGGCCGCCAACATCAAGATCAAGCTGCTTTCGACCGCCGACACGGGCTATTTCTACGTCACATCGAAGAACGCTCGCACCAAGACCGAGAAGCTCTCGATGAAGAAGTATGACCCCGTCGCCAAGAAGCATGTGGAATTCAAGGAAACCAAGATCAAGTAAGATCTGGACCTTCACTGAGTTTGAGGGCGTCCCAACGGGGCGCCCTTTTTCGTTGTCGGGGGGCGGCCCCCTTCTCCCAATGGGAGAAG
>CAZLBA010000227.1:0-2737 GCA_964557555.1 uncultured Beijerinckia sp.
CCCGGCTTGAACGCTTCGAGAATGGTACCTTGCCCGCTCGAACGCAGACCCGTCTTCGGATCAATCGAAATGAGCTTGATACCGGGCGGCACGCGGAAAGGTGTGTCGGGCTTGTCCTTCAGAGCAGCCATCATGAAATCGCGGAAGATGGGGGCTGCATACATGCCTGCCGTCGCCGTATTGCCAAGCGAGCGCGGGCGGTCATAGCCCATGAAGACGCCGACAGCGAGGTCGGGCGAGAAGCCAACAAACCATACATCCTTCGCATCATTGGTTGTGCCGGTCTTGCCTGCAAGATGTTTTCCAACAGCGCGAATGGAGGTCGCCGTGCCACGAATGACGACGCCTTCCATGATGGATGTGATCTGATAAGCGGTGAGCGGATCGAGCACCTGCTCGCGCTGGTCGATCAGCTTCGGCTCTGCCTGACCGGGCTGCCAGCCCGGTGCAGCGCAGCCCTCGCAAATGCGCTCATCATGACGATAGATCGTCGCGCCATAGCGATCCTGAATGCGGTCGATCAAAGTCGCCTTGATCCGGCGCCCACCATTGACCAGCATGGAATAGGCCGCTGTCATGCGCAGCACAGTGGTCTCACCTGCGCCCAATGACATTGCAAGGTAGGGAGGCATATCGTCATAGATCCCGAAACGCCGCGCATATTCAGAGACGACAGGCATTCCAAGATCGCGCGCCAGACGCACTGTCATCTGGTTCTTGGACCGCTCAATGCCGTAACGCAGCGTATGGGGCGAGGCCCCCGAAGTCCCGCCATAATTTTCAGGCCGCCAGATTTCACCATTACCCATGTCAATTTCAATCGGCGCATCAAGCACGGTTGACGATGGCGTATAACCATTATCGAGTGCAGTCGCATAGACAAAGGGTTTGAAAGATGAGCCCGGCTGACGATAGGCCTGTGAGGCGCGGTTGAATTCGGATTGATCGAACGAGAAGCCGCCCACCATTGCCAGCACACGACCCGTATGCGGATCCATCGCAACGATGCTGCCCGACACTTCGGGGATCTGACGCAAGCGCCACTGCCCCGGCTTGTCATCGACTGGCTCGACATAGATCACATCGCCTGCCTGCAAGAGTTGGCGAACTGAATTACGCTTCGTCCAGCGAATGCCATCGAGCGGCAAGGTCCCCGTCTGACGCTCGCGGCTAACTTCGCCCGACTTCTCGCGTGGGGGCTGCAAGCCGATGCGGGCTGAACCATCCGTTGCATCAAGCACAACCGCCAAACGCCAAGGCCGCACATCCCCCAAAGCGGGCACTTCTGCAAGTGCAAGGCCCCAATCAACATCAATGCGGATATTGCGCATTGCACCGCGGAAACCTTGCGCCTCGTCATAACGCACGAGCCCATCGACGAGCGCCTTGCGCGCCATCAGCTGCATCTTGGGATCGAGCGTGGTGCGAACTGACAAACCGCCTTCATAGAGTTTCTTTTCGCCATAGCGTTCGGACAAGATCCGGCGCACATCTTCAGCGAAGAAACCCGCAGCATAAGTGTTGGGCGAGAGCACACGCGGATTGACGCCAAGCGGTTCGGACTTCGCCTTGGCTCCAACCTCGCGCGGAATGTAGCCATTCTCGACCATGCGGTCGATGACATAGTTACGGCGTGCGATGGAACCCGATGGGTTGCGGAACGGATGCAAATCGCTCGGCGCTTTCGGCAAGGCCGCGAGATAGGCAGCCTCTGCAATGGTCAGTTCATGAACAGACTTGCCGTAATAATTGAGCGCCGCAGCCGCGATGCCGTAATTGCCGAGACCGAGATAGATCTCGTTCAGATAAAGCTCAAGAATGCGTTCTTTCGAATAGGCGGCCTCGATGCGGAAGGCGACCAGGATTTCCCGGATTTTGCGCTCAAAGCTGCGCTCATTGGTGAGCAAGAAATTCTTGGCGACCTGCTGCGTGATGGTCGAGGCACCCTGCATCCGGCGACCCTGAAACAGAATGACCACCGCACGTGCAATGCCTTCAAGGTCGATGCCACCATGGGTGTAGAAATTCTTGTCTTCCGCCGAGATGAAAGCCTGCTTGACCATAGCGGGCACGGCTGAGCTTGGCAGGTAGAGACGCCGCTCACGTGCATATTCAGCAAGGATGGACCCATCGCCCGCATGAACGCGCGTCATCACGGGCGGCTCATATTTCTGCAATTGCGCAGTATCGGGCAGATCCTGCTGATAGTGCCAGATCACCAGCCCAGCGGCTGCCGCACCCAGCACAGCGATGATTGTGCCAGTTGCAAACAGGAAGCCGAGGAAGCGGGCGAAGCCCCTGATCAAACCCATTTTCCGTCCAAATCTCACCAACGCCGCCGACCTGCGGGCGTTCTAAGCGGATGCGCGTCTTCCTAGCAGGCAAGACGAGTCGCGACCAGCGCGAGCCCCACTCCTTGCTCTCTTTTGTGTCACTTTGTGGGCGTCAGGGCGATTTGGCGCCAACCCCTGCCCTGTCCTTGAAGAAACCCTCAACGGCCTTGGCGACCAGTTCGCTCGCTTTGTCCCTCCATTGGGGGGAGGTCAGGCTCGCAAGGTCGCTCTTGCTGGACAGATAACCCAGCTCCAGCAGAACCGATGGGACATCAGGGGCTTTCAGGACCCTAAAACCCGCCGAGCGATGCGGGTTCTTGTTCAGGGCGCCGATCTCCTGCCAATAACCGACCAGCGTGCGCGCAAAGACATGGCTATAGGCGCGGGTTTCGCGGCGGGTCAGA
>CAZLBA010000228.1:0-2727 GCA_964557555.1 uncultured Beijerinckia sp.
GGCGCCGCGACCCTCACCGCAAACATGATGAACTGGCCACCGACAAACGCATGGCAGAGCAGCAATTCGATACCCTCTTGCGAGGTCCAAAACACCGGGCGACGTGCCAGCAGATCGAAGAATATCCGGCTGACGACCAGAAAGGCGATCGTCCAGAACAGATAGACGCCAATGCGCGCGACATGCGGCCCGATTGAGTTCATCGATCGACCTCGCCAAAAACGATGTCGAGTGAACCAAGGATGGCCGACACATCCGCGAGCATGTGCTTGCGGCAGAGGAAATCCATGGCCTGAAGATGTGCATAGCCCGGCGCGCGGATCTTGCAGCGATAGGGCTTGTCGGTACCGTCACCGACCAGATAGACGCCAAACTCGCCCTTCGGCGCTTCAACGGCTGCATAGACCTCGCCAGCAGGAACCTTGAAGCCTTCGGTATAGAGCTTGAAGTGATGGATGAGCGCTTCCATCGAGCGCTTCATTTCAGCGCGCGATGGCGGCACGACCTTGCCCTGGCTCGACGAGACAGCGCCCACGCGCTCGCTCGACATCAGTCGTTCAACGCATTGCTTCATGATGCGCACGGACTGGCGCATCTCTTCCATACGCACGACCTGTCGTGCATAGCAGTCGCCATGCTTGCCAACCGGAATGTCGAAGTCGAGTTCTTCGTAGCATTCATAAGGCTGCGCGCGGCGCAAATCCCAAGCAACGCCTGAGCCACGCAACACTGGACCCGAGAAGCCCCACTCCCAGCATTCCTGTTCGGTCACAACACCGATATCGACATTGCGCTGCTTGAAGATGCGGTTCTCGATGAAGAGGTCTTCGAGATCATCGCACACTTTCAGGAACGGATCGCACCATGCGCCGATGTCAGCAACGAGCTTCTCAGGCAGATCCTGATGCACGCCTCCAGGGCGGAAATATTTGGCATGCATACGCGCACCCGATGCGCGCTCGTAAAAGACCATCAGCTTTTCGCGCTCTTCAAAGCCCCAGAGCGGCGGCGTCAGAGCGCCAACGTCCATCGCCTGCGTCGTCACATTCAGCAGATGCGACAGGATGCGACCGATTTCGGAATAGAGCACGCGGATGAGCTGGCCACGCTTGGGCACTTCAAGGCCCAAGAGCTTTTCAATCGCGAGGCAGAAGGCATGTTCCTGATTCATCGGCGCGCAATAATCGAGCCGATCGAAATAAGGGACATTCTGCTGATAGGTACGCGCTTCCATCAGCTTCTCGGTGCCGCGATGCAGCAGACCGATATGCGGATCGACACGCTCAACAACTTCGCCATCAAGCTCCAGCACAAGGCGCAACACACCGTGTGCTGCGGGATGTTGAGGCCCGAAGTTGATCGAGAAGTTACGGACGGCTGAAGTTTCCTGGCTCATGCGACAGCTCCGCTACGGCAGTCGGCAGTCGGCAGTCGGCAGTCGGTTTGAGGTTGCAGATAAGTCATGCGGGTTGCCTTTCGCCGCTGGCTTCGATGCTGCGGATCAGCGCGCGCAACATACGACCCAGCACGTCACATTTCTCAAGAATCGGCTTCACAAGCTCAGACGTCGTGAGTTCAACGCGGGAAGGCAGAAGCAGATGTGTTTCAAGTTCCTTCAAAGAGCCCTGCGACACGCGCAGGAAATGGGCATAGCTGCGCGAGCTGTCGCGGCCGTAGCCCTCAGCTATGTTGGCGGCGATCGAAGCCGCTGAACTGCGCAATTGCGATACCATCGAGAACATCTCTTCCTTCGGGAACCCTCGAGTGAGTCGATAGATGTCTTCAGCAATGTCCATCGCGTGTTGCCAGACACGCAGATCGCGATAGGACCTTACCGAGGTTTCATCCACCTACCCCTCCATCAACTACTCTCCGACTGCCTACTGCCGACTGCCTACTGCCGCTTAGCTCGCTTTCTCATCGCCGGGGAGTTGCTGCGGGATCGCACCCTCCCAAGGAGACAAGAAGTCGAATTGGCGGAATTCCTGATTGAGACGCACGGGCTCATAGACCACGCGCTTTTCCATGTCGTCGTAACGGACTTCCACGAAACCGGTCATGGGGAAGTCCTTGCGCAGCGGGTGACCCTCGAAACCGTAATCGGTGAGGATGCGGCGCAAATCGGGATGGCCGGCAAAGAGCACGCCGAACATGTCATAGGTCTCGCGCTCGAACCAATTGGCTGCAGGCCAGAGCGGGCAAGCGGAGGGGATCGTCTCGCCATCGCCTACAGCCGCTTTGATGCGCACGCGGCGATTAAAGCGGGGGGACAGCAGATGATAGACGACATCGAATCTTTTTTCGCGCGCCGGGTAATCCGTTGCGGTGATGTCTACGAAACAGACGAAGAGGCAGGAGGCATCGTCACGCAGATGCTTCAGCACATCGAGAATGCGCGGAGCATTTGCGACGACGTTCAACTCGCCATATTCGACATAGGTGCGCGCAACCGCGCCCGGCAGGGCAGCGGCGATGCTATCGCCGAGCGTCTTGAGAGCTTCGTCCATGTTACCAGCCAGTCAAAAGCCACCGGAGAAATCCCCGACGGCGGTTAGCGCTCGATCGTGCCCAGACGGCGGATCTTCTTCTGCAACAGCATGACGCCGTAGAGGAGAGCTTCAGCGGAGGGCGGACATCCCGGAACGTAGATATCGACCGGCACGATGCGGTCGCAGCCACGCACGACAGAATAAGAATAGTGATAGTAGCCGCCACCATTGGCGCAGC
>CAZLBA010000229.1:0-2677 GCA_964557555.1 uncultured Beijerinckia sp.
GCGGCTGATTATGATCACTGGCGTCAACTTGGCCTTACTGGCTGGGGCTGGGACGATGTGTTGCCCATCTTCAAGAAACATGAAGACCATTTTGCGGGCGCGAGCAAATTGCATGGTGCAGGCGGCGAATGGCGCGTAGAAGAACCGCGTATGCGCTGGCCCATTCTGGATGCCGTGCAAGAAGCTGGTGCAGAAATCGGTATTCGCAAGGTTGACGATTTCAACACAGGCGACAATGAAGGCTCGTCTTATTTTCAGGTGAACCAAAAACGTGGACGGCGCTGGAGTGCGGCGCGCGGTTTCTTGCGCCCCGCTTTGGCGCGCAAAAATCTGATGCTGCTGACAGGTGTTCAGGTGGAACGTCTGCTGATCGAAAATGGTCGTGCAACAGGTGTCGTAATCCATCAGGGCGGGCAGACCATCACGAGACGATGCCATGGCGAAATCATTCTGGCCGCGGGTGCGGTTGGCACGCCGCATATTCTCGAACGCTCCGGCATTGGTGATGGGGCCTTGCTCACGTCACTGGGCATTTCTGTCGAACGGCATCTGCCAGGAGTGGGCGAGAATCTGCAAGATCATTTGCAGATTCGTCCCATCTGGAAAGTCTCCAACACGCGCACGCTCAATGTCGATTATCAATCGCTTCTGAAGCGGATGAAGATGGGTTTGGATTATGCCTTGTTCCGACGTGGCCCGTTGACGATGGCCCCATCACAACTGGGGCTCTTCACGCGCTCAAACAAAGACGTGGATCGGGCCAATTTGCAATTTCACATTCAACCGCTCTCACTCGACCGTTTTGGCGAGCCGATGCATTCTTTCGGCGCCATCACCGTCAGCGTGTGCAATTTGCGCCCTACTTCACGCGGTTCGATCCATGCCAGATCGCGCGACATGACGAGCCCGCCCGCCATTCGTCCCAATTATCTCTCAACACCGGATGATCAGCGCGTTGCGGTTGAGGCCTTGAAGGTGGCCCGCAAGCTCTGTGCGGCAAAGGCGCTGGCCCCCTTCAGACCAGAGGAATTCCGTCCCGGCGTTTCAGTCACCACGGATGATGATTTGCTACGCGCCGCCAGTGATCTTGGCACGACGATCTTCCATCCCGTCGGCACAGCGAAGATGGGCACCACACAAGATCCACTGGCGGTGGTTGATGAGCGCTTGCGCTTGCGTGGTATAGAGGGAGTTCGAATTGCAGATGCCAGCATCATGCCGAACATCACCTCCGGCAACACCAATTCACCCACCATGATGATTGCCGAGAAAGCTGCGCTGATGATGATGGAGGACAGGCGTGGGCTTGCGTGACGACAAGCTTGAGCATTTGCCAGAGACGATAGCTGTCGATGGTCGCCAATCTGCAACGGCTCTTTCTGTAGCGCGAGGTGTTCGGCGTTTGTTACGCGCTCAGGGCTGGTCAACCCTCGCGGAACTCCCGCTGGCCAATGGCCGGCGCGCGGATCTTGTTGCAGTGGATGCGGCAAGCGTGATCCATATTATTGAGATTAAATCATCCGTCGCGGATTTTCGCGCTGACCAGAAATGGGAGCTTTACCGCGACTATTGTGACCATCTCTCTTTCGCAGTCACGCAAGACATGCCGCTTGATATTTTGCCGCAAGAGACAGGTCTCATGATTGCAGATCATTATGGTGCAGAAATTTTGCGCGAGGCTCCACATCATCCCCTCGCACCCGCCAGACGCCGCGCCATGTTGTTACGTTTTGCACAAGTCGCAGCAGATCGCCTGCATGATCTTGTTGATCCGCAGGCGCGGATCAGGGATTAACGCGGCGCGCGTTTGGCGAGAATTCGCTGCAGGGTGCGGCGATGCATGTTGAGACGGCGCGCAGTTTCCGACACATTACGATCACAGGACTCATAGACCCGCTGGATATGTTCCCAGCGCACACGATCCGCAGACATCGGATTTTCTGGTACTTCGGGTCGGGTGTCGCGCGTCGCCATCAAGGCGCCATAGATTTCATCGGCATCGGCGGGTTTGGCGAGATAATCAAAAGCTCCAAGCTTCACTGCTGTGACGGCAGTGACGATATTGCCATAGCCCGTCAGGATAATGCCGCGTGCTTCGGGCCGCTTCGCCTTGAGCTGCGAGATCACATCAAGCCCGTTGCCGTCGCTCAGGCGCATGTCGATGATGGCGAAAGCGGGCGCTTGCTTGTCAATGGCTGCAAGGCCCTCGGCAACCGATTCCGCTGTTGTCACCATAAAGCCGCGTGCTTCCATGGCGCGCGACAGGCGGGTGAGAAATGGCTTGTCATCATCCACGATCAGCAAGCTGCGATCACCATCAGGCTCGCCAGCTGATACGGCTCCGTCGGCTTCGGGTGGTGATGTTTTCATGCCACTCTCACAATTCTGCATCCTCAAATGGGCGCGGGCGACGTTCAAACACGGCCCGCGGCCATGTGACCTCGACACGCGCTCCATTCACGGGCGCTGGCGCATTGCTCGTCACCACCGTTGCGCCGGATCGCTCCAGCAGCGTCTTGGCGATGAAGAGACCAAGGCCGAGGCCCGATCCATCTTCGATCTTGGCACGGCGCTGACCTCGTGAAGTGATATAGGGCTCACCCAGCCTTGTCAGCACATCAGCCGAAAATCCCGGCCCGTCATCCTCGATCGTGATGCTCACGAAGCTCACCGTCCA
>CAZLBA010000230.1:0-2663 GCA_964557555.1 uncultured Beijerinckia sp.
CGCGGTCGGAGACGGTATAGACGGTCGCGCCAGAGACCGAGCCATCATAAGACAGCGTATCGGCGTGGATGGAGATGAACAGAGCCGCACCCACAGCACGCGCCCGCCGCACACGCTCCCCCAAGGCGACGAAAACATCGCTTTCGCGGGTCAGCACAACCCTGACCTGCCCGCCGCGCTCAAGGCGGGCTGCCAGCGCCTTGGAGAAGTCAAAAACAATATCTTTCTCAAGCGCACCATTGAGCGCATGAGCCCCCGTATCAATCCCGCCATGCCCCGCATCCAGCACCACGATCGGCAAGCCACCGCTTGCCTGGCCCGCACTCAGGGGCATGGTCGCTGACGCAGGCCGCGCCTCGGCTGATTTGGCCACCTCTGCCAGAAAGCTCGCTTGATCCGTCCGGCCCAATTCAATCACCAGACGAGCGCCCTGCCCGCCCGGCAGCGGCTCACTGACCAGTCGGGCGATCCGGGCTGGATGGGTGAGATCAATCACGATGCGAGACTTGCCCGGCGCTACGAGACCGAAGCGATAGGAGGCGACCGCCCCCAAAAGGGGCTGCGCCGCCTGCATCTGACGGCGTCGGGGATCGGGCTTGGGCGCCGCGGGACCGCGCCCCGTGGCCGGATCAATCTTGAACGTGATCTCCGGCAGATCCACCACCACCCGGTCAGGCTGCGCCAGCACCTGGCCTTTGGGCGACACGGGCCCGCTCAGCTCAAAGACCAGCCGCGTCAGTTCTCCGGCCGTCTGCAGATCTACTGATCGAGCGACCACTTGGCCCTGCTGCGCGACGGCAAGGCTGGGCCAGGCCAGCATGGCAAGCGCAAGAAGAAGGCGGGAGATCAGCCGGGCCATGAGGGTCCAAAAGAGCGAGATGATCGCGATGGGGCTCTTCCTATGCGATAGGCGGCAAATGGTTAATGCTGAATTGCCGGTTTTCCCGGCATTCAGCCAAAGCGTGGCTGTCAGGCCACAGATGAGGATTACTTGCCAAAAGGGCTAGACAAGCCTTATGGTCTCTTCGTCCCGGTCCGGGACATGAGTCCGGCGGTGACGCGCCCTCCAAGGAGCGCCACGCCGACACTCCCCGCCCCTGATGAGCGTTCCAACGCAGCTTTCGGGCGGGTCGATAGGTCGTTCGGTCATAGATCGGCGCAATTCGACACGGACCGGGTCTTGAGCGGTCCCCCGACCGCAAGTTCAGGTCGTAAGAGAATGCCCCGCACTGCCTCGGCACATCAAGCAACTTCAAACCGCGCAGCGCTTGCCGCTGTCGGCCATGAAGCTGTGCGCGGCGCATTGATCACGACCCCCGCATCTCAAAGCTTTGGCGGCTTGTCCGCCCTGTCACCCACAAGCGCAACATCGAACCAGCCAGCGCGTCCTCGCGCCATCGGACTGTTGTTGCGTGCCCTTTCAACGACTATCGCCAAGACCCTCTTCGTCGCCTCGCCGCCCCCGCTACGGACGGGCGCAGGCTCGCTCCCATTGGATAGGCGCGACGCCGAAGCCGGTTACGGCCCAACGAGTTCCCCATGGCCAACAAAATGCTCATTGATGCATCTCACCCGGAAGAGACCCGGGTGGTGGTGCTGCGCGGCAACCGCGTAGAAGACTTCGACTTCGAATCCGCCAACAAAAAACAGCTTCGTGGAAATATCTATCTTGCCAAGGTGACGCGCGTTGAGCCGTCGCTACAGGCGGCCTTCGTGGATTATGGCGGCAATCGCCACGGCTTCCTCGCCTTCTCGGAAATCCATCCCGACTATTATCAGATCCCCGTTGCTGACCGCCTCGCGCTGCTCGAAGACGAAGCGCGCGCGCATGAGGAAGAAGAACAGGAAGAGCGTCCACGTCGCAGCCGTCGGCGCCGCGAGCGCGGTCGTCGCCGGTATAATCGCGACGAGCGCGTGACAAGCGATGCAGGTCTGGATACACGCAGCACACCCCTCACCGCGCCGCCGGAAATGTTCCCCTTCTATTATGCGCCGGTTGATGAGGCCGTACGGCTGATGGAGCCTGCGGCACCCGCGCCCAAAGCCGAGCCCATCATTGCCGTAGCCCCCGCCCGCGAAGAGGAAGAGCCGCGCGAGGAAGAACTCATCGCGCGCGAGGATCAGTCTGACGAACAGCCAGACATCGACACTCTGCCCAGCAATGTCGAGGAAATCATCGAACGCGAAGACGATGATGAAGATGAAGAGAGCGAGGAAGAAGCTGAGCAGGTCGAACAGCTCGGTGGTGACGCCCTCGAAGAAATGCCCATGCGCGCGCCGCGTATGCGCCGCCAATATAAAATCCAGGAAGTGATCAAGCGCCGTCAGGTGTTGCTGGTGCAGGTCGTCAAGGAAGAGCGCGGCAATAAAGGCGCCGCCATCACAACCTATTTGTCGCTCGCAGGCCGCTATTCGGTGCTGATGCCCAACACCGCGCGCGGTGGTGGCATTTCCCGCAAGATCACCGATGCCGGGGATCGTCGTCGCCTCAAGGAACTTGTACAGGATCTGGAAGTGCCGGAAGGCATGGGCGTCATTCTGCGCACAGCAGGTGCCAGCCGCACGCGCCCTGAGATCAAGCGTGACTTCGAATATCTCCTGCGCATGTGGGAGACGGTGCGCGAACTCACCTTGAAGTCCACCGCCCCCAATCTCGTCTATGA
>CAZLBA010000231.1:0-2660 GCA_964557555.1 uncultured Beijerinckia sp.
TGCCCGAAGCATGGGAACTCATCGAAGACGATCTTGTCACTCGCGATCAGTTCAGGGACTTCATGTTCGGGAATGCCGCCCGATTGTTCACCGGAACGAATCCGGACTTCTTCAACGGCACGTCCGTCGAAACCCAGGTTCGTCAGTTGCTCGCCGACGAGGCGTGATCACCAGCGATTCCAACGAATGGTGTCGGCTGACGCCTCCCGGGCGCCGGGCTTGAACTCGGTTCCCACGGTGTAGGCGACAGGAAACAGTCCGACCTGGGTGACATCGTCGACCGGAATGCCGAGGAGCTCGGACATCTCGTTCTCGCGCTCGAGATGGACCGTGGTCCAACAACTGCCCATCGCTCGACTGCGCAACGCCAGCATGAAACTCCACACCGCGGGAAGGACCGAGCCCCACATCGTGGCCTGCGTGAACATCGATGCTCCCTCGGGACGGCCATCGACAGTGGCGACGACGAGCACCGGTACCTCATGGAGATGCTCGTTCAACCACGCCACGGACTGCATGATCTCGGGCTGACGTTCCGCCATCGGGCGAGGCGTTGGGACCGCGGACGCGGCGGCACCGAGATCAGCGGCCCCGCGCCGCCAGATATCGGCCATCTGTGCGCGCGTCTGCGGATCATCGACGACGACCCAATTCCACGTCTGACGATTCGAACCATTCGGTGCCTGCAGCGCAAGTCGTAGACATTCGGTGACGACCTCGCGCTCTACCGGACGAGCGAGATCGAGTCGCTTGCGCACGGCCCGCGTCGTGGTGAGCAGTTCGTCGGGTGTGAGGGGGAGGCGCTCCATCGGCCGAACCCTAGTGAGCATGACCGAGTGGCGAGATCCGAACACCTATTCGCAGGCGACGCCGTCTTTGTCGCCATCCAGTGCAGCGCGATAGCCGGGTTGGCCGGCACGAATGGGCGCAGCGCCCGCAGCACGGGCGGCGGCACAATTGGCGTAGTACACATCACCACTAGGTGTCGGGGTGGGAGTAGCGGGCGCGGTGGTCGCCGGTGGCGCTGCCGAACCCGAGGGCGCCGCCGCGTCGGGTGAGCGACGGACCGTGCCACCGAGCGGCCAGACCGGGCCGGCGATGCCACAGGTATCGAGCATCTGCCCGAGGGCATCGCGTTCGGAGGTTGTCACCGTGAGTCCCCACGAGCTCTTGATCTTCACCCAGCCATCGGCATACGCGCACCACGAGTCGCGATTCGACGGGCGCCATTGATCGGGTGCATCGGCTCCCTTCGACCGATTCGATGATGCCGACGCCACGACGAGTTCCGCTGGATTGTTGGCGAACGCGCGACGACGTTCTGCGGTCCACGTCCAACCGCCCGATACGAACGCGTTGGCCAGCGGCACCAAGTGATCGACATCGAAATCACCCGGGTTGTTCGAGGATTTCGAGTCATACGGCGACACCCACGATCCGGCCACGACCTTGCAGGCTCCTGATCGATTCACGGTGGCCGGGACCGTCGACCACGCCACCAACGCGTCCTGTCGTGCGTCGCAACCATTGCCGTCGACATCGGCCCAATGCGGCCACTCCTCTCGTCGGTACACGCCCTGCGGAGCGGGCCGATCATCGACGGTGAGAACTGCGAGCCGCTCGCGCGCGGAGGGCGACGGTGTAACTGCGGGCGATGTCGATGGCACCGCGACAGTGGTGGAGGTCGTCGTCACCGCGAGGTCGACGGTGGTCGTGGTTGTTGAGGAGTCCCCGGTCGGAGTGACGACTCGATCACTCGAGGACCGATCGTCGGTCGCGTTCGAAGCGCACCCGGTGATCACGAGGGCGAGCGCCAGCACAACCGCGCCGAGGAGGTGGCCGATCCGCCGATCGGAGAATGACGACATCGCTACCGAGCGTACCGAGGTTCCGTATGCGAAAGGGACCGGCCCAGTGGGCCGGTCCCTCTTCGATTCATGCAGGCGATTGACTCAAATGTCGTAGTACATCGAGAACTCGTACGGATGCGGGCGCAGACGGATCGCATCCACCTCGTTCTTGCGCTTGTAGTCGATCCACGTCTCGATCAGGTCGTCGGTGAACACACCGCCGGCCTTCAGGAACGCGTTGTCCGACTCGAGCGCGTCGAGCGCACCCTCGAGCGTGGCCGGTACCTGCGGAACCTTGGCCAACTCCTCCGGCGGAAGGTCGTAGAGGTCCTTGTCGACCGGGGCCGGCGGTTCGATGCGGTTCTGGATGCCGTCGAGACCGGCGAGCATCATCGCCGAGAAGGCGAGGTAGGGGTTGCTCGTGGAGTCGGGGCAGCGGAACTCGATGCGCTTGGCCTTCGGGCTCTGCGATGCGAGCGGGATACGCACCGACGCCGAACGGTTGCGCTGGCTGTAGACGAGGTTCACAGGCGCTTCGTACCCCGGCACCAGTCGCTTGAACGAGTTGGTGGTGGGGTTCGTGAACGCGATGACCGCGTGTGCGTGGTGGAGCAGACCACCGATGTACCAGCGAGCGATATCGGAAAGGCCGCCGTAGCCGGCCTCGTCGTAGAACAACGGGGCGCCGGCGTTCCAGAGCGACTGGTGGGTGTGCATACCGGAACCGTTGTCCTGGAAGATCGGCTTCGGCATGAAGGTGAGCGACTTCCCCGCCTGCCACGCAACGTTCTTGAGGACGTACTTGAAGGT
>CAZLBA010000232.1:0-2612 GCA_964557555.1 uncultured Beijerinckia sp.
TCTTCAACCCATTTCACCGGGCGACCGACCATGCGCGCGGCCAAACCCATCAGCACGATGAAAGGAAAAACCGAGAGCTTGATGCCGAAGCTGCCACCACTATCTGGCGGCGTGCGCAAACGCAGCTTGCTGCCCGGAATGCGCATGGAGCGCGCCATCACCGGATGGGCGCTGAAGGGACCCTGAAAATTGGCGAGCACATCATAGCTCTGATCCGCGCGGCGATATTCCGCCACGACGACAAAACATTCCATCGGCGTGTAGGAATGGCGCGGAAATTCGACATCGAGCTTGACGATCTTGTGCGCGCTTGCAAAAGCGGCATCTGGATCGCCATATTTAAAATCGCGGCGCGAAAGTTCATTCGTCCCGACAGGCTCATGCACCAGCGGGCTGCCGGGCTTCACCGCTTCGAGCGGATCCATGACAGGATCGAGGATCTCATAATCAATCTCGACCAGCTCCGCCGCATCTTCTGCGATATAGCGGTCAGAGGCGACGATGAGGACAACGGGCTCCCCGACATAGCGCACGCGCTCGACCGCCAGCGACCATTGCGGGATTGGCTCCTTCACCGCGACGAGGAAAGGATCGGAGACTTTGGCAATCTCTTCGCCGGTGATGACGGCAGCGACCCCATCAAGCTCAAGTGCAGCGGTTGTATTGATGGATTTGATGATGGCATGGGCATGGGGTGAGCGCAGCACATAAGCATGGAGCGTCCCCGGCGGCACGGGCAGGTCATCCGCATAGCGCCCATTGCCGGTCAACAGCGCAGCATCTTCCCGGCGCAGGACCCGCTTGCCCAAGTGGCCGGGGTTCTGGCCTTTCTGACCCTTGGCCTCTTGACCCTGCACTGACGCCACGACCCACCTCCCCGGCATCTGTGGGGGTCTGGAACCCCCTCAGCGGACGAAATTTTGCCTTTGGGCTCGCGCTCAAAGGTATTTGCGTATTATAATGCCAAAAAACAGGGTGACAAGCCAAACAGGCCGGTTATCCATGGATCAGGTTCAGGTGGGGCGCTCTGCAATGACCTCTGAAGTGGCGCAAGACAGACTGGTCATCAGCGATGTGACGCTGGAGGATATTCCCCAGATCATCGCGCTGGACGAGGAGATCACCGGCATTGCCAAGCCTGAGCTCTGGTACAGCTATTATGCGCCGCCGGGCCGTGCCCAGCCGCGCTGGTTTCTGGTCGCCCGGCAGGGTCCGCGGGTCGTCGGCTATATTTTGGGAGAAGTGCGCGCCTGGGAGTTCGGATCGCCCCCGGCGGGATGGATCTTTGCCATTGGCGTTGCCGGCGGTCACCGCGTCGAGGGCGTGGGCACGCGCCTGCTGGAGGTCATGACGCAGCATTTCCGTACCACTGGCGTGAAGATCATCCGTACAATGCTGCATATTGATGATGATGTGCTGATGTCCTTCTTCCGTTCCCAAGGTATGACAGCAGGGCCCTTCATTGAACTGGAGGCCAGCATTGATCCTTGATTCGCAGCTCTCGACCCGGCAGGTGCGCAGATGAAGCTTAATCAGGCCACGCGCCTCGCCATCTGGTCCATTGTGGAACTGGCCTCGCGACCCGGCGAGCAGATCCCCGTCAATGACATTGCCGAAACCTACGGCATTTCGCAGCATCATCTGGCGAAAGTGCTGCGCACGCCCTCTCGCGCAGGCATTGTTGCATCCACGCGCGGGCCGGGGGGTGGTTGCGAATTCACCGGCAATGCAAACCGCCTGACGCTTTACGATATCATCCAGCTTTTCGAGGAAGAGCCATTTCAGGATCAATCAAGCGAAGATCCGCCAACCCCTGTGGCGGCTGAAGTTGCCCATGTGCTTGCCGAGATTGATCGCATCACAAAGGCAACGCTGAAATCTGTGACGATCCAGACAGTGATCAAGAATGCGCAGCGCAAACAAAAGCGCTTGCAAAATGCCAATCCCGAAAAGGGAAAAGCCGCAGGCTGATCAACCTGCGGCTCTTCAAGCGGATGGATATGGGCCTTATTTCGGCAGGCCCGTTAAACCAAGCTCGTCCCAACGCTTATAGACGGCCTCGCGGTCATCAAGCGCCGGCCAAACGGTCGGCGGGAAGCGCGCGCCGCCCAGATCGGGATCGGGGTCGTAATCGAGATTGATGGTCGCATCAATCAGCAAGCGATTCCACTTGCCCGTACCAAAGAGATCGGCATTGCGGTCGCGGCGGCGGGTTGATGGATCAAGACCCGCACCGAAAGTGGCCGGCATGATGACAACGTCCTGCTCGCCCGCATTGACGCGATAGGCAATTGCCCAATCAACAGCGGCATAATCGTGGATGTCGATGTCGGAGTCGACAACGGTGATGTGCTTGTAACGCACATGCGCGGCGGAGCTTCCCCACACCGCATTCGCGACCTGCTTGGCTTGCCCGCGATAGCTTTGATTGATTGAAACGAGCAAATTGATGCCAGCATGAACAGGCGGGCACCACACGTCGGTAATGCCGGGCACGCCTGCGCGGTCGAGCACGTTCCACGCCGTTGCAGCACGCATGATAGATGAGCAGACAGCATTCTCAGAGAAGCTGCCTGGCATGGAGCCTTCAATTGTGCCGCGCAGGATCGGAT
>CAZLBA010000233.1:0-2526 GCA_964557555.1 uncultured Beijerinckia sp.
GAAAGAATAGATGAGTGGAATAATAGAACAGACTATGACCATAGAGAAGTTTTATTCAAAAGATATGATACCTTTGTTTATAATCCAAATGAGCCACAAGCTGGTACTATTAGTGTAGCTAATGGTGTTGTTAGTGGTATTGATACAACATTTACAAACTTTTCAGTTGGTGATGTAATTGCTATACCATATTTTAGTGAAACTTTCTTTAAGATTTATACTATAGATTCTAATTTTACTATGTCATTGACCGGTTCGTACTGGGATGTTTCTGCAAATAACATTAAATACTACAATACGACTGACACTATGTACGGATATTGTAGAAATAACATTCATGACTACTCGGAAGGTTCTCCTTACATCTACGAGAGAACAACATTCGGAGATGCTATTGACAATGATGGTGCTTTTAATAACTATATTGGAGACCATGCTATATCTTATATAGAATCTGGTGATGGTGATTTTCTTTTATCAAATAATGTCTTTTTTGATGGTGAATACTCTAATAATACATTTGGTAATAGCTGTTATAACAACACTTTTGATGATGATTGTACAAATAATACTATAGGTCACCATTTCATAAACAATATAACTGATGATGATTTTGATGGAAATCAAATTTCTAATTATTTTCAAAATAATAAAATCACTGCTAATTTCCAGAGAAATGTTGTTGGTGAAAACTTTAATGACAATACAATTGTGAACGATGATTTCTATAGAAATAGAATTGGTGAACAATTTGAAAATAATAAAATTTCAGGTCAAGCATTTCAAAACAATGTAATTGGAAATGCTTTTCGTTATAATAATGTTAAAACAAATGGTGATGGATTCTTAAAAAATGTGATAGGAGTTGGATTTAATCAAAATAATATATTGGGTGATGAATTTGAATCAAACAAGATTGGAAATGGAATGAATAATAACACACTCTATTGTAATTTTTATGAAAATAAAATAGGTGATTATTTTAATACCAATATAATCGGACGAGAAAATAGTTCTATATCTTTCTATGAAAATAATATAGATAATGACTTTTATGATAATCAAATTTATAGAGATTTTTACAATAATAATATTGGAACTAATGCATACAATAATATTTTTTATAATTATACATTTGGTAACAATATAGGAATTACTTTTGAAAGTAATACAATTGGAACAAGTAATAATATCGGAGGATTTGACTTTGAAAAAAATACAATTGGTATTTGGTGTAAAGGAAACTTTTTTATTGGAAGTATAGACTCTAATGAATTTGGTAACTATTTCTGGTCTAATGAGATTTTAGGATCAGCTTATGCAAATAAAATAGGTTCAGATTTTGAGAACAATGATGTACATGATGACTTTGTTTTTAATACAATTGCGAATTCTTGTCAAAATAATACATTTGGAACTGCTTCACGTTACAATATTTTAGGAGGAGATTTTCAACAAAATACAATCGACACTGAGTTTGAATATAATACCATTGGTAGTGAGTTTAATACTAATATTATTGGTAATTACTTTAAACATAATAATATAGGTAACTTCTTTGAACTTAATACAATTTCTTATGATTTTAGACAAAATAGTATAGGTAATTATTTTAATGATAATAGTATATCTTATAACTTTGCTTATAATGTTATTGGTGATTCTTTCTATGGTAATACCATACAGAATGACTTTGGTTTTGGTGGTGGTCAATCTAGAGGAAATAAAATTGGAAATTACTTCTATAATAATATTATAGGTGAATACTTTTATGACAACATAATTGCTGATTTATTTAATAATAATACAATTGCTGATGATTTTATCCTGAATGACATAAAGGCAAATGATATTTATAGTGTAGATTTTACACAAGGTAAGGGAAATATTATTTCTATATCAGATAATACAGGAGCTTCACCTTCAGTACCCGGAACCAATGGTGTATACAATGGTCTTACTTGTTCAGGTGGTCAAGGTTCTGGTGCGACCTTTAATGTTACTGTACTTAACTCGGTTGTTACTGGTGTATCAATCAATAATTCTGGTAAATTATATTTTGTTAATGATTCACTTACAATACTTGCGTCTCAGTTTGGTGGAACAAATGGTCAAGATATAATAATAACCGTAAGTACTATATCACAATCTCCAGTTGTTTACACAAACACCAATTCAACAATTGTAAGGGATAGAAATGGCGACTTAAAATTATACTATTTAGGAACAATGGGTATTGAGTTTGTTGCAATAACTGAAAGCTATGATTAAAAAAAATTAAATAAATGATATGAGAATTTGTATATTATGTGAAGATTCAAGAGTAGAAGAAGTAAGAGAGAAAACAGGTAGAAAAAATATTCTTCAAGTTTCTTGTTCTGAGTCTGGTCAACTTCCCTCGACTCATAAATTTTGCTGTATTGCAACTGATGAAAAAGGTGCTCAAGAATTACTAAGCAAAGCGGAAATAACCACTATGGAAATATCTGGACCAAAAGAATTCTTGACAAAATGGAATCTAAAAAT